>NZ_CP083553.1:990000-1298571 GCF_025144465.1 Leisingera sp. S132
ATGACATGAGTAGCGACAAAGAGTGTGAGAGACACTCTCGCCGAAAGTCCAAGGGTTCCTGCTTAAAGCTAATCTGAGCAGGGTAAGCCGGCCCCTAAGCCGAGGCCGAAAGGCGTAGGCGATGGGAACTAGGTTAATATTCCTAGGCCAGGAGGATGTGACGGATCATGAAGGTTGTTCGCCCTTATCGGATTGGGCGGGCCGCTGATTGGTCCCTGGAAATAGCCCTCCATCAGACCGTACCCTAAACCGACACAGGTGGACTGGTAGAGAATACCAAGGCGCTTGAGAGAACGATGTTGAAGGAACTCGGCAAAATACCTCCGTAAGTTCGCGAGAAGGAGGCCCGGGTTCAAGGCAACTTGGATCCGGGGGCACAAACCAGGGGGTGGCGACTGTTTATTAAAAACACAGGGCTCTGCGAAGCCGTAAGGCGACGTATAGGGTCTGACGCCTGCCCGGTGCCTGAAGGTTAAAAGGAGGGGTGAGAGCTCCGAATTGAAGCCCAGGTAAACGGCGGCCGTAACTATAACGGTCCTAAGGTAGCGAAATTCCTTGTCGGGTAAGTTCCGACCTGCACGAATGGCGTAACGACTTCCCCGCTGTCTCCAACATCGACTCAGCGAAATTGAATTGCCTGTCAAGATGCAGGCTTCCCGCGGTTAGACGGAAAGACCCCGTGCACCTTTACTACAGCTTCGCACTGGCATCAGGATTGTGATGTGCAGGATAGGTGGTAGGCATCGAAGCCGGGACGCAAGTCCCGGTGGAGCCTCCCTTGAGATACCACCCTTCGCACTCTTGATGTCTAACCGCGGTCCGTTATCCGGATCCGGGACCCTGCGTGGCGGGTAGTTTGACTGGGGCGGTCGCCTCCTAAAGAGTAACGGAGGCGCGCGAAGGTTGGCTCAGAGCGGTCGGAAATCGCTCGTTGAGTGCAATGGCAGAAGCCAGCCTGACTGCAAGACTGACAAGTCGAGCAGAGACGAAAGTCGGCCATAGTGATCCGGTGGTCCCGCGTGGAAGGGCCATCGCTCAACGGATAAAAGGTACGCCGGGGATAACAGGCTGATACTGCCCAAGAGTCCATATCGACGGCAGTGTTTGGCACCTCGATGTCGGCTCATCTCATCCTGGGGCTGGAGCAGGTCCCAAGGGTACGGCTGTTCGCCGTTTAAAGAGGTACGTGAGCTGGGTTTAGAACGTCGTGAGACAGTTCGGTCCCTATCTGCCGTGGGTGTAGGATACTTGAGAGGAGTTGCCCCTAGTACGAGAGGACCGGGGTGAACGATCCACTGGTGGACCAGTTGTTATGCCAATAGCAGTGCTGGGTAGCTATGATCGGACAGGATAACCGCTGAAGGCATCTAAGCGGGAAGCCCCCCTCAAAACAAGGTATCCCTGAGGGCCGTGGAAGACCACCACGCCGATAGGCCGGAGGTGTAAGCGCAGCAATGCGTTCAGCTGACCGGTACTAATCGCCCGATAGGCTTGATTTGATCCAGTAACAGACAGTGTTACACGGAACCAAATAAGCAAACACATCCCAAAACGCAAAACTTGGACTGTTGATTGTAACCGACGCAGGTTGTTGTGCCTGCCGCTACCCGGCGGTGACACAGCAACCGGGCGGCAACGCGCATTTGCTGAAGCAAATACGCTGCCTGCCGCTCGCCAGCCTTGCTCCGCAAGGCCGTCGGAGTTGGATTTTTCTTGGTTTGGTGGCTACAGCACAAGTGAAACACCCGGTCCCATCCCGAACCCGGAAGTTAAGCACTGTCGCGCCGATGGTACTTGGGCTCAAGCCCTGGGAGAGTAGGTCACCGCCAAACCTAGTAAAATCCAAACATCTCTCTAAACGATACAAAAAAACCTGACGCGGGATGGAGCAGCCAGGTAGCTCGTCAGGCTCATAACCTGAAGGTCGCAGGTTCAAATCCTGCTCCCGCAACCAAAAACATCAAATTATTACAATGCTTTACACTCCGAAGTCGCGGGGCTTCTTGCGTTTGGCGCCGCCTCTCCGCTGGAAGCACTGTGGAAGCAAAGGAAGCCAAGTAGTGCTGTGGCTGGGTAGCCACAGCACGTCAAGGAACCAAGCCATAAAAAGCCGGGTTGAACCGCACCGGGTTTGCCGTAAGCGTTGCATCCGACCCCCTATTTGGCGTCTTTAGACATAGGCCTCTAAAGCCTATATTGGCGCTACGCGCCAATACGAGAACTCAAATTTGCGCACTTTGCGGCCCATTGCAGACACTCGTCACAACCCGCCGCCGCAATGCAGCGGTCGTCAGAGCAGTCATTGGCAACCGAGTGCAGCATTTCCAACCATCCAGCGTCTCCCGTGGGACCTTCCAGTTGTTCGCTGAGGGTGCGAAAAACCGGCACCAAACAAGCCTCTTCCCCTGGCAACGGGCGGGAAACGGAAGTTCTGCAAGTGCGAAGTCCAGACAACAACAGCGGATCTGCTTTGCTCCTTGATGATTGAAGAAAGCCAAAGGCGCCAATATCTTTGGGTTGAGTTGTCTTTCAGAAATACATTCAAACGAGGTTCCGGTGCCGATTGATGAAACCGCAATACGCCAATGGGCTGACCGTCATGAATGTCGAAGCAGTCTGCCAATTCTAGTTCGCCGATTGATTCGCGAGACTACAAATTCGCTAGTATCAATGCGTTTTCCTGGTAACGAAGCAGTCGATCTGCCTGGCCTCGACGGGCAAACAGAATGTGAAACTGCGACCACTTGGGTGCCTGCGGGTCGAGGGGTCTGGGAAATGGGCTGCAACCAAGACCCTCGCGCGAAAGCTGAGGGTGACTATAGGAAGCGAACTGACGAAACCTCTCAAGACAAGCGTGAAAACAGCAGCTTTGTTTTCGTAACGCCGCGACGATGGAACGGGAAAGACGATTGGCTCGAAGAGCGTCGTCGCGAAGGCACCTGGGCGTCTGTCGAAGCATACGATGCGATAGACCTCGAAACTTGGCTAGAGGAAGCCCCTGCCACCGCTCGCTGGTTGGGTGAAAAACTAGGGATGGCCTCGCCTGGGCTAAAGACACCCCGTGAGTGGTGGAGCAGTTGGGCGACGGCATCGCCCCCCCCATTGTCGATTGGGCTTGTTGCTACCAGAAGACACAATGAGCAACAGGCCTTGTTGGAAAAACTACGGGACCGTCAATCCGTCATTCCGGTTCAAGCTGACGACAGAGAAGAGGCCGTGGCATTTGTTATCGCCTCGTTGATCAAAGCTGATGCCGTTGAACTGTTAGATGAAACGCTTGTGGTGACATCAAGCGAAGCCAGAATTTCTGCGGGTCCCGGCCATCTGATTGTCATTGCCGACGTGAAGGAAGGTGACGACCCAGACTTTGGTGATCGCCGGAATTTAACCATTGTTCGCGCGTACCCCAAAGGCCGATTGGATGTTCGCGAAGCTCTCCTTCTCTCACATGTCCCGGCAGAGGCTTTCCGCACAGAGCTTGAGCGTATGGGTTTGCCTCGAGATGATGCCGACAGCTTGGCGCTGAAGGTGGGGCATTCTGTTCCCGTTCTGAGGCGCCAGCTCTCCAGTGACCCAGACGTTCGACGACCTACTTGGGCAAGGGACCGAGCATCAGCCAAACGTTTGCTCCCCTTTGCAATGGCAGGCTCTTGGGTTGAACATGAAAACACGGACGATGAGACAGTTTTGCAGCTCCTTGGCGAGTTAGAGGACAGCGATGTCGAGGCACTTAGGGATGATTTGCTCTCGTTAGATGACGCACCAATTGCTCGCTACGGCCATGTAAACGTAGTTGTATCGCAACTTGATGCACTATTCGCAGTGGGGCCATACATCGAAAGGGGCGACTTGGATCGCTTCTTCCAACTCGCTCTGGAGCTTCTCGGCGATAGAGACCCCGCCTTAGATCTTCCCCAAGACCAATGGTATATGGCGAATGTTCTTGGACACGCCCGAAATTTCTCGGGCGCTCTGCTTTCTGGTTTGGGTGATGCACTCTGCATTCTGTCCGTGCATGGTGCTGAAATCTGTGGGGGGCGACTAGGAATTGACCTGTCCCATCGTATCGGCCAAATCGTTCGTTCACTGATGCAAGACGCTGACGAAGAACGTTGGCTCTCCATTCGGGGGCAGTTGCGAACCCTGGCCGAGGCGTCCCCCACTGCATTCCTTGATTGTCTGGAAGCAGAGCTTCGCAAACCAGAACCTGCGATACGTGCGATTATGGGTACGACTGATGGCATCGGGAGCGGGGAGTGCTTGCGAACCAATTTACTTTGGTCGTTGGAGATTTTGGCTTGGCACCCGGGCTATTTTTCGCGTGTTGCCGAGATCGTGTTTGGATTGCGCCAGATCGAGGTCGAAGATAACTGGTCAAACTCTCCAAAATCGACGGCACGTTCGCTGTTTTTAGCTTGGTTGCCCTCAACTGCTCTTGGACTTGATGAACGGATGCGCGTCCTGCGTCGATTGTCTGATCAATACAGGCTCCCAACAATGGATGTTTGCATTTCGCTTCTACCGGGAGGTGGACCTGGCTTCGCGTCGAGAACAGCCAGACCGCAGTGGCGGGCTCTAGATGCTGAGGTGCGAACCCCCACAAATGTAGATGTTCACGAAGCAGCCCTAGAAGCCAGCCGCCTGCTTCTCGACATGTCGCCATTCGACAAAGTGGAACTCGAAAAGCTCCTAGAGGTGGTAACACGGTTGCACCCGAGTGACTTAGCTCGTCTGGTATCCGAAGTCGAAAACTGGTCGAGTGCCGCCAGTGACGAAGACAAAGCTGAACTTAGGCATAATCTCCGGCAGCGTGATGTCATGCAGGCCTATCAGGAAAGCGACGAGGAAGAAGAACTAGTGGCGGCTCTGCGGCGCATGGAGGCCACTCTTGAACCGCATTCTCCCACGACTCGCCATAAATGGCTGTTCGAGAATTCGTATGTTGAATGGCGAGCCTTGGTGGAAGACGAAGGTGAAGGGCGCTTGTCGTGGCAAGAACGGAATACACTTGTACAAGAGCGGCGTCAGGCTGCGCTTCAAGAGATTGAGCAAGAACTAGGAGATGAAGCCGTTCTCGCATTTGCCTTGAGCGTGAAACAGCCAGATATCGTCGCGCAAGTGCTACTACCCCAAGAAGCAAGCGTCGAAACGGCTGTTTTTTGGCTTGGCAAAGCCCTTCGGTCAGAAGTCAGCGATAAATCGAATACGTTTTTGAGGCAACTGATATGGAGTACAAGTTGGATCGACCTTAACCAAGCAGTCCGTGCTCTTGAAGAACAATGCCTTCTGGAAGATGAGGAGAGCAGATCAAGGATTGCAGAGAACCTTCCCGGAACTCCGGTCGGTTGGCAAGTCGCAGAAACCCTCGGAGATGACATCTCCGCTACTTTCTGGAATTCGACATCAATACGTGTGTGGGATGATACACCTGTTGAAGATGTTGAATACGCCGTAACCAAGTTACTTGATTTCAAGAGACCCCGCTCTGCGTTTTCCGCCGTTCAATTTTTTGAAGGTCGTTTATCTGCCAATCTGTGGATCAATATACTCCAGGCCATTGCGCGTGGAGAAGAACCCGAAGGACACTTTCCTGAAGCATACAGGCTGGATGAAGTGTTCCAGTTTCTCGATGAAGCGGAAGGAATTACTGACGAGCAAATCGCCAACCTTGAATTACCTTTCGTACCGTTACTGTGCCGCCATGGGCACCGACACCACAAGAGAACGCTAGCGTTACATCGACAGCTTGCCAGTGATCCTAGTTTGTTCATTGAACTTCTCTGTTGGCACTATCGACGGCGGGATGGCGTAGAGGAGCCTGAGAGAGATGGACTTTCCCCTGAGAGGCGTGAATTCCTCGCAGAGTTGGCGTATCATGGACTTCAGGGGTGGAACCAGATTCCGGGCCTTGATCCAGAAGGCCACATTGACGCGGACGAGTTCAACTCTTGGGCAGACACTGCGCTGAGCAAGGCCGAGGAGGCTGGACGTAAAGAAGTTGCTGAGACGCATCTAGGCGCAGTGCTGGCCCGGTTAGCCCGGCATCGTTCATGGGACGACTGGTTGCCCCCGTGTGTTCTGGACTACCTTGATCGCCCGGAGAACGGTGGTTTGAGGGAACGCTTCAACCTTGGAGTAGGTAACGCGAGAGGTGTCACGTCGCGAGGCCCATATGATGGAGGTGAGCAAGAAAGACGCCTTGCCGACCGGTATCGTGAATTGGCTACGCGATTTGGTAATTCGCATCCCAGAATTTCTGAAACGCTGATATCCATAGCCGCAGGGTACGAATGGGACGGACGTCGCCACGATGAAAGAGCCGCCATTGGCGAAAGATGGCACCCATGAATGGATGACCACTTTCCCTTACGAAATGGCAGAAGGCGCGGCTTGCTATCAGGTTCGTGGGTGCGGCGAATGTCTACTTTGATGAGCCGCGTTGCAGGATCAATTTCCATCGCTCAACGGCAGTATTTCTACAACAAGATAATACAGACGTTTAGAGTTTCGTGGAGGCGATCTGCTCCTGTGAAAAACGCCAATTCCTTTTTTGCAGAAGCCTTGCAGCTGCACCCAAATGATGATGCTTTCAAGCAGGGCCAAGAGGGAGCAACCTTATCTCAGTGCTTGCTCTGGACTATGTTCCGGACTGCAAGGTGAATTCTCGATTTTCTGCCGCAATCCAAGTGTCCGCTTTAGAGAAGGGGCTTGTTGTAGGCGCTCGTGCAGCGCAGGTCTGCTTCCCGCCCGCATGCCTTTGGCCTGCCCGGCGGAACCGGACAGGTTTGACGCAGTTCTGGAATGCTGACTTACTCGATGCCGAAGCGCCCCTTGGGACAATGCCAAGGCAGAAGCTTGTCGTACTCAGATCTCGGATGAGCTGCGGCCATTCGTTCGAACAACCAGGTCAAGTAAGCATAGGGCTCAACACCATTCAGCTTGCAGGTGCCGATGATGCTGGCCATCAATGCCCAATTGCGGCCACCAATTTCGGATCCGGCAAATAGCGCATTCTTTCTGAGCAACGCAATCGGGCGAATGGTGTTCTCAACTGCGTTGTTGTCGAATTCCACCCTCCCGTCATCCAGGAAGACAGTCAGCCCATGTTGAAGCTTCATTGTATAGGTGATCGCCGCCCCAAGCGGTGATTTCATTGATATCTCACCGGCCACCTGACGAAGAAGGTCGAAAAGCTTGGCGACGATTGGTTTCGCTTCCTTTTGACGCAGCGCCAGCCGAACCGGCGCGGTCGCGCCCTTAATTGCGCGTTCAATATCATAAATCCGGTTGATCAACGCTATGACCTCGTCCGCCCTTTCCGACTTGGTCGCCTTGAACACATCAAGGAATTTACGGCGTACGTGCGCCCAGCAGTAGGCAAGTGTCAGAGGGCCGCCGTCTCGATCATCCCACATCAGGCGATTATAGCCAGCATAACCATCGACTTGCAGCGTGCCGGAAAATCCGTTCAGGATTTTTTCGGCATGTGCGCCGCGCCTGGATTCCTCGAAATTGAAGACCACTCCCGGCGGTGCGTTCCCCAACCAGCGTCGATCGTCGCGGCACAACGCCCAAACATAGCATGTCTTTGTCTTGCCGTTTCCAGGCAGCAACTGCGACAGGACTGTCTCGTCCATATTCAGTTTTGTGCTGGATTTCAGGTTCGTGGCCAACGCCTCGTGAAGCGGCACCAACGCATCTCCCAGCTGATCCATCAGCCGCACCATTGTGGATCGGTGAAACTTGATGCCGGAGCGTTTGAAGATCTGCTCCTGGCGATAGTTCGGGACGAAATCCGCAAACTTGGAGACCGCAAGACCAGCGATCAATCGATCGTCGAAACGAGTGTAGTCGAAAGCGCGTGGGGGGACCTTTGCTTGAATAAACTTGTCGCAATGCCGACAGATGTATTTGGGAAAGTGTTCCCGAATGACACGCACTTCAGCTGGTTTGTAGGTCAAACGTTCTATCACCTGTTCACCCATCGGCCGCATGCTGCAGCCACAGGAGCATGTGTTGCCCTGCGCCGGTTCAACAATGCGATCTTCTCGCGGTAGATGATCCGGGATAACAACTGGCTGTTTGCCCCTCGTACCACGCTTCTTGAAGTTTTTTTCCGTCTCGGGATCAGCTGAAACACCATCTTGATCAGGCTTTTTTGGTTCAGCTGACGTCTCAGACGTATCCTGGCCGCCATTGCGCTTCATCTTTGGTGTTTTTTCACTGGAGGAGCCGAACTGCATGTCAGCTAACTTGTTCAAATGCGCTCTGAGGCGACGGTTGTCAGATTTGATGACTTTTGTTTCGGCCATGAGCGTCGAGATATTCGCATCCTTCAGCACGATCTCGTTGTCATGTTCAGCCTCGCGCTGATGATCAGCTTTCGATATGCGGATCGCTGTTTTTGACACGAATGTATCCGAATGCCTTGCGAGATCCGCACAGGCAGATTGAATATCTATCATGTGTTGTGTTCATCCCTTGTATGCTGCAGACGCAGCTTCTTCGAGCGCACCCGGCGAACCGGGAGCGTTTGCGCTTGATTTCTGAGTTTGGAAATGGGATGAAAAGGGAAGAGATCGTGGTAGACTACGGTTTTCCGAGCCCGGTTATGGATTGCAGTCCGCCGGGCTCAACCTTTTCAGAGCCTTGAGTTTAAGGACTCATTTCGGTTTTCTTTCATACTCTGGATAGCGCTCCGGCCAGATCTCAGCTGGATGAACGCCGATTTTCTCAGCGATCAGCTCTTGCACTTTGGCAGAGACAGATCTTGAGTTGCTAACGGAAAGAACCGTGCTGTGACTCAAGCCTAATTCGCGGGCCACTTCATTGAAGTTACTGTCAGCACACTGAAGCAAGAACTTCGTCCTCAAGTGTCTGGCTTTCGAATCCTGCACATCTCGCTCGCTTTTCGTGGTTCATACCACCGACGAATCACAAACTCGTAGCCTGATCAACAAAAAGCGCCCGAGTACACGTTATTTGCTTGAAACTACGGCGAAAAATACCAAACAGTCCTATTGACAAATTCACCGGACTTTTCAGCAGAATTCGCAATGCCACGACTAAGGATATTCGAAGACCATGTATATCTGTTTCGAGGCGGCATCGGCACCCCGTCAACCGCTGAGGAGTTCCTGGAGCCGATAAAACGGACGGGCTCGTTGAAAGCGCTCAAAGAGGTTTTTCCAGTACGCCGGGCGGCTTTGCTGGAAGCGCTCGCTCGGTTTGGATTTGATTTTGACGACTTGCTGATGAATGACTTTGAACAAGACAATTCGGACGCCCAGATCGCTGAAAGACATGGGGTCGATGCCAAGTGGATACGGGCGCAACGAAAAAGGTTGCAGTTTCCAGCTTATATGGGCCGCCCATCCAAACATCCAACGCATGCGGAACTGGCCGAGGCCTTTCAATCGGCACGAGGAAACTACTCAGAGGCAGCCAGGCAGTTGGGGATGAACCGCGCAACCTTTACAAAGCGCTACCATGAGATGCTCGATATGACGCGGCATTAAGTTATTACAGGAAGTTTCTATCCAACTAAACTACCGTTATTAAGGCGAAAACCGGTCAGTTTGAACTACAAGCAGCCGTTTACTATCGGAGCAGAATATGGCTGCTTCGAGCCCCTCCTGTGAATTCGATTTTCTCGCTACGAGCGCTCGCAGCACCAGATATGCAGCAAGGGCGAAAAAATTGTCGCCGCCGTGCAGCGGGGAGGTCGGTCATTCATCGACTTTGCTGCATTTTTAAGCCAAATTACAAGTGGCCGGTCGAGGCGGTCTTTCGCTGCGCGCGCGACACCGGGCTCTTAAATTGTCGGCTGTATGTAGATAACCGGCATGGCTCCTGACCTGCGCCACGCTATTACACACCGTTGACTACGCGGGAGGCGATGCGCTCCTTGTCCAGGTAGCCCGAAATTCCGTGGCGATTATCTGTCTGGTTGTCGATGTCGGCGGCATTTTCCACCGCCGGCAACACGTCGAAGTTCGCCGCATCGAGGGGGTAAAGCGCCACGATATCGCGCGGGTCGAACGCGTTGAACCAGCCGCTCACCCCTCGCGGAAACTTCAACGGCGTGAAACGCTGACGGATCGCGCGAATCCCCAGCGGGCTACCCAGCGTCACGAACAGGGGAACGCGCGTATCAGACCTCTGGCTAAGGATGTTGAACGCCACCACCGAGCCAAGGGAATGCCCAACAACCACGGTCGGGCGGTCGTCTAGCCCCGTGTTCACGATGCCGTCGATCGCGCGCTGCACGCCGGGCCGCGAGACATAGAGGAATACGTCGCGCAGGAAGACTTCGATTGCGCGCTGGCTGAGCCCTGTGGCGTTGCGGTCGATGGCGCGCACTATGGCCTGCACCCATTCCCAGTTGAGCGGCCCTTTCTCGCGCGGGTTGTCGCCGTATTCGGCATCGATCTGGTCGTCAGTGATCCCAGCCCCCTGCCGCATCTCGTTCGCGACTTCCTCTTGAAAGATAAGGAATTCGTCCTGAAGCGCATCGCCGCGCGTGTTGATTTTCGAGGCCAGAGGCAGACCGAATTGCGCGGTGATCTCGTCGAGCGCGTCGCCATAGAATGGAAGCTGAATGTCGATACCGTCTGGGTTTATCACGCCTGCCTTGGACAAGCCGGTCCGGAACGCGGCCATCCATTCGGCGCGCACCTCGTCGGGAGTGCGGCCGCCCTGTGCACGGCCGTGAACGAAGAGGATCCGCTCTGGCTTGGCCGCGAAGGACTCGCGGCCAAGCAAGATGGCGGCCCCCGCAAGGGCGCCGGTCAGGGCATTGCGTCGTGAAATCATGGAAGCTCTCCGTTCTCAATGGCGGTTTTTAGGATACGTGCCCCTTCTGGTGCGAAGACACTCCAGGGGCTGTCGGTCAGGAAAGGCATGGCGGCGCGCACCGGCGCTGGCTGGGGGATGTCATGGGCCCGCACCACGGACCAGCCGGGGCGGAACGCGGGACAGAACGGCACCAGCCCCTCCGGCAGGCGCAACCCATTCGGCCCACGGCCCGAAAGCAGCACCAGGTCGAAAAGCTGCACGCCAAGCGCCTCTGCACTGGTCCTGGCCACCGACGCCACCAGCGCGTCGCGCTGCGCGGCATCAAGCGCATAAGCCGCGTAAAGCGCCAACGTCGGGTCGAAGGGCGCCAGTTCGGCGAAGCGCGCCCCGAGACTTTCGGCCGGGTCTTCGGCGCTGTCGCGCTCCGCGGACCCGCCGAACAGGAACGTGCTTTCCACGACCGCGGCGCCAACCGCGCTGCGCAGGGTCTCGATTTCGTCGCGGTTCGCTTGGAAGACTTCGGCACGTTCCGTTCCGGCCAGCGGTGTGTAGCGGATATCCACAACCGCATCGCCCTCGACGGTAACATGCGCGGCCTGATCGCGCAGCACCGCAAGCGGCAGGGCGAACCCGCTTTCCAGTGTCAGGAGAATGGTGGCCGCCAACGCCGTGTTCAGATTGGCCGCGACGGCGGTTCGCCCCATATCCAGCGGCTCCGGCGGGTCGAGTGCGACACCGGCGGGCGCCGTTACCGACGCGATGCCCGCGCCTTCCACCGTCACGCCTGGCGCGGCGAAAAACGGATCGGCCCGGTCACGCACGGCGCGTAAGTAAATCTGCTCTTCCGCCTGCGCGACCGCAAAAACGCGGTTTGCCGCCCCGCCAGGCGGATAGAGCTTGCCGTTCTGGTTCCCCATTGCGTCGGAGGCCGTGAATTCGGCGATCTCACTCAAGGCCGACCGTACGAATCGCCGCGCGGGAACGATTTCCGGCGGCGGGCTTGGCCCGGGGCGGCCGGGACCGAGGGACATCGGGATGTGTCGGCCGATGAAGATATGATCAACCTGGGTCACAACATCGATCTGCGGTTCCTGCTGCAAGATGATATTGGCCTTTTCCGCCCGCACCTGCGTTTCCGACAGAAGGAATTTCTCCATCCGGCGGTTGGGTATGATCTCTTGCCCGTTGTCGAGGGTAACGATCATGTCGTCCCAGGGGGCGCGGAACGTGTGTAGAAAAGCTTCGGTAAAAACGCCCTTGTGGTTCGCGGCGCTTTCCTCGGCTGTCTCGAATGCGGGTCTTCCGGGGGCGGTGCCGAAGAAGAAATCGACCTTGTTTCGCAGGTAGGCCCCGCTGGCCGGGAAGATCTTGTAACCACCTGCAATGCGCTCGAGCGCGGTGTTCGTCGTGGGCACGCGGCAGGCGTCGGAGATGAAGACCACGTTGGGGATGCCGCAGAATCTCGCTAGCTCCGCCGATTCTTTGACCGCAACGGTCTCGCCTGAATTGTAGGGCGCGCCGGATAGAATCCAGTGATCGGAAAACCCGTGCATGAAGCCATGGCCGGAGAAGTAAATTAGCAGTTGGTCGAGATTGCCCGGCGCGACAAGCGCGGCGACGGCATTGAAGACATCGACTGTCACAATGTCTTTGCCGCTGTCGTCTATAAGGGGCACCACCGGATCGAACCCCTCGCGCAGCAGGAAACGCTCCATGTCTCGCGCGCCTGAGGCCGCTCCTTTCAACAGCGGCAGACGGTTGGTGCGGTCGACGCCGATCACCACGGCGGCCCGGCGCAGTCGGCCGGGATCGACCTGGGCCCGGGCAGCGCTCATGGCAAGTCCGCCCAAGAGCGTGGCGCTGCCGCCCGCCAGGACAGTGCGGCGCGTTGGTCCGTTCGAAAGGCGTAGTTCCGGCGGCGCCTCTTTATGGCTCGATCGTAAGCGTGACTGTGCCATTTCCATCGTCCTGCGTCGTGCTGAATTTTCCCGAAGTCGTGGCGCTCTCTCCCAGCGTAGCTATCGTGACCCCGGCGGCGTCGCGTACCCATACGCGGTGCGACCAGGTGGCGCGCGACGCGTTGAGACCGTCAAGCAGACCGGGCCGGGGATTGAAGAACAACGACTGCTCAGTCTCTTCCGGTGCGCGCACCCGGTCACTCAGCGTATTCTGACGCCGGTCGACAGCCCCGTCGGCAATCCCTTCCATCGTCCATTCGGCGGCGATCCAGCCCTCGCCGCGGCAATTCCCTTCAAGGTCGAGCCCGCGGTCGGAATAGCCGTAATGCAGCACGACACAGGCTGGATCCGGATCGGCGCTGTTCCAGGTGCGCCCGTCATTGGCGGCAGACAGGATCCGTGGCCCTTCCAGCCGCGTGATCTCAGCGCCGGTCGGCAGGCAGGCACGCAGCTCTGCCGTGGTCCATCCTTCGTCACATCTGTCGGAGCTGCCAAAATCGTAGGGAATAGTACGCGACACGAGCTTACGCTCGGGCGCTCGGGCTTCTATGACCACCTCGACATCGTAGATGGGCGTTGGCGAAGGCGTCTGGGTGCCATCCGACGCGGGCGTTGCGGTACCGCTAAGCGGATCCGGGCAGACACCTGTGTCGAAGACACCGGCTGTCGTGAGCGCGGACGTGGTCCAACTGACGGGCGTGACGGTCTGGACGGCATCCGCGCCGGGAACCCCCGATTTCACTATGGCCAGAACACTGCCCTGCTTGTCGGTCACGGGGCCGCCCGACATGCCGTAGGTCAGTTGCGACGACACGCGCCAGCGGCCATCTCCGTCATTCAGCCCCTGAAAGATGACGGGCAAGGTGGTGAGATCCTGGCCCAGAGCGAAACCGAACGCCACGAGTTCGGTGCCGGCTTGCGGCACATCGACGAAACACGGCGTGAGCGCTGGGTATTCCGTGGCGCGCGCGCCAAGCCGCAGCGCAGCGACGTCAATGCCTGGCACGATGGAGGCGACGGACACGGGAACTGGCGGGCTCGACTTGAACCCGATCCGTCCTTCGACCTGAACCTTTGTGAACCCGGATGCTTCACAGGTTTCGTGGGCGAGGATATGCGCCGCCGTCAGCATTCCCCCACTCGGCGAGACGATGAAACCGGTGCCCTTCTGGTCGTCCACGCACACGTTCTGTAGGTTGTCGGGGTCGCGGAACGTGACATGCAGGTAGACGGTCGCGTTCCGCACCTCGCTGATAAGCGCAAGCTGCGATTGCGCCACAGCCATGCCGGGCGCAAGCGACAGGGCAAGAAGGGTGAGCAGGGATCTCATTCGGGCTCTCCATACAAAAGTTGCACCGACAGCACGTCGAAATGGCTTAGCTTGCCGAAATTACCGTAGTCCGGATTACAATAGTTCATCACCGAATCCGGATCGTATGGCGTCAGTTCCTCGTCGCCCTGCGTGCCTTGGGGCGCCTCGGTGCACGCGCTGTCACGGTCGGTTCGGTTGTGCTCGTGCGACAGTCCGATGGCATGCCCGAATTCGTGAACGGCAATGGCGCGTGTGCAAAGGTCATACATCGTGTCGTTGGCAAGGCAAACGTCGAAGCCGTCGAGTTCATAGACGGCATTGAGCACCATCCCGTCGGGCACGCCGCTCAGCCGCTTGCCAAGCGCCTTGACGTGGGGGTGATCATTGGCGATCCGGATACGGATGCCGCGCACGTTCCCGTCGGCGCAGGCCTCCCAGCCTGAGAACAGAAGCTTCGAATAGCGCACCCAGGTCTCGTCGATGGCTTTGCGCACGGCGGCGCGATACGCCTCTGTCTCAGGTTGAGGATCTTCCCAACAAACGGGAATGGCCACATTGCTCCAGATCGCGTCGAGCAGCACATAACCGTAATCGTCCGGCCCCACGACGATACGGGCGAAATTGTCCGGCCCGCGCTCGCCCAGCGACGGTTTGGTGAACTGCGCTGCAGCGGCGGTGGGCAGGCAAACCAGCAGGATGGCGCAGATCCGGTTCATGACAGTATTCCTCCCTTCGGCAAACGCCCCGGCTATTCCGACAGACCCAGGTAACGACGCGCTTGATTGACCAGCCCGAAGCCAGCAGCATCCTGCGGCAGGCGATCGGTCAAGGCGGGGGCATCGCCAGGGGATCGCGGAACCAGGGTCTCTGCCGCCGACTGTTGCGCCGAAGCGAGGAACTGCCGCAGGGTCAGCGTGCCGATGGGCGTCTCTTCCTGCAATTGCACGGCGCGCATGGCCTCCGGCCAGGCCTGTGCCCAGCCCCGCGCGCGTAGAAGTGCCACGGCGTTAGCTTCGGCAAAATAGCCGTTGGTCTTGTCCGCCTCGGCAACCTTGCCGCAGGGACCAAGCGCTTCTTCGTGGCGTTGCGCGCGCAGAAGCGACGCGCAGGCGAGAAACAGGTATTCGTTGGCGGCACGCGCGAGCGAGCCACTCTCCTCTTGCAGTAAGGGCACGGCCTCGGCGGCTCGAAGCCAAGCCCCCACGGCGGCCTCAAGCTCGCCAGAATTGCGCAAAAGTGAGGCTCGGGTCGCGAGAACGCGGTGCAACTCGCTGTCCGGCACGACAGCCTCAAGTTGGCTGAGGCTTGCTAGGGCCTCTTCGTATCGCCCGATCTCGCCCATGACGTCGGCCCGCGACAGGTAGAGTGGCCAGTTGTCTTCGACCCGCAGACGCAAGGTCGCGTCGCGGGTCGTGTCCTTCGCGCTGCTCTCTATCACCGCCGTCGCGCCGTCCAGAATCTCCAGCGCCTGCCGCAGCTGGCCCGACCGGCGAAAAAGCGACGCCTCGATCAGCGACAGCGAGACAGAGCGGTATTCCTGTGTCAGCCACTCGATCGGATCGTTCGACCCGAGTAAGCGCGCCAGTTCCACCTCGCGCCGAGCTTGGCTGCAATCTTGTTGCGCGTCGAGCAGGAGGTTCACTTGCAGGTAGGCATAGCAACGATCCGTCAGTGCTGTTGTCTGATCGCTCAGCGGAAACTCGATGGCATTCGTGAAGGCCGCGATGGCGCCGTCGTAATCACCCAGCCGCAGCAGCACTTTGCCCAGGCGTTTCTGCTGTTCGGTCCGCGCGTCAGTGCTGGACAGCACCTCGTCGTTCATCGCGGACAGAATCTCATAGGCGCCCGTATAGTCGCCAACGCCGAAGCGGGCATCCGCGGCGGCAATCTGCGCGTCTTCCTCTGCCGTGAACGGCGTTTCTTCCGCCGACACCTGCGACAGGCACATCAGTAGCCCGGCAATGGCACCTGCAAGACGCGTTAGCATCGTGGAAGCGCGGGCGGGCACCCGGGTGGGGGCGGTTCGGTTGTCATCCCGGCGACCGGGACAAACCCCATCATCAGGATCAGGCACATGGCGGCCATTAGGCGTCGGTTCATGTCTCATCCTCCTTTTCGTCTGCGGCTGCGGCCAGTGGCGTCATGCCGCCTGCGTGGGCGCAGACGCGTCAACAGCTCAGTCCGGCCTTCTCTCTAATAGCGGGCGCCCATCTGGATACAGTTTCGAAGCGCTCATCGAATTCCAGAAGGGCAAGGCGTCCGTCATTCTGTTCTAGCGTGCAGGAAAACACCGACCAGAGCTGCGCAAGTTTCCGGCTTTCTGCGACCCTCGCCACGAAATCGCCGTCGCTTCTTGCGTTCTTAACTCTCTGGCGCGAAATGAGTTCAAGCTCGGTCGTGTAGCGGTTCAGCATGATCGCCATCCGCCGTTCGTCGATCGGGTGGCGCGCATCGATCTGCTGCGCCTCAAGCATTTCCCTGAAACAGCCGGCGGTCGAGACCGCGCAGGTGACCTGAAGGCGAAGCTGCAATGCGTTCTGGATGTCGTTCTCGTAGGCCTCGGTTTGCGGCTGGTCTTCGGGCAGGCGGATATTGTTGAGCAGTGTCATGGCGAAATCGCGGTTTGTTGTCCCGTTCGATTCCGAGACGATGGAATCCGTATCCGCCGCGTTGTGAAATTGCAGCGCGATTTCGTGCAGATGCCGCGCTTGCAAGGTCGGACTCAGCGCCGCGAAATTCGGGTGCAGGTAAAGCTGGCGCAGAAATTCAAGATCCTGCCACGGCAGTGCCTCGGCATGGGCCAGGTACTTTCTCAGCGCCTTGGCCAGTTCGTGCAGGTAATAGCGGTTGCCGTCGATCCGGTAGATGAGGATCAGGTCCTGCACGACCTCAAGCGCCGCGTCGGCGCTCAGGTTCGACCGTGGCTCTACCAGCGAGGCCGCGCGGTTGTAGATCACGTTGGTCGGCTGCATCTCGTTCAGCTTCAGCACAAAGTGGTTGGCCTGGCCCAGTTGATCGAGCGCATCGGGATAAAGCGACTCACGCACCACCTTGCTTTTGATCTGGTCGACAACCTGCACCCCATAGAAGGCCACCTGCGCCACCGGTTCGACATAGACCTCAAGCTGCACTTCGAACGATTTCTCAACAAGCTGAAGATTGGTCGGCAATGTTATCCGCAGCGACAGACGCGACCAGTCGTTTTCCGCAAGCGGGTCGATCACGAGGTAGTCCTCGCGCGTTTTCCACGAATTGGTCGGTAGTATCTGGCGATCCTGAAGCCAGCGGACCTCGAGCTGGTCGCGAAGCTGGTCAAGCACACCATCGTTAAGGATTTTCGACGGCGCCGGTTCGATTTCGAATTCGGCTCGGCCCTGGGCCAGAAGATACAGAGGCTCGGCCGCTGAGGGCGTGACCGAAGAAAGCGCCACTGCAGCAAGTAATGTGTATATGAAAAAGCTTTTTTTCATAATGACAAATATACACGATTCGTTCTAAAGTTGAGAGAATTTTCTTTAGGTTGAGGAAAGTTGCCGTGAAATGTTTTGGTTTCTTGGGGTTGGCACTTTTCCTGTCTGTCGCGTTCGCGGCTTTGGGCCCGCTGCGCGCGCAGGATGCAGACAAGTTCTTCGCATTCGGCTCCGGAGGTGTAAAAGGCATCTATTTCCCCATCGCGGCAAAGGTTTGCCGGTCCGTCAACGCACATGCGCTTGCGCACGGGTATCGTTGCGGCATCGTGGCGACAAGTGGTACGGTGGAGAATTACGAGGGCTTAAAAGACGGCAAGCTGACCTTCGCCATTGTTCAGTCGAACGCCATGGCGGCACGAAGCGTGAGGCCGCCCGATCTGGCCACGATCGCGGCGCTGCATCCCGAACCCTTGCATGTCGCGGTGCGTGCCAGTTCGGACATAAGGCTCCTGACCGATCTCACAAACCGCTCTGTCAACGTTGGTGTGCCGCAATCCGGTACACGGCAGATCGCGCTGGCGCTGATAGAGGTGGCCGCGCTTGACATCGCCCTGGATCGTCGGCTTGCGCTTGGCCCGAACACCCAGGCCCAGCGGTTGTGCGACGGAACGGTGGATGCGCTTTTCTGGGTTTCCGGCCTTGGCAACCCGTCGATGGTTGAGGCGCACCGGCGGTGCCCCGTTCGCTTGCTCGAGATACCGGCGGACATGGTCGATGCCATCTTCACCCGCGTGCCTGGCCTCTCACCGATGACAATCCCGGCCGGCACCTACCGGAACCAGGAAGACGCTGTGGCGACGTTCGGGCCTGTGGCGCGGATTGTCACGCGAGCTGATACACCGGGAGACTTGGTGCGTTTGCTCGCCGATGCTATTGCGGGGGACTACGGCGACATCCGCCACACGCTGCCCGCCCTGGCCGGCCTGTCAGACGCCGACCTTGCGCGGCTTGTGCCCAACGAAGTACACCACGCAGATGCGCTGACCGCAGCTGCCAGGTAGCAGCAGATTGGAAAGCCCTGCGCCACGGCAAGCTTTTCCCGCACAGCACCACATGCAATTGCGACAACGCGCAGCAACGCTCTGACTGGCAGTTCATTGACTATAATTGACTACAATCGACAATCGATTGCTGACGGATGGCGATTCCAGTGTCCAACGGTGGGCCTCAAAGTCAGCAGGCATTCTGCGGCTGAATTCGCGGCTCTGTTGCGCAAATCGGGTGAGGGATTCATCTCATGAATCCAGCGTGATAGCTGGAGGGCATGAGCAGACCAACACCCCCGACCTACAAGATCAAGAACTGGCGGGCCTATAACGAAGCGCTGAAGCGTCGTGGCTCTCTGACGATCTGGTTCGATCCCGAGATGACGTGGGAGGCCCGGCCGACCGGCAAGAGAGGCCGACAGCCCATCTATAGCGACGCCGCGATCAAGACCTGCCTGACGATGAAGGTGCTGTTCCGTATGGCGCTCAGGCAGACGACCGGCTTCGTGGAAAGTCTCCTGCGATTGAGTGGATTGGACTGGTCGGTACCGGATTTTAGCACGCTTTCACGCCGCCAGAAGTCTCTCGCCGTGAACATCCCGTATCGTGGTTCTGAGGGGCCGCTACACCTGCTGATCGACAGCACTGGGATAAAGGTAGAGGGCGAAGGCGAGTGGAATGCGCGCAAGCACGGTGGCTCGAAACGCCGCGTGTGGCGCAAGGTTCACCTCGGTATCGACGAAAAGACACTGGAAATCCGGGCAGTCGAGTTCACCAGTAGCAACATTGGTGATGCGCCCATGCTGCCGGAACTGCTTAATCAGATCCCGCCCGAGCAGGAGATCGGCAGTGTCACGGCAGATGGCGCCTACGATACGCGCAAGTGCCACGATGCCATCGCCAACCGAGGTGCCAATGCCGTCGTCCCGCCCCGCAAGAACGCCAAGCCCTGGAAACCCGACACCGCAGGCGCGATTGCGCGCAACGAAGCGCTGCGGGCGTCGAAATACCTTGGCCGAGCGCTTTGGCGGAAATGGAGTGGATACCACCGCCGAAGTCGTGCCGAAACCAAGATGCACTGCATGAAACTGCTGGGACAAAGACTGATGGCACGGGATCCTGGACGTCAGGTTGCCGAGCTTCAGCTCCGTGTTGCGGTCATGAACGGATTCACCGCGCTTGGCATACCCGTCACAGAGGCAGTGGGATAAGTCCGTCTGGGGAAAGGGGAACCTTGGCCCTCAACCGATTTGCGCAACAGAGTCCCGCTTGCCTCAAAGCAAAGGCAATCTGTTCGTCGCTCAATCGTTTCTTCGGCATCGGTACACTCCCTCTCTTGCCAGAAATGTTCCCAAAAATTCGCATTCACTCCGGACCAGTCTCAGGGGGCAGGACCAATGCCAGCTCGGATCCGCACAGTGAATTCCTCACAACACTTGTGCGGTTGGCCTACTCCAGTGACGCATGGACGGCAAACTGGGTGAGATCGGCCTCCTCAGGAGCGATCATCCGGTAAGTTTCCCTGACGCCGGCGTCTGTCAGTTCGCGAGACACGGTCAGAAGTGTGTTGGGCGCATGTTCGCTGCAAAGTTCTGCCATCTGTTTCAGCTCTTCAGCGGCCACGGGTAATGCTGCCTTTTCCGAAGGGGCGCCATAGTATGTTACGAAATGCCGCGCCAGTGTGCATTCAAGTTCCTCGGTTTCCGCAGGCGTGATTTCGGTGACCGCGACGAATGTTACCCTGCCGCAGGTTTCCAGTCCGAACCAGCCGTTCGCAAAGGCCTGGCGTGCCTTCCCGGTTAAGTCAGCCTCGGTCCAGTTGGAAAACTCAAACCCCCCGGAAAGGCACCATTCACCGGTGCGCGCAGGGCTGTGGTAAACCCGGGTATCTGATTCATCGAAATGGATTGCGCGGGCGAGTTTCATGGCTGCTCCAATAGCGTGGTGAGCGGGATCAGATGGGTGCCGGAACCAGTGCGCAGCAGCATGCCGAAATCTTCGTCGACTCCGGCAAACGTTCCGCTGAGACCCTCCTGGGCAGTTTCCTCGCCCAGACCCCGGGCCAGCCCGCGCCATTCCGCGTGCAGAACGCGGGCCCCTTCGTTTTCCCAGCGGGTGATCCAATTGAGGGTGTGGCGGGCCCAGCCCTCGATGACGTCGCCGGGCTGAACATCAGCGCAGCCTTCGGCATAAAGCGCGGTCCGGTCAGGGGTAAAGCCAGGATCTTCGGAAGGCCAGAGCGGCAGGGTCAGGCTGATGACCAGCCAGCCGGGCACAGCATCAAGGCCGTTTGTATCGCTCGCCGCTCGCAGCGCTCCGCATCGGGCTCCATTTAGATACAGTGTTCCGTCCCAGCCAAGATGCACGGCGACCTCCGGCGGGGCAAGTGCGCCAAGTGCGTTCTGGAAACTGACACCGCACAGCGGCAGCATAGTCATCGCTTGCCGCAGCGGAACATCGGGTGCCAGAACAATTGCAGCTTCCAGCCGCGGCGCATCCAAGCTGTAGCACACAAGGCCGGCGTCGCAACCCAGCACGGCCCGGCGGCAGGCCGTGGCAAAGGGATCTTCTGGACAGGGTTCACCCTGCATTAAAGGGGGAAAGCGCAATTCACTCATGCCATGCCCTGTTGAATCAAGTGTTCCGCTATCCGGTGAAATGCTTGTGCCCGTGCGCCGTCTGGCTGGGCCACCGTGACTGGCGCGCCGCCGTCCGCTGCAAGACGGATCTGCATGTCCAGCGGCACTTCGGCAAGCAGGGGTACACCAAGTTTCGCGGCTTCAGCCGCAACGCCGCCGTGACCGAACACATGCTCTTCGTGGCCGCAATTGGAGCAGACATGGGTAGACATGTTTTCAATCATTCCGGCGATCGGCACATTGAGCTGCTTGAACATGTCGATGCCCTTGCGGGCGTCTAGAAGTGCGATGTCCTGAGGGGTAGAAACGACAATTGCTCCATCAACGCGGGCTTTCTGTGCCAGTGTCATCTGCACGTCGCCAGTGCCAGGCGGCAGGTCCACGATCAGCACATCCAGCGCGCCCCATTGCACCTGCATCATCATTTGCTGAAGCGCCCCCATCAGCATCGGGCCGCGCCAGACCACAGCCTGATCCTCGTTTGTCATCAGGCCGATGGACATCATGGTCACACCATGGTTGCGCAGCGGCAGGATCGTCTTTCCATCCGGCGAGGATGGGCGGCCTGAGACACCCAGCATTCGGGGTTGCGAGGGACCGTAGACGTCAGCGTCCAGCAGGCCGACCCGGCGGCCCCGGGCGGCAAGGGCGCAGGCAAGGTTTGCGGAAACCGTAGATTTTCCGACGCCGCCCTTGCCGGATGCAACTGCCAGTATACGCTCAACACCCGGGATTGACTGGGGTCCCTGCGGCTGGGCAGGTGCCTTGGGTTTCAGGTCCGGCGGCGCCTTGGCGGAATGGCCGGTCAGCACGATGGAAACCTGATCAATGCCATCCATTTCCTGCAGCCGGTTCTCGGCCTCGGTTTTGACTGCCTGATACTGGGGGGCATGTTCCGGCGCAATTTCCATCACGAAACGCACAGTGGTGCCATCAAGATTCAGTGCCCGCGTAACGCCGCTGGCGACGATATCACCGCCCAGCACCGGGTCTTTAATGCTTTTAAGGACCTCTAAAACGGCCTCTCTGCTCATCTTGTGTTTCCTTCCTGCCGTTGACGTGCCGGAGAGTGCGCGCCTAGGCTGATCCCGTCATGCATGCGGGATATCTGGTTATAATAGTCTGGCTTCTGATGCCTTTCACCGCTGCCGCCGAGGAGGCCCGGCTGGTGCGGCTCCATGCGCCGAAGGTGCTGGAAGACAGCGGGTTGTTGCGCCACATCCTGCCGCGGTTCACGCTGAAAACGCAAGTCAAGGTGGAACTTGTCGGCCTGGATGCCGCCGACCTGATCCTGGGGGCGGAGGGTGAAGCCTTGTTCGCGGGTGCAGGTGCTACCTGGCACATGCAGCGGATGCGGCAGGGTCACCAAGGAGCCGATAAACTGGCCGGCTGGCTGCGCTCGGAAGTGGGCAGGCGCGCAATTCGTGGCTTTGCGCCCGAAGGCGTGTCCCTTTTTGCAGTGGTGGAGGCTGGCTCGGCTGATCCGGTTTCTGAGGGAACGGCGGGCGATGCGGCGCTGGGGCTGGAAGTGGCGCAGGCGGAATGCAGCCGTTGCCATGTTGTGGCAGAGGGCGCGGGGATAGCTGGAATTGGCTCGACCCCTAGTTTCCGGGTGCTGCGCAGCCTCGCTGATTGGGAAGAGCGTTTTGCAGCTTTCTACGCGCTGAACCCGCATCCGGCATTCACGGTTGTCGAGGAGGTTACCGAACCCTTTCCTGAGGACCGGCCGCCGCCCGTGTACCCGGTGACCCTGACTCTGGAGGATTTGGAGGCGCTTCTGGCCTATGCCGCCGCGCTGGCGCCGGCGGACTTGGGGGCACCGCTGCAGCATCAGTGATCGCGGCGCTTGCTGAGATAGTCGTCTGTGGTGCGCGGCCGCGGGCGTTCGCCGCCGGCAAAGGGGCTGCTGTCGGCGTGGAACTGCGCGTTCACCCGGCAGTCATCGCACATCTGGATCATCTTCAGCGCGCCAGGATTCTGATACATACTGTGTGCAGCCAGCTTTTCAGTGATTTTTTCGATTGTGGACTTCACCCCGAACAGGGCTCCGCATTCGATGCAGGCAAAGGGTTCTTCCTCGTTCAGAACCTGCTGCGTCAGCGCGGCAGGTGTGAGGTCGAGCCGGGGAACCAGGGTGATGGCATCTTCCGGGCACACTTTGGTGCAGAGGCCGCATTGCAGGCAAGCGTCCTCCTGGAAGCGCAGCTGCGGCGTGTCAGGGTTATCACCCAGTGCGCCGGACGGGCACAGCGAGACACAGGACAGGCAAAGAGTGCAGCTTTCCGTGTCAACGGCGACTGCACCATAAGGCGCGCCCTCAGGCAAGTTCAGAACTTCGGCACCTGGGTTCAGTGCACGGGCCGCCAGGCGGGTGATCTGGCGCCGGTTGCCTAGCGGGCGGACCGGAGCAACGGCTGGCGAAGAAGCTTTGCTGCCGTACAGCGCGTCTTCCAGTGCCTCAGGATCATTGAGGTCCAGCATCTGTACCGTGCCTGTGCCGCCGATCGCTTCCGCCAGTCCGACCTGAGCTAGAAGCGCTTCCGGATCGGTTCCGGGACCGGGCAGCAGCGAAACCTGTGCGAAACCCGCAGCCAGGGCAGCGAGCGCTTCAGCATGGCCGAAGAGGTTCAGGGCGGGGACCTCCATCGGTACGGTGTCGGCCGGCAGCCCGCGCCCGTAGCGGGCGGACAGGCGGATCATTTCAGACCCGTGCGCGCCGGAGACCAGCAGCCGCGGCGCGGCCCCGCCGGCATCCAGATAGGCCTTGGCCAATGTCTGAACACGGCGCATGGTCAGATCCACGGGCGGTGCGTCATAGCTGATGGCGCCTGACGGGCAGACGGCAGAACAGGCGCCGCAGCCGGCGCAGATCATTGGATCGACGCTGACGTGGTCGCCTGACGGGGTGATTGCGCCCGTGGGGCAAAGGTCCAGGCAGCGGGAACAGCCCGTCTGTTCTGCCCGGCTATGGGCGCAGAGCAGGGGCTCGGTCCTAACATAAAGCGGCTTCTCAAAAACGCCCGTTAGCTGACTCGCCGCCAGAACGGCTGCTGCAACCGAAGACGGATGGCCCGGATCCGCACGCAGATAGCCTTCGCGCTTTTCCGGGGCCAGGAACAACGCCGCGCCGCCTCTGAGGTCGAGAATGATGTCGCACTCCGATTGCCCGCCGTCGCGCGGGCTGCTCCAGCCCAGGGCGCCGCGGCCTCCGGGTTCAGGAACCTGCAGCGCGTCGATGCGCACTTGAAACTGTCCCAGAGCGCCTGAAGCACTGCGCAGGCTGCCCAGCACAATGTCGTAGTCGCGTGTTGCCGGCTGATCGGGGGCGGCCTCCAGCAACACTGTTACCCCCAGCGTGTCTTTCAGTCGCTCGGCGGCATTCAGCGCAACCTCTTCCGGACCTAGGATCAGGCACAGCCCCTCCGAGACCACATCGCGTGTTTTGGGCGCGGCGCCTGGCAGCAGGGCTTCGGCTGCCAGCGCGGACATTTTGGGTAGTTTGGAGCTGTCATCAGCACTCCACCCGGCGCGGTCCCGCAGGTCCAGCAGAGCGGGTGAAGGGGCGTTCAATTCCTCCGCCAAGGCTTCGAATGCACGTGCCTCCTGGGTGCAGCAAATAATTGCGTCACCGCCCTGCAAGGCTGCGGCGGCAAGGTCGATCTGCTTGGTGCAAAGTGCCGTGCAGGCGGGTGGGACGTTCAGGCCGGTTGCCTTGGCAAGACCTTGGGTGTCGACGTCCTGACTGCCAAGACAATCACATGTTATCAGAGACTTGATCATGGTTTCTTTTCGGCCGCAGCTGAGACTGGCAGCCTTTTACCCCCTGTTTCTTGCTTTGATTAAGACGCGATTCGAACGCTGCCACAACCGGTTTTCTGGCGACGCAGTCTGGCCGGCAGTCCGGGATCAGGGGGCAGCGCAGGGGGTGATTCGCCGCCGCGGCACCGACCTGAAATGACTGAGTATTTTTGTCGAAATAGACAAATCGTCCGATGGCCCGAGCCTGTGTCAGGCAGGCTGCCCAAATTGACCGGAAACGCGGAGGAATGCGGGTGCATGCAATTCCGCGCTTTGCCGGTGGCGGGCAGTGACGCAGTCTGAAGGCAGGGGAGGAAGTACCGGTTGATCCATAATCCGAAAATGTACCGGACCATGCCGCTCGGCATTGTGCTGCGCAAATCCCGCGGGATAACCCGCTGGGTGCCGTGGTGCTGGCGGGCGGTTGCTGTGCTTCCCGGAGCAGCGCCTGCGAACTGGCATGAAATGCGCCGTGAAGACGATGCGGTGGAATACCACGCCGCTACCCTGACGCTGGAGCTGCACGGGGCCGAGGCGGAAGCCTATCATCATGGGCTGAATGCCGAGGTGCCGAGCGTCTATGTCGTGATGCGGGAGCAGCAGGGCGATGCCCCGCTGGAGTTGCTGCTGGTCACCGCTTCGCCCTATGAGGCACAGGATTACACAGACAGCGGCGAGGAAATCGTCGAGAAGATCCCGATGCCCTCCGCATTGAAAGCCTGGGTCTGGGACTTTGTAGATGCCTTTTATGAAGAGGAAGTCTTCGTCAAACGCCGCCGTGACAAGAAACGGGTGGATCTGGCTGAAGATGGTATTGGTGATCCCCGCATTGCCCAGGTGGCAGATGTCTACCGATCGCCCTCGCTTCTGAAGCGGAGGCTGCAATGATGGATGCCTGGTCCCGCCGCCGGGCAGCTGTTGCTGCCGAAGCCCGCGACGGAGAACGGCAGGCAGCTGCGCAGGCGGCAGCGGAGCTGGAGACGCAGCAAGCCGGGAAAAGCGATGCGGAACTGCTGGAGGAGCTTGGGCTGCCGGAGCCTGAAACATTGGAGGCAGGGGAGGATTTCAGCCGGTTCTTGAGCGATGCCGTGCCGGCAAGGCTGAAGACCCGGGCGTTGCGCTGTCTGTGGCGGGTCAATCCAGTGCTGGCCAATCTGGATGGCCTCGTGGACTACGGCGAGGATTTCACGGACGCAGCCACAGTCATCGAGAACCTGCAAAGCGCTTATCAGATCGGCAAGGGCATGCTGGCCCATGTGGAGGAATTGGCGCGGCAGGCAGAGGCCGAACAGGACCCTCAGGAGGAGGAAGACCCATCCGGACCTGACGCGGAAGGTGCGGATATGCCTGAGACTGAGGAGGCGCCCGAGCCAATGGCCGCTGTGGCGATGGAGCACGCGCCTCCTGTCCCCGCAACAGAAGAAGAGCCGGTTTACGCCGCTGCCCCCAGTGCCCGGCGGATGATTTTCACCTTTGACGAGCATAGGACAGGATGAGCGCAGCAGTGGAAACACGAATTGCCGAGGAGGACCGCCTGCGGGCGGATCTTTACAATTTTCTTGGGCTGATCCTTTCCGGACCGCCGGACCAGATGCTGCTGGACCAGACTGCGGGCCTTGACGGCGACACTTCCGATCTGGGGCAGGGGATTGCAACACTGGCGAAGCTGGCGAAGCTAACCAAGCCAAAAGCAGCAGAGAGCGAATACAACAAGCTGTTCATCGGTTTGGGCCGGGGTGAGCTGCTGCCTTATGCCTCCTACTATCTGACCGGGTTTCTGAACGAGAAGCCGCTGGCCGTGCTGCGTCAGGACATGACGGCACGGGGGCTGGCACGGGCAGAGAACGTGTTTGAGCCTGAAGACAACATCGCCAGCCTGATGGAAATGATGGCCGCGCAGATCGTGGGGCGGTTTGGTGCCCCCGCGTCTCTGGAAGAGCAAAAGACCTTTTTCAACCGGCACATCGCCCCCTGGGCCGCGCATTTCTTTGCCGATCTGGAAGGGGCCAAGAACTCGGTCTTTTACGCGGCTGTCGGCAGCGTCGGCCGGGTGTTTATGGACATTGAGAGCGAAGGGTTCCGTCTGAGCGGGGCCTGAAGAAACGGGCGGGCGCCAGCGCCGGCCCGCAAGGAGCGGCGGATCAGCCGCCGGAACGGAAGAGAAGCAGCAAGGAGGAGGAAAGGATGAGCAAGGAGACCAAGGCATCGCGCCGGGAGTTTCTGAAACTGGCCGGCACGGCAGCCCCCGCAGCGGCGGTGGCAGTTGCAGCCGGCGGCAAGGAAGCAGAAGCGGCAGAGCCGGATCTGACATCCGAGAAGATGCAGGATACCGCACACACGCGCGCCTATTTGGAGTCCGCCCGGTTCTGAACCGGACGAGCTGACCCGCCTTCTGGCAACTGGTTGCGTGACGCCCGACCGCCAGAAGCAGATTTCACAGTTACCAAGCAAGCGGGCGTATCCGCAGGCAAGGGAGAGAGAAACATGCTTAGGAAAAAGACCAACGGGGTTGCGCGACGCCCCCAGCGGACAAGTATCCTGTCTGAAGCCGCAAATGCTTCAGTAGACCGCCGTGCGTTTCTGCGCGGGTCTGGTTTGGCGATCGGCGGGCTGACCGCAATCGCGGCCACCGGCGGCACGGTGCAGCAGGCCAGCGCGGCCACTGCAGCAACCGGCACGGTGGAACTGAAGAAATCCGTCTGTACCCATTGCTCAGTCGGCTGCACGGTTGTGGCCGAAGTCAGCGACGGGGTCTGGATCGGGCAGGAACCCGGCTGGGACAGCCCCTTCAACCTTGGCGCCCACTGCGCCAAAGGGGCATCGGTGCGCGAGCACGCCCATGGCGAGCGCCGCCTGAAATATCCGATGAAGAAAGAAGGCGGCGAGTGGAAGCGGATCAGCTGGGAGCAGGCGATCAATGAGATCGGCGACGGCATGATGCAGATCCGCGAGGAAAGCGGGCCTGACAGCGTCTATTGGCTGGGCTCGGCCAAGCACAGCAACGAGCAGGCTTATCTGTTCCGCAAGTTCGCTGCCTACTGGGGCACGAACAACGTGGATCACCAGGCACGGATTTGCCATTCGACCACGGTTGCAGGTGTTGCCAACACCTGGGGCTACGGCGCGATGACGAACTCCTACAATGACATCCACAATTCAAAGGCCATTTTCATTATCGGCGGCAACCCAGCTGAGGCGCACCCCGTCTCGCTGCTGCATGTTCTGCGCGCAAAAGAGCAGAACAATGCACCGCTGATCGTCTGCGACCCGCGCTTTACCCGAACGGCAGCGCATGCGGATGAATACGTGCGCTTCCGCCCCGGCACCGATGTGGCGCTGATCTGGGGTATCCTGTGGCACATCTTCGAGAACGGATGGGAAGACAAGGAATTCATCCGCACCCGTGTCTGGGGGATGGATCAGATCCGCACCGAGGTCGCCAAATGGAACCCGGAAGAGGTCGAGCGTGTAACCGGCACGCCGGGCAGCCAGCTAAAGCGCGTTGCGCGGACCATGGCGAACAACCGCCCCGGCACGGTGATCTGGTGCATGGGCGGCACCCAGCATACCAACGGCAACAACAACACGCGTGCCTACTGCGTGCTGCAGCTGGCGCTGGGCAACATGGGCACCTCCGGCGGCGGCACCAACATCTTCCGCGGCCATGACAATGTTCAGGGCGCAACCGATTTGGGCGTTCTGTCCCATACTCTGCCTGGCTACTATGGCCTGTCCAAGGGTGCATGGGGCCATTGGGCACGTGTTTGGGGTGAGGACGCGGAATGGCTGGCGGGGCAGTTTGCCACCACCACCGGGGCCGACGGCACCGAAAAGCCGCTGCAGAACCTGAGCGGCATTCCGGTCAGCCGCTGGATCGACGGCGTGCTGGAAGATCCGGCGAACATGGACAACCCGGACAAGGTGCGGGCCATGGTCCTATGGGGCCACGCGCCAAACTCGCAGACCCGCGGGCCGGAAATGAAAACGGCGATGGAAAAGCTGGACATGCTGGTTGTGATCGACCCCTATCCAACGGTCTCCGCCGTGCTGCATGACCGCTCCGACGGTGTCTATCTGCTGCCGGCGGCCACGCAGTTTGAAACCCGTGGTTCTGTCACCGCCTCGAACCGTTCGCTGCAATGGCGCGAAAAGGTGGTGGACCCGCTGTTCGAATGCAAAACCGACCACGAGATCATTGGCCTCTTTGCCCGGAAGTTCGGCTGGCACGACCGTCTGTTCCGCAATATCAAGCTGGAAGAGGACGGGGTGACACCGGATGTCGAGGATACGCTGCGCGAGATCAACCGCGGTATGTGGACCATCGGCTACACCGGTCAAAGCCCGGAACGGCTGAAGCTGCACATGGCCAATCAGCATACCTTCGACCGCACCACGCTGCAGGCAGTGGGCGGCCCGGCGGATGGCGATTACTACGGTCTGCCCTGGCCCAGCTGGGGGACACCGGAGATGAACCATCCGGGCACGCCGAACCTCTATGACATGTCCAAACCTGTCAGCGAGGGGGGACTGACCTTCCGGGCCCGTTTCGGGGTGGAGCGCGACGGTGAAAACCTGCTGGCGGATGGCGTCTATTCTCTGAACTCTGAAATCCAGGACGGTTATCCCGAATTCACCATGCAGATGCTTATGGATCTGGGATGGGACAGCGATCTGACAGATGAGGAACGTGCCGCAATCGACGCTGTGGCTGGCCCGGAAACAAACTGGAAGACCGACCTTTCCGGCGGCATCCAGCGGGTGGCGATCAAGCATGAGTGCGCCCCCTTCGGCAACGCCAAAGCCCGCACCGTCGTTTGGACTTTCCCGGACCCGATCCCGCTGCACCGCGAGCCGCTCTATACCAACCGGCGTGATCTGGTGGAGGACTACCCAACCTACGAGGACCGGCACGCCTACCGTCTGCCGACCATGTATGCGTCGATCCAGAAGAACGACTTCAGCAAGGATTATCCCATGATCCTGACGTCGGGACGCTTGGTCGAGTATGAGGGCGGTGGCGAGGAAACCCGGTCGAACCCCTGGCTGGCTGAACTCCAGCAGGACATGTTCGTCGAGATCCATCCGCGCGATGCCAACAACCTGGGTGTGCGTGACGGCGCGCAGGTCTGGGTCGAAGGCCCCGAAGGCGGCAAGGTCAAAGTGATGGCGATGGTGACCGAGCGGGTAGGCGAAGGCGTGGCCTTCATGCCTTTCCACTTCGGCGGCCATTTCCAGGGCGCGGACCTGAGGGACAAATATCCCGACGGCGCCGATCCCTATGTGCTGGGTGAAAGCTCCAACACCGCTCAGACCTATGGCTATGACTCGGTCACCCAGATGCAGGAGACAAAATGTACTCTCTGCAAAATCTCGGCAGCATAAGGAGGTCAAGAAATGGCTAGAGCTAAGTTCCTGTGTGATGCCGAACGCTGCATCGAGTGCAACGCCTGCGTCACTGCTTGTAAGAACGAGCATGAAGTGCCCTGGGGCATCAACCGCCGCAGGGTGGTGACGATCCAGGACGGCAAGCCGGGCGAGCGGTCGATCTCGGTCGCCTGCATGCATTGCTCGGACGCTCCCTGCATGGCGGTCTGCCCGGTCGACTGCTTCTATCAGAACGAGGAAGGCGTCGTCCTGCACTCCAAGGACCTCTGCATCGGCTGCGGCTATTGCTTCTATGCGTGCCCATTCGGCGCACCGCAGTATCCGCAGGCAGGCAATTTCGGGTCGCGCGGCAAGATGGACAAATGCACCTTCTGTGCAGGGGGTCCGGAGGAGACACATTCCAATGCGGAATTCTCCAAATACGGCCGCAACCGGATTGCCGAAGGCAAACTGCCGATCTGTGCAGAGATGTGCTCGACCAAGGCCCTGCTGGCCGGTGACGGCGACGTGGTGTCGGCGATCTACCGCGAACGCGTGGTCGCCCGCGGCTTCGGCTCCGGCGCCTGGGGCTGGGGCACCGCCTACGATCAGAAAGGCGGCTGAGCAACTGTTTGCGGGAGCGCCCGGCGCTCCCCGGCAATCACGGACAGGGCAGCCCCGTCGGGCTGGCCTGTCCCTCTCCTCGAGGTTTTTCCAAGGAGGGTGGCACATGCTGCGCATGGCACTCGCAATTGTCCTGTCTTTCCTTCTGACCGGCGCACCGCAGGCGGAGGCGCAGGATCGTTCCGCCACTGGCGGCGCTCAGACGCTGGAAGATATTCTGGCGCGGCAGCGCGGTGAAAAAGTTGACGATGCCTTCCGCCGCAATGACACCGGTGACCCGGATTCGGCTGCAGCAATGGCAGCACAGCTTGGCACCTTGGGCGGCGCTTCGGATCCGGAACTATGGCGGGCCTTACGCTACGGCTCGGCTGATATCTCCGTTTCATCCGGCGGCGCTGGGGCTGCGGTCCTGGTACAGGATGGCGGCATGGTGTGGCTGGACTTCCGGGAAGGGCCGTTGCGCAAGTATGGCGGCGGCCTTCTGCTGGTGACATTTGCTGCCCTCGTTCTGTTTTTCATTTTGCGCGGGCGCATCAAGCTTGATGACCCTGCGACGGGCCGCACTGTGACCCGTTTCAAAGCGATTGAGCGTTTTGCGCATTGGCTGCTGGCAGGGTCATTCATCGTTCTGGGCCTGACCGGCCTTCTGGTCCTGTTCGGAAGGTTTTTTGTAGCCCCTTATCTGGGCAAGGACTTGAACGCGACTTTGCTGCTGGCCTCCAAATGGCTGCACAACAATGTCGCATGGGGTTTCATCCTGGCACTGATAATGGTTTTCGTAATGTGGGTTGCGCATAATATCCCGAACCGCACGGACCTTATGTGGCTGCGCCAGTTCGGCGGCATCATCGGCAATTCCCACCCCCCGGCAAAAAAATTCAATGCCGGTCAGAAAGTGATCTTCTGGTCGGTCATCCTGCTTGGCGGTTCCATTGCCCTGTCGGGCCTGTCGCTGCTGTTCCCATTCGAAATGCCGCTGTTTGCCAAGACCTTTGCCGCGCTGAACAGCCTTGGTTTGCCTGGTCTTGTTGGGCTGGAACCGCTCCCTGAGGTGCTGACGCCGCATCAGGAAATGCAGTTCGCGCAAGCATGGCACGCCATCGTCGCGTTTGTTTTGATGGCGATCATCATTGCCCATATCTACATCGGCTCGGTGGGCATGGAAGGTGCCTTTGACGCCATGGGATCGGGGGAAGTGGATGAGGCCTGGGCGCGGCAGCACCATTCGATCTGGCTTGAGGAGGAGCTTGGCAGGCAAAAGGCTGAACCCTCGGAGGCAACACCTTCGGAATGATGCGTTGGGCGGCATTCCTGATCCTGACTGCGCTGCCGGCTGCAGCGCAAGAATTCACCACGCTGAAGGGCCATGGCGGGCCGGTGATGGGCATAGCAGTGTCACCGCAGGGGCAGGTGGCCACCGCCAGCTTTGACAATTCAGCGGCTCTGTGGACGGGGAACAGCCCCAAGTGGCTGGAAGCACACGGCGCCGCGGTCACTGCGCTGGGCTTTACCCCTGCCGGGCTAATCACAGGTGGCGATGATTTTGCGGTTTACCTCTGGCGTGCTGAGGGGCCGGAGCTGCTGGGCCGCCATAAGGGCAAGGTCACTTCCGTCGCCGTTAGCCCTGACGGGGCCTTTGCGGCAACCGGCAGCTGGGATGGATCGGTGCGGTTGTGGCCGCTGGCTGGCGGCAGGCCGCTGGAACTCTCCAGCCCAGGGGCCGGGGTCAATGATTTGGCCTACGGCGGCGGAGCACTGTTTGCGGCCACGACGGATGGAGAGCTGCTGCGCTATGACCCTGTCCACCCGCAAGAACCGCCGCTGCCGCTGGTTAAACACGGCTTTGGCATAAACCAAGTCGAGGCGGGCAAGGGATGGCTGGCTTATGGCGCAGTAGATGGCGGCACCCGGGTGATCGACATGGACAGCGGAGCGCAGATCGCCGATTTCTCACTCGACCGGCGCCCCGTATTGTCACTGACGCATCATACTGAGACCGGGCAGCTGGCGGTCGGGGACGGTCACGGGTACATTATGGTTCTGGACACAGCGGAGTGGCAGATCGCCCGGGACTTCCAGGCAACCAGGCAGGGGCCGGTCTGGGCGCTGGCCTTTTCCGAAGACGGTTTAATGATCTGGGCCGGAGGTCTCGATGATGTAGCTTATGGCTGGCCGATTGCTTTGTTGGATAGTTTTGACCCCGCGATGGATGCCGACCGCAGCTTTTTGCGCAACTCCAAAACGATGCCAAATGGCGAGCGGCAGTTCATGCGCAAATGCTCCATCTGTCATGGGTTGACCGACGCACCTTCGCGTAAGGCCGGGCCCAGTCTCCATGGTGTCTTTGGCCGCCGTGCCGGAACCTTGCCGGGCTACCGCTACTCACCTGCGCTGGACGGATCGAAAATTGTCTGGAATGATAACACGATAGACGCTCTATTTGCGGAAGGGCCAGACCATTACATCCCCGGCTCCAAGATGCCGATGCAGGTGATCGCAAGCAGTGCGGACCGTGCTGATCTGATCGAATTTCTGAAACGGGCAACTGAAGGAGGCAGCCAATGAAATCCATGTTGGCCGGATTTGCGGCCATGATCCTGATTGCCATTGCCGCAGATTATGCACTGCAGGGCATCGGCTTTTCCTCCGCTGAGCGTCAGTCAGGCGCCGCGGTAAGGCTGAACTGAGCGGGGGCAGCGTGGCAGACGACTACGGCGGCAATCTGGCTGGAGCTTCGATCCTGGTGGTCGATGACGAACCGGGGATGCGCAATTTCCTGACCAAGATCCTGGAGCCGCGCTGCAAACGAGTGGTGCAAGCGGGTTCCCCTGGCGAGGGTGCTGAACAACTGGACAAGGCCCATTTCGATCTGGTGATCCTGGACAATATCATGCCGGGTAAGACAGGGCTGGAATGGGTCGCTGAGCAAAGCCGCAAGGGGCTGTTTGCTGATACAATTCTGATAACGGCTTATGCGGACCTGGAAACCGCGATCCAGGCGCTGCGTGCGGGTGTCAGCGATTTTGTGCTGAAACCGTTCCGGGCTAACCAGATCCTGAACGCTGTGTCGCGAACTTTGGACCGAAAGAACTTGCGCCGCGACAACACGCTCTTGCGCCATGAGCTGTTTTCCGAGGGCGGGCCAAGTACGCTGCTGGGGCAGTCGGGGGCGCTGTCCGAGGTACGGGCGATGCTGCACAAGCTAGCGCCCCTGCCGACGCCGGTTCTGTTCACCGGACCCACCGGTTCCGGTAAAGAGATCGCCGCGCGCACATTGCATCAGCTGTCGGACAGGGCCGAGAAACCCTTTGTGGCTGTGAACTGTGCAGCAATCGCACCGGAGAGGATCTCGCATGAGTTGTTCGGCATCGTGGAAGCCGAACAACAGCGCCGTGCCGGGTTGTTTCTGCTGGCAGACGGCGGCACGCTTTTCCTGGATGAGGTGGCCCAGATGCCCGAACCGCTGCAGGCCGCCCTGCTGCGGGTGCTGGAGGATCAGCGCATCCGGCCCGTCGGGGCGGAGCGGGACATCCCGCTGAACCTGCGTTTCTGCTTTGCCACCAATGCTGATCTGGCAATGGCGGTGGCAGAAGGGCGGTTCCGCGCCGATCTGTATCACCGGATCAACGTGGTCAATATCACGATGCCGCCGCTCAGCGAACGGTCGGAGGACATTGTCGAGCTGACGGCGTTTTTCATGACCCATCTTTCGCGCGCACTGGGGATGCCCAAGCTGCTGCTGGACGAGGAGACGCTGCTGAACCTGCGCCGCTACGACTGGCCGGGCAACGTGCGGGAACTGCGCAACCTGATCGAGCGCTCGCTGATTTTGGGGGAGTTCCCGGAGGAATTTGCCGGTAGCGGGCTGATAACCGGTTCCGAGGCGATGGAAAGCCTGGAGTTGGTCATGCAGCGCCATATCCTGCATGTTCTGGACCGCTGCGACGGTAACCGGGCCGAGGCGGCCCGTAGGCTGGGGATTTCGCGCAAGACCATCGACCGCAAAAGCGCGGCTTGGGGACTATAAGGCTTATTCCTCTGCCTGCGGAAGCCAAACGGTGAATTCGGCACCGCCGTCCTTGAGGTTGCGGGCGGAGATCAGCCCGCCTGCGCGCTGCACCAGCGTTTGGCTGATTGAGAGGCCCAGCCCGGTGCCCTCGGCCTGTTTGGTAGTGAAGAACGGGTCGAAGACAGAGATAAGTTTGTCTTCCGGAATGCCGGGGCCGCTGTCGCGGACTGACAGCTGCGTTCCTGACCGGCCGCCGCTTTCAGCTGCGGCCACGCCCAGCGAGAGGGTGCCGCTTTCTCCCATGGCCTGCATGGCATTCACGATCAGATTGATCACAACCTGCTGCATTTCGCCGGGATCTATCCGCACAGGCGGAGCATCCTGGAAATCCTTGCGTACTTGAATGGCCCGTTTGGACAGCAGATGGTCCACCAGCACCAGGCTGTCTTCGACCAATCGGGGCAGCATAATGGTTTCGTCATAGTTGGAAAACTCACCCGGGCGGGCGAACTGCAGCAGTTTGCCGACGATCGCATCAATCCGCATGACCTGCTGATCAATCAGGGCCAGTTCCGTCTTCACATCCCGGGCGTTGTCGCCGAGAGTTTCCCGGATGACGTCGACGTTGCCTTGAATCACGGCAACAGGATTGTTGATTTCATGCGCGACACCGGCGGTTATTTCGCCAATGGATGCCAGTTTCTCTGACATGACCAGCTGCTTGAAAGTCTCCTCCAGCTTGGCATTGGCTTTACGCAGCTCCGACGTGCGCTTGTCAACCATCTGGTTCAACCCTTTTGCATAGGTGCGCAGGCGCTGGTCACGGTCCTGCAGCTGGTTCAGCAAGCTGTCGAGATGGGCCGCCACTGCACCGATCTCGCCTCGTGCGCCGGTGTCGCCGTTGCGGGCAGAAAGATCGCCGCCTTCGACCCGGCGCATGGTCTTGTTCATACGCTCAAGCGGAGCAAAGATGCCCTTCGCCAACCACAGGAACAGCGGGGCTGATAGCATCAGAACGCCGGCAAAGGCAGCAATCATCCAAAGGTATGCTGCGCGCTTGGCAGCGGTGAAAGGGGCCTCCAGAAAACCGACATAAAGCATGCCGACCCGGTTTCCGAAACTGTCGGTCAGGGGCAAATAACCGGAAATGTACCAGTCGTTGACCACAAATGCCCTGTCCAGCCAGGTTTCGCCCTGTCCCAAAACACGGTTCCTGACCACGGCCGAAACACGCGTGCCAAGCGCACGCACGTCTTCGAACAGGCGCACATTCGTCGAGACCCGCACGTCTTCCAGAAACAGGGTGGCAGTCCCCTGCCGGTCGCCCCCGGTGACAGCATTCAGATAGACAAGCGCGTTGATCGTATCGATGAACTGGAGATTCCGGTTCAGAAGAATGCCTCCGACCAAAACCCCGTCGTGGCCGTTCATGGCAACCGGGCTGGCGCTGTGCACCACCATGCCCCGGTCTTCGGCTGTCCGGCTTGTCGGAACTGCAGCAGCGGTCTCGATCAGGTCAAACCGCGCTTGTTCTGCCAGCCCCGATGCCAGGCTGTTCAGGTCTTCGGGCCCCATAATGTCGATGCCGGCGCCGCTTGTGCCGCTCAGTGCAGCCTTGATAACCGGCCATTGATCAGCGGTATCCGCCGTGCGGCTGCGGGGCAGAAAGTAGAGAAAGTCGAGCCCAAGCTCTTTGCGTTTCCGGGACAGGTATTCTTCGTGTTCCTCGTTGGGCTTGGCCAGCAAGGCGTCAAATTCGGCTGAGGTGGCAATTCCGGTCAGGTCCCTCTCGGTTCCGGTCATAAGCTCTTCGAGATATTGTTCAGCGATCCGCAGATCGCTTTCCACATTGGCGATCAGAAGGGCATCATAGTCTGAACTCCACCGCGTCATGCCAAGGAGCAGCAGGAAGGGCATCAGCACGATCAGCGGCAGCAAAGCCATTACCAGCAAGCGCAGGCGGACAGAGGACAGCGGGGCCATGCCTGACTGTAGCCTTCCGATGTGTGCGGGGCAAACACTGGGTAGCCGAAACCGGTTGATTTTCGAGCTTTTTCGTCCTTGGGGGCGTCTCCCGTTCACTGGCAATTCTCAGCCCTCCAGGCACTGGCCTTGGGCAGCCAGACTGGCAGGAACGTGTCACACTGGCTATTTGCAGGCGGCAGAGAGTTGCAATCCATATGAGATGCTGTAAGGGGCCTGCGTTGCACACTGCCCGTTACTGCCTTCATGCTGACAGGTCAGCGGCCGGCGCTTCCGCAGAAGATACAAATGGAAGCCTGCGGGACGGGACTGTGGACGTATCATTGGCCAGGATCGCGGTCTGCGTGATCAGCGAGCATGGTAAAAACACCTCCATACCGCCATACTTGGACTTCAGTTCGTAGAATGTTGCCCGGATGAGCCTGAGCCTGCGGCAGACCTCCGCCGTTGGCATGCCTGTGATGTGATCCCCGAAAACGCCCCCGTTTTTGATTAGAGTTATCTGCAGAGAATCCCTGGCTGGGAGAGGAGCGGAAACGCATGAAGGCATCGAAGTTCAAGGACGCGCAGAAGGCGTTCATCATCAAGCAGGCAGAGGACGGCACCTCGGTGGCCGAGGTCTGCCGCAAGGCCGGGATCAGCACGGCGACATTTTTCAACTGGAAGAAAAAATATGCTGGCCTGATGCCATCCGAGGTGAAACGGCTCAGGGAACTCGAGCCGGTGAACACGCGCCTGAAGAAGATCGTCGCGGATCTCGCGCTCGACAAGGAAATACTGCAGGACGTCATTAAGCGAAAGCTTTGAGGCTTGCCCGGAAAAGGACGCTGTTCGACGGGGTGCGGGCGGATTGGCAGGTGTCGATCAGCCGGGCCTGCGAGGTGATCCAGTTCGATCCGAGAACCTATCGCTACAAATCCCGCCGGCCTGGGCAGGCCGCTTTGGAACAGCCGATACGGGAGATTTTCCAGACGCGCGTGCGCTTCGGCTACAGGCGCGTGCATGTGCTGCTGCGCCGGGAGGGCTAGGAGATCAACGCCAAGAAGACCTATCGCATATACAAGGAGTTGTGCATGCAGCTTCGGAACAAGACACCCAAGCGCCGGGTGAAGTCCAAGCTGCGGGATGACCGCAAGGAGGCTGTCAGCCCCAATGACGTCTGGGCTATGCGTCGTCCGAAAGGCGATTGCGCATGCGCAATCTGCCGGAAGGGACTTCGTTCATGATCAGCTGGCGACAGGCCGGAAAATTCGGGTTCTGACGGTCGTCGACACCTTCTCACGCTATGTCCCGGTGCTAGATGCTCGGTTCACATATCGCGGGGAGGAAGTGGTCGCGATGCCTGAGCAAGTATGCAAGCGCACCGGCTACCCAGCCACCATCCGTGTTGACGAGGGCAGCGAGTTCATCTCCAAAGATATGGATCTTTGGGCCTAAGCCAACGGAGTGACATTGGACTTCTCCCGTCCGGGCAAACCTACCGACAACGCCTTCATCGAGGCGTTCAATGGCCGGTTCCGGGCGGAGTGCCTGAACGCGCACTGGTTCATGAGCCTTGAAGATGCAGCCGAAAAGTTGGAGGCTTGGCGTAGAGACTACAATGAAGAACGCCCGCACGGGGCTATCGGGAACAAGGTCCCGGCAGACCTGATGAAATCAGTTCACGACACCAGCCCGTGAACCTGATGGAACCGCGGAAATTCTAACAACGGCCGAGGGCACGTTGGGTAGCAACTCAGTTGGAGAACAGGCTAACCTCAAAGGGAGGACATTTCAGGAGAATACGTCAGTGAGGCTCAGATCCTGATCGAAAAACGAAGGAAGCACTACAACACCAAGAGACCCCACAGTGCATTGAGCTATCGCCCGCCGGTCCCGGAAATCATCATCCGGATCGAACAGAGGCCGATCATGCACTAACAATCAGCTTGGACCAGACAGATGAGGCTGCCCACTGGGACGAGGCCATACTAGCCGGAAGACGATACGGCCATTTAATTTTGTGCGGGCACAAGATTTACAACAGTTCATTAGTAAACCTTCGCAGCCCTGGTATGTCCTGAGAGGCGGAAAGGGTGATCAGCCTTATCGGCCAACTCAAGTCTGAAGCCAGAAAAACTGCTGTGACATTGGCATGATTGGCAGCAGCCAATATGTCCCAGTCAACAATGGCCCGGCCTGCCCCCTGCGCGACCATGCCTGCAAGTGCGGTTTGCGTTTGACCTTCAGCGCGGATCTGAAACGCCACTCCTTCCCGGTCGAACATATTTTCGACAGCGCGGCGGAAGGGGCTGAATGGAGGCAGCATGATTTGAGGTGATTCTGCAAGTTCCGCAGCTGAGATTGCCTGGATGCCGGCCAGCGGATCCCCCGGCGGCAGAACGGCGACAGGATGCATGTCAGCCAGTCTGGTGCAGGTCAGGTTGGGATCTCCAGGATCTGACGAAACAACAGCGCAATCGGCGCGGCCTTCGCGCAGCGCGGCCAGCCCGGCGCGTTCATTCAGAACATCCACGTCTATCCGCAGGGCAGGAAACTCCGTCATGAGCTTTCCGGCGGCAACAGCAACCCGTGTGTCGGCCACGGCGGGCACCGTTGCGACGCGAAGGTGGCCGCCCGTACCCGAGGCGATCAGCGAGGCGGTTTCACGGATTCTCTCCAAGCCCTGATAATGCTTCTGAACGGCCTGCTGCAGGCTGTGCGCGGCCGCCGTAGGTTCGAATTTGCGGCCTGACCGGTCAAACAGCGTCACGCCCATTTCGGTTTCAAGTTCGGCCACAACCCTGCTGATCGCGGGTTGCGAAATATGCAAGGCGTCCGCGGCCTTGCGGGTGGAGCGATGGCGGTAGGCCATCTGGAAAAGTTCGATCTGGCGGGCAGTGATACGCATACGAAATGATAACATTTGAGTATCAAAAAATTCAACAAGATGATTTTTAATGCCGAGAGGACAGCGTTAGGTTCCGAGTCACAACCTGCAAAAGGAAACTGCTGTGCCCGCCGATTTCTCTCTATTGCTGCTTGCCATCACTGCTGGCGCCGGGCTCCAGGCGGGCGTCGGGGTCGGCTTCAGCATCGTGGTTGCTCCAGTGATGATGGTCCTGCTGGGAACCGCCACGGCTGTTCCGGTGCTGCTTATGCTGAACACGGTGGTCTCGGTTCTGGCGACCGACCGCCAGGCTTGGCTGCGGGACAAATCCCTGGTCCGGAATGCCGTGTCCGGATGCCTCGCGGGAATCGTGCTGGGGCTGCTGATCTATCCCTTGTTGTCAGAGCGCACGGTCCTGTCGCTCACCGCGGTGCTGCTCCTGATCGGTGTTGTTTCGTCGCTGATACCGCAGAGCAAAACTGTAGGCCGGCAAGGGTTCCGCGCAATCTCGGGCCTGTCGGGATTGGCCACGGTTTGGGCTGCGACTCCCGGACCGCTGATGGTTCTTGGCCTCTTGGCAATCGGGCGGAGCGCCGGGGAAGCGCGCAAGCTGGTGCAGCCGGTGGCGCTGGTTGCCTATGGCTCGGCCTTTGCCCTGCATAGCTTGTCGGACTGGGCAGCTTTCGCCCGCGCTCCCTGGCTTTGGCAGTTCACGGCAGCGACCATTCTCGGCAGCCTGCTGGGCCGCCTGACCGGCCCGCATCTGCCGCAAGCCGCAATTTCGCTCGCAATCCGAGTGATCTCCATTTTCGCCTGTGCCGCCCTGTTCCGGCGCGCCTATCTGATCGGATGAGAAGACATGACAGACCCGATGAACATTGATGCGAAACTTGCAGAGTTCCCGCGTACCAGGCTGATGAGCAGTGCAACGCCGGTTGAGCGGCTCGACCGCCTGTCGCACCGTCTTGGGATCGACCTGTGGATCAAGCGGGATGACCTCACAAGCCTCAGCTTTGGCGGTAACAAGACCCGCCAGCTGGAGTTCTATTTCGGTGAAGCGCGGCAGCAGGGTGCAGATACCATTCTGATTACCGGCGCGGTGCAATCGAACTTTGTCCGCTCCGCGGCTGCCGCGGCGGCAAAGCTGGGCATGCAGTCGGTTTTGCAGCTGGAGGAGCGCGTGCCGGGTATGGGCGAGCATTATTACCGCTCCGGCAACGTGCTGCTGGCTCAGCTGCTGGGCGCCGAGCATATGAGCTATCCCGTGGGAGAGGATGAAGCCGGAGCCGACAATGCGCTGCACGAACGTGCGGATCAGCTGAGGGCGGAAGGGCGCACGCCCTATGTGATCCACCTTGGGATTAATCACCCGCCGCTTGGTGCACTGGGGTATGTGCCCGGCGGGGCGGAGCTGAATGAACAGATCGGAGATTTCGATGCGGCCGTGGTTCCGTCGGGCAGCGGTTCGACGCATGGCGGTTTCCTGACCGGCCTGCGGCTGTCAGGGCAAACGGCGCCGGTCTATGGCATTTGCGTGCGCCGCGATCGGGATCAGCAGCATGCACGGATGCAGAAAGTGCTCGGCAAGCTGGCGGACCTGATGCAGTTCGACCCGGCGCTGGTTATGAACGGCATCAACGTTTGGGACGGCGCGCTGGCGCCGGGCTATGGCCAAGTTGGCAGCAGCACCCGCGAGGCCCTGACCCTGATGGCCCGCACCGAGGGCATCTTCCTGGATCCGGTTTACACCGCCAAGACCTTTGCCGGGCTTCTGGGCCTGCTCGCGGAGGGGGTGATCCACAAAGGGCAAAAGGTCGTCGTGCTGCACACCGGCGGGCAGCCGGCTCTGTTTGGCTACCAGGAGGAGCTGCAACCAAACTGACACAACAGGAACCTGCGGCCTGCAGTTGAATGAAGCGCACTCGGGCGAACCGCCAGAGTGCGGCGGGTTCGTTTGGCAATTTGGCGCTGAGAAATGGAGCGCAGCACATCTAAGGAAATCATTCTCAAAGGGAGGAAAACGATGAGAAAGAACCTGATCCTTGCAACCGCAATGACCGTGGCGATTGGCGCTGCGGCGGCACAGGCTGAACAATTTGTGACCATCGGCACTGGCGGCGTTACCGAGGTTTATTACCCCACCGGCGGCTCGATTTGCCGCCTGATGAACAAGAACCGGAAGGAAACCGGCGTTCGTTGCACCGTCGAATCCACCGGTGGTTCTGTCTACAACATCAACACCATCCGCGAAGGTGAGCTGGAATTCGGCGTTGCCCAGTCAGACTGGCAGTTCCACGCGCTGCAGGGCACGTCAAAGTTTGAAGAGGCTGGTCCATTCGAGGATCTGAGGGCGGTGTTCTCGGTTCATGCCGAGCCGTTCAACGTGATGGTGCGGGCTGATGCAGGCATCGAACATTTTGACGACTTGGCAGGCAAGCGCGTCAACATCGGCAACCCCGGTTCCGGCCAGCGCGGTACCATGGAAGTGCTGATGGAGGCAAAGGGATGGACCAAGAACACTTTTGCCCTGGCGTCCGAGCTGAAGTCGGCGGAGCAGTCTGCGGCGCTGTGCGACAACCAGATCGATGCCTTCATCATCACCGCAGGCCACCCCTCCGGCAATCTGACTGAAGCAGCAACCACCTGCGATGCCAAACTGGTGCCGGTGACCGGCGAGGCTGTAGACGGGCTGATTAGCGACAATGCCTACTACCGCTCTGCCACCATCCCCGGCGGGATGTACCGCGGCACTGACGGTGACGTTGCCACCTTCGGTGTCGGCGCAACGCTGGTGACGTCCGCCGACGTTCCGGATGAAGCTGTTTATGCGCTGGTCTCGTCAATCTTCAACAACTTCGATGACTTCCGGAAGTTCCACCCGGCTTTTGCCAGCCTGACCAAAGAGGAAATGGTGTCGGCTGGCCTTTCCGCGCCGATCCACCCCGGTGCCCTGAAGTACTACCGCGAGCAGGGCTTGCTTGAGTGACACGTCCGCCGGAGGCAGCCAGCTGCCTCCGGCTTTGCAATGCGGGACAGTTGAAGGGAACCGAGGATGCTGGTTCCGGAAAACAACATGCCGACCCTAGGCAGCCGGGTTGTCAGCTTCGGCATGACTATCGCCGGAATGGCCGTGTTCTTTGCGGGGTTTGCGCTGCTTTGCTATGGCGTCCAGTTCCCTGTTTCCTAGATCGTTGCTCTGATGCCTCAGGGCTCGACGATCGCTCTGGCCGCGCTGCTGCTGGCCTATGCCGCCTTGCTTTTCGTTGCTTCGCGCGTGGACGACCTGGAGCCGGACGATCCCAATGCCCGTGAGGTCGAATTGCCGGTTGTCTCCGAGATTTACCTGTCCGGCCTTTACTATCTTCTGTCGATCATCGTGCTGGTCAATTTCCTGATGATTGAGCAAAAATCGCCGGGACTGTCAGCCTTCTGGGCTTCGATGCTGCTGATGGTGATCCTGTTGATTCAACGGCCGCTGAAGGCGTTCTTCCGGAGGTAGGGCAATTTTTTCAAGGGATTCCGGGACGGGCTGGCGGGTCTGACCGGAGGGTTGATCGGCGGTGCCCGCAACATGATCGGCATCGGGCATGTGACTGCGATGGCAGGGGTGATTGTGGGCACGGTCACATTGACCGGCGTCGGACAGGTAATGGCCGATCTGGTGGAGTTCCTTTCTGGCGGCAATCTTGTTTTGATGCTGGTTTTGGTTGGCTTCCTCAGCCTGGTTCTGGGCATGGGGCTGCCGACAACTGCGAATTACATCGTCGTCAGTTCTCCGATAGCCGGGGTGGTGGTTGAGCTTGGCGCCCAAAGCAGCCTGATCGTGCCGCTGGTCGCCGTACATCTGTTTGTCTTTTACTTCGGCATCATGGCCGATGTTACACCGCCGGTTGGTCTCGCAAGTTTCGCAGCCGCGGCGGTGTCAGGCGGCGACGCCATCCGCACCGGGTTCACCGCTTTCTTTTACAGCCTGCGCATGGTTGCCCTGCCGTTTGTCTTCATCTTCAACACTGACTTTTTACTGATTGATGTGGGCTGGATCGGCGGCATCACAACATTTGCCGTTGCCTCCGCCGGGATCCTTGTCTTTACCGTCGGCACAATGGGCTGGTTCGTAACCCGCTCGCGTTTTTTTGAAAGCGTGGCGCTGGTGCTTGTCGCCTTTGCGCTGTTCCGCCCGGATTTCTTCATGGACCGGATCCAGCCGCCATTTGCCACGCTGCCGCCTGTCCAGCTGGCGCAGACGCTGGAGGCTGCGGCGCCAGGCGACGAGCTGAGGCTGACCGTTTCCGGGCCGGACTTTGGTACCGGCGAGACCAAGCAGACAACACTGGTCCTGCCAGCCACCGATGGCAGCGGTGTGGATCAGATTGCTGCGGCAGGGCTATGGCTGGCCCAAGGAGGCAGGAAGGTGCGTGTGGAAGAACCGATGTTCGGAACCCGGTTTTCCGAAGTGCTGCAAGGGTTCGACTTTTACGCTGCTGAACCTGTTGGTCTTGGTCTTGGTCTTGGCACCGGCCGGACAGCTGCCAAAGGAGCTGGTCTACATTCCGGCATTGGCAGTGCTTGGCCTGATAATCATCTTGCAGCGCCGCCGTCTGGCAAGGAAAAGCGGGTAGAAGGGGTGCCAGGCGTTCGGTTTCGGAGCATGCCGCTGTCAGACAGCCCGCAGCCAAGCTCCTATGTCTGAATGGCTCCGCAGATCCGGCGACAGGGCTAACTCCGGGCTTCGGTGAGAAAACTGACGAGAAGTTTGATCAGCCCATGTTTCGGTGCGTTCGGCGGCCATTGTGCGAACACGATTGCCGGGGCAAGCTGCCAATCCGGAACAACGTAACGGATGTGCCCTGCGGCAGCGTCGTCCTGAGCAAGAAATTCCGGGACGATCGCAAGCCCGGCGCCTGCTCGCGCCAGGCTATAGAGTGCATGCGCGTCGTTGCAGATCAATTGGGCCGGCTTGCGATGCACGGCCTGTTGCTTGCTGTTCTTTTGGAAACGCACCGGTATGCTCTGCACTGGCGCCAGTTCGATCCACGGCCAATTGCGCAGGTCCTTGGGCTCCCGGACAGGCGTTTGCAGTGCAATGAAGCCGGGCGCCGCCACTAGGGAGCGGGGCACCTCGAACAGTTTCCGGGTGTCGGGCGAGGGTTTGAAATGGAGCCCCATCCGGATCGCGGCATCGAATCCGTCCCCCACCAGCTCCTTGCGGCTGTCGGTGAAATCAAGCGTGATGCGTAGGCGTGGATAGCGCGCTGAGAAATGCGCCATCATTTCCGTGAAAGGCGATTGGGACAGGACCGAAGGCGCGGTGATCCGCAACTCCCCGCTGGGTTCGCTCGCCGAGGCCGTGAGGTCGAGCAAATCGCTTTCGACGGCGTCCAGCATGTTGCGTGCCGCAGATAGCAGCCGTTCCTCTTCTCGTGTCAGGGTAAGCTTGCGTGTCGCGCGGTAGAGCAGGGCGACACCGAGGTGGTCTTCGAGCTGAGAAATGTGGTGGCTGACCACCGAGGGAGACAGGCGAAGCTCATTCGCGGCGCCGCGAAAGGAGTCGTGGTCAATGGTCTTGGCGAAGATGGCGATCTGGCGGAGGTGGTCGATTATTGCATCATCTGATCGAATAGATTTATCTAACAGTACTAACAGTACAAAACTATGCCTCATTTGGGCTTTGTCCACACTGCCTTCGACGGGCGCGTACAGCCAGCCCTGTCAGACAGCTGAAAGTTTGGAGTGTACCCGATGAGCTGTCTCAAGAAATTCGCAGCCGGCCTGTTCATGGCTCTTGCCACCAATGCGACCGTTGCAGCCGCTGACGACCAGGAAACTGTGCAGATCTTCTACGATTTGCTCAACAACCCAGGATCCGAACCCCACACGGCGGCCTTTCTGGAAGCCACTGCCGAAGGCTGGGTCAGCACCGGAGATTATTCCGTCAAGACCAAGTCCCGGGACGCTTTCGTCGGTCAAATGGGCGGGTTTGCCAAGTTAATCCCCGATCTCGAATGGACAGTGCAGGATATGTACCAGGACGGCGATACTGTGGTCGTCCGCAGCCGCGCCATAGGCACACCTGCCGGCCCCCTGTTCGGCGTTGATGGCGAAGGCCGCGGCTTTGATATCCTGACGATCGACATTCACAAGCTTGAGGGTTGTGTGATCGTGCAGTCTTACCACGTCGAGGACCGGGCCGGCGCGATGCGGCAGTTTTCCAGTAAATAATTCCTGCTTGTGCGCTGCTGCACGGGCACTTGCGGCAGCACTTTGAAACCTGGAGCGGCAGCTCAACCTTGGCCATGTGTGTGGGAACTCGCTGTGCCATCGTGATCTCAGCTTCTTGTGAGAGCTTTCCCTGAAAGGCTATCTTGCTGCAAGCGTTGCGACGTTAACAAGCCGCAGAAAACAGTGTCCAAATCCTACTCCCGCAACCACCGTTTCCGGCCAAGCCTCCGCCAACAGCGGGGGCCTTTTGTCCTTTTGCCGCTAGGCTCCTGATGCACCAATGGACGTTTAGAATGCTGCGCCGCAACGCGGGCACTTTCCGGCGGGGTTGCGGCCGGCAGGATATCTGTCAGGTCACCGGTGAGATCAATGGTAAGCTCTTCGAGCTCAATTGTTTGGCGTGAAAACGACTGTGCCGATCCCTGCCCGGAAGTGCTGGGGGGCATTGGCCCGAAGCTCAGGGCTGCAGAAAAAAAATCTGCTTGCAGCGGGCGCTCGTATCGGGGGGAGACAATCTTCTCCTCCGGATGCGCCGGCCGGGGGCTCCGGCCAGGCAGCACGCGGCATCTGGCGCGCGTGCCGGGCGCCGCGCGGTCACTGCAGGGGCTGGCCATTGCGGCTGAAGGTCAGGCTTTCGGTGCTCAGGTCGTCATAGGTCACCTCGACCGCAATCTGCTCGATTGAGCCGAGCGGATAGCCGCGGTAGGGCAAGCCGTCTTCTTCCTTGATCATGTTGGGAAAACCTTCTTCCAAATGACAGTCTGGCAGCGGCCAGATTTCCGGTGCCTCGCCGTTCACTCCCAGTTTGACTTGCGCCAGGCCGCAGCGCCAGGACCAGAGGTGGGTCACGTAGAGCAGGTCCTGGCCGTCGAATTCGCGGACATGGATCCAGTTGGCCTGGGTCGCGGCCAGGATCGGCTTGACCTCCAGCGCGGTGGTGAAGCGGCCGGTGGCCTCCTGCGGTTCTGCGGTCAGGGCGGTTTGAACGGCAGCGGACGCTGGCGCGGCAGCCGCGGGTTCCGGCGCGCCGCTCTCCGTCCCGGGCTGCGCCGAGGCGGCTATAATAGCCAGGATCACATCAAACATCGTTTCTCTCCACTAACGGCGCCTTTTGCGTCACAAGGCGGCCCGAAATTCCAATGGCCGGTTGCGCGGCTGTTTGTCGGCTTATAGCTAGCGTAGCAGGCAAGTCTCTTTGCGGCCTTAACGCGCAGTCCTAACCGCCGGGCGGCGGCGGAAAACGGGGAAAACAATGGCAAATGACCCCTTCAATGTGATGATCGTCGGCCAGGCGGGCCGGCTGCAGTATGAGGCGCTGCTGTTTGCGGCCTCGCTGCGCCAATGCTCGCCCGGGTTCGCCGGGCGCCTGTTCGTTGCGGTGCCGCAGCCGGGACCGCAGTGGGAGAAGGATCCCGGCATCCGCAACCCGGATGTGCTGCAGGCGCTTGCGGATCTGGATGCGGAAATCCTGCCGTTCGAAAGCAAGGTGTTCGGCGCTGCGTACCCCTATGGCAACAAGATCGAGGCGCTGCAGGCGCTGCCTGAGGGGGAGCCGTTTGTCTTTTTCGATACCGACACGCTGATCACCGGCGAGCTGGCGGAGGTGCCGTTTGACTTCTCCCGGCCCTGCGCCTCGCTGAGGGTTGAGGGCACCTGGCCCAAGCCGACGCTCTATGGGCCGGGGTATGCGGGCATCTGGCAGGCGCTCTATGACCGCTTCGGCCTTGATTTCCAGTCCAGCCTCGACCTCAGCCAGCCGGACGAATACTGGAAACGCTACCTCTATTTCAACGCGGGCTTCTTCTACGGCGCCTGCCCGCAGGCCTTTGGTGCGCGGTTCTTGGAATATGCGCAATCGGTCATGCACGATCCGCCGCCGGAGCTGGTGGGGCAGAGCCTCGATCCCTGGCTGGATCAGGTCGTGCTGCCGCTGGTGATCCACTCTTTTGGCGGCGGGCGCGATGCCCTGCCCGCAGGCTATCTCGACGGCGAAACCAGCTGCCATTACCGCTTGTTTCCGTTGCTTTATGCGCGCGAAAGCGACCGCGTGGTAGAGGTGCTGCACCAGGTTGCCGCGCCGAACCGGATCAAGAAGGTGCTGAAGGGCTACGAGCCGATTAAGCGCATGGTCTATCAGGGCCGCGGCGACAAGGTGCGGGCGCTGTTTGACCGGGAAAACCTGCCCCGGCGCGAACAGGCGATCCGCAACCGGATCAAATCCGAAGGATTCTGGATGCGCTGAGGCACGTCAGCCCTGGATCGCCCGCTCGATATTGCGGGCAAACTGCAGCAGCCGCGCATCGGATCCTTTCGGCCCGGTGATATGCAGCCCAACGGGCATCCCGTCAGCAGAGGTGCCGAAGGGGATCGAGACCGAGGGCAGCTCCATCGGCGGCGTCAGCGTCACCGTGCGCCAGTCCTCGGTGATCTCCCCGTCGCGCAGCTCAGCGGAGAACGGCATCCCCGCCGCGGTGGGCCAGAGGGCGAAGTCATAGCCTTCAAAGAAGGCGCAAACATCCGCCCAGACCCGGGCGCGGGTTGTCTGATAGGCAATCAACTCTGCCAGGCTGCGCCCCTCGGCCTGGGCGCAGGCGGTGCGGTAGCTTTCGCCCGCCAGCGCCATATCCGGCTGCAATGCGGCCCGGAGCTGCAGCGCGCATTGGCCCCGGATGATGTCCTGATGCGCCAGCAGCGGCTCCAGCGGCGGCGTTTTTTCTGCGACCTGCCAGCCCAGCTCGCGGCACAGTGCCTCCACCGGGGCAATCGCCGCCTGCACGGATGGCTCCACGCTGGAGCCAAACGGGGACAAGGATAGCGCCACTCTGCCAGAGCGCGGGGCAAGGGCCTCTTCCAGCTCCGCCAGCCGCGGAAGTGCCTGCCAGAAACCCAGCGGCTGGCAGGCCGTGTTGCCCTGCATCACCTCCAGCATCAGCGCCAGGTCCCGCACGCTCCGCGCCATCGGTCCTGGCACCGACAACCCGTCAAAGGGCGCCGGGTTCGGGCCATAGGGAACCAGCCCGGAGGAGGGGCGCATCCCCACCACCCCGCACCAGGCCGCTGGTGTGCGGGTGCTGCCGCCAAGGTCGGAACCATCGGCCAGCGCCGCCATGCCTGCCGCCAGCGCTGCCGCCGCGCCGCCGGAACTGCCCGCTACCGATTTCTGCGGGTTCAGCGGGTTGCGGGTTGTGCCCGCGACCAGATTGGTTGTCTGGCCGGACAGTGTGAACTCCGGCGTATTGGTCTTGCCGGTGATCACCGCACCGGCTGCGCGCAGCCGGGCCACATGCAGCGCGTCGTGATCCGGCACAAAGGCCTCAAAGCTCTTCGACCCCCAGGTCGTGCGCAGCCCCTTGGTTTCGAAGCAATCCTTGATGGCAACCGGCAGCCCATGCAGCGGCCCGGCAAATTCCCCGCGTGCGGCCATCACATCCAGCTCTTCGGCCCGTTTTTCTGCCGCGTCCCAGTCCAGAGTGACAAAGGCATTCACGGTGCCCTCCCGCGCTTCCGCCTGTGCCTTGTGGGCCGCCAGCACCTCCCGTGCGCTCAGTTCCCGTGACCGCAGTTTTCGGGCCATGTTTTCGGCGGAGAGTGCGGTGATGTCGGTCATGCGGCAGGTCTCCTGGTCGAAGCGTCAGCGGTTCTGCTGCGACCCTAGGCAGCCTGAAAGCTCTGCTCCGTCCTGAAACCGGCCTGAAAACCGTCTGCCAGCGACCTTGCCGCGGTCATCGGCCCAGCCAGCGTTGCACGGCTTCCTTAGCCTTGCTGCAAGCATCCGGTAGTGCGGCACCCTGCACCAGATGGCAGGCAACGGCGGTGGCAAGGCTGCATCCAGTGCCGCGCTTCGACACCGGCAGCCGCTGCGCCGCAAAGGGAATGACCGCGCCGTCCGGAGTGCACAGCAGATCGGTGCTCTCGGTGCCGCTGCCGTGCCCGCCTTTGACCAGCACAGCCTGCACGCCTTGGGCCAGCAGGGCCGCCGCTTGCCTCTCAAGCGGGCCGTCAGTCCTGGCGAGCACCTCCAGTTCGGCCAGGTTCGGCGTGACCAGCGCGGCCCGGCTCAGCAAAGGGCCAAAGCCGACCGCGTCCATCAATGTGCCGCCGGAAGTCGCTTTCAGAACCGGATCCAGCACAATGGGCAGCCCGGCTGGCAAGGCAGTCTCGACAGCCTCCGCGACCGCGGCCGACCCCAGCATGCCGATCTTCACGGCCTCCGGCAGCGGGGCTGTTGCCAGCGCCGCGCGAACCTGATCCGCCACTGCCTCGGGCGGGCAGGGGTGAACACCCAGAACCGCTGCGTTTGTTTGGACGGTGACGGCTGTCACCACCGGACGGACCGCTACGCCCAGCTCTGCGGCCATCGCCGTATCCCGTGTCAGCCCCGCGCCGCCGCTGCTGTCGGTGCCGCCAATGGCCAGGATCACCGTCATGCGCTGTTCCCGGCGGCGAGCAGGGCCAGATCGCTGTACCCTGCCTGCTGCAGATCCTGCGCCGCGCCCCAGGCCCGCAGCCCGCTGCGGCAGCACAACACGACCCGCCCTTCGCGCGGCAGACCCGCGGCCGGCAGATCCGCACGGGCGATCCGCACGGCCTGCGGTACCGGCAACTCAGGCGCCTCCGTGGTGTCACGCAGCTCGATCACCGTGTCCTCCGGTGTGATATGGGAGGCCGCTATGAAGGACAGGGGCTCTTCCGGCTCCTCAGCCCCGTCAAAGCGGAAGGAACTCACCTGCAAATCTCCCAGCCGGAAAACAAACAGCTGCCCCAGCGGCGAGGGCTGATGGTCCAGCAGCGCCTTCAGCGCCAGTTGCGCCTGCAGCGCGCCGATCATGCCAACCACCGGCCCCATCACCCCGGCGGTGGCGCAGGTCGCTGCCTGTGCGGGCAAGTCCGGGAACACCGCCCGCAGGGACGGCACGCCGCCGCAGAAGCCCCCGGCATAGCCCGACTGGCCCAATGCAGAGGCCGAAATCAGCACTTTGCCTTGCCGCAGGCATTCGTCAGAGAGGATATAAGACACCGCAAAACTGTCCGCTGCATCCACCACCAGATCGGCTGCTGCCACCATCTGCACCGCATTGGCCGCATCGAGGCGCCGGACTTGCGCTGTGACCTGGAGGCCTGGATTGGCTGCCAGCACTTGCTGCCGGGCCGCTTGCGCCTTGGGCAAGCCGATGTCTGCGGTGGAATAGAGCACCTGCCGGTGCAGGTTGCTCTCCTCCACCACGTCGCCATCCATCACCGTGATCCGCCCGACACCCGCGCCGCCCAGGAATTGAAGCACCGGACAGCCAAGCCCCCCGGCGCCTACCACCAGCACATGGGCGCGGGCGAGGCGTGCCTGCCCCTCTGCACCGACCTCCGGCAGGATCATTTGGCGCGCATAGCGGCTCATGCGTCCTCCCGGATCAGGCAGGCCTGTACCCATTCGCGGGTGCGGGCCTCAGGATCATCGGCCATCTGGATGTCTGTCACCACCGCCGCGCTGTCGGCGCCCGCGGCAAACACCCCCGGCAGCCGCTCCGGCGTCAGCCCGCCGATGGCAACCAGCGGCACATCACCCGCCATCTGTTTCCAGCGCGTCACCCGCTCCAGCCCCTGCGGCCCCCACTTCATCTTCTTCAGAAGCGTCGGATAGACCGGCCCCAGCGCCACATATGCAGGTCCAAGCGACAAGGCGCGGTCCAGTTCCGCCTCGTCATGGGTCGACAGGCCAAAGCGGACCCCCTTGCGGCGCAGCGCGGCAAAATCGGCACTGTCCATGTCCTCCTGCCCCAGGTGCACAAAGCGGCAATTCAGGTCCAGCGCCGCCTGCCAGTGGTCATTGACCACCAGCTGGGCATCATGCACCGCGCAGAAGTCGCGCGCCCGGGCGATCTGGCGGCGCACTTCGGCATCCGGCTGGTCCTTGATGCGCAGCTGCACCAGTTTCGCGCCTTGCGGCACCAGCAGCTCCAGCCGTCCCACATGGCCTGTGATCAGATAAAACCGTTCCATCATGCAAACTCCGCCATTCCAAGGACAGGGGTTGAGGGCACCGCCATGTCGCGCCGCTCCATCGGGTCGGCTGCAAACCCCGCGCGGCCAGCCTCAACCGCCAGCGCCATTGCACGGGCCATCCCCGCCGGGTCCCCGGCCTTGGCGACCGCGGTGTTCAGCAGCACCGCATCCATCCCCAGCTCCATCGCCTGGGCCGCGTCCGAGGGCCGCCCGATGCCGGCGTCCACGATCAGCGGCACCTCCGGAAAATGCGCCCGCATCGCCCGCAGGGCATCCGGGTTGCGCAACCCCTGGCCGGAGCCGATCGGCGCCCCCCAGGGCATCAGCACTTCACAGCCTGCTTCCAAGAGCTTCTCCCCCACCACCAGATCATCGGTGGTATAGGGAAACACCTGGAAGCCTTCACTGCTCAGGATACGCGCCGCCTCGACCAGCCCGAACACATCCGGCTGCAGCGTGTCCGCATGGCCGATCACCTCCAGCTTGATCCAGGGCGTATCAAACAGCTCCCATGCCATTCGGGCGGTGGTCACCGCCTCCTGCACCGAATGGCAGCCGGCCGTGTTCGGCAGGATGCGGCGGCCTGTTTTCTGCAGCTCCCGCCAAAAGGCTGTGCCGGACCCATCGGCGGTCTCCCGGCGCAAGCTGACGGTAATGATCTCCGTGCCGCTTGCCTTCACCGCCTCGGCCAGTACCGCGGGCGAGGGGTATTGCGCCGTTCCCAGCAGCAGCCGCGAGGTGATCTCTGTTCCGTAGAATTGCATCTCAGCCTCCCTGCATCGGGGCCAGGACTTCCAGGCTGTCGCCCTCTGCCAGCTGCACCTCTGCCCGCTGGCCGCGGGCAACAAATGTGCCATTCAGCGCGGTCGCAACCGAGGAACAGGCAAAGCCGAGTTCCCGCAGGGCAGATTGCAGGTCACTTGCCGAAACCTCATGCGGTTTGGCGTTCACGATGATCTTCATCTGATGTCTCCGGTAGCAGGTGGTCCGCGGCCTGCTGCGCCATCGCGGGCGCCAGCAGAAAGCCGTGACGGTACAACCCGTTGAGGTAAAGCGTGCCTTCTTGTTCGGTAAGCCGCGGCAGGTTGTCGGCAAAGGCCGGGCGCAGGCCCGCACCGGTCTCCACCACGCTGGCCTCGGCAAACCCCGGGTGCAGAGCAAAGGCCGCGCTCAACAGCTCACTCAAGGACCGCAGCGTGACGGCCCGGTCGGAAGTGCTCTCGATCATGGTGGCGCCGATCATGAAATGCCCGTCGCCGCGCGGCACCAGATAGAGCGGCATCCGCGGGTGCAGCAGGCGCAGGGTGCGGGTGACCTCCACCTCCGGGCAGTGCAGGATGGCCATCTCACCGCGCACCGGACGCAAACCAGGCAGCGGTGCCGCCATGCCGGTGCAATCCAGCGTGACCTGGGCCGGGGCAGGGGTGCCGTAACGGATTTCCACCCCCAGGTCCTGCACCTTTGCGCTCAAGTCCCGCAGCGCACGGCGCGGGTCCAGATGCGCCTCCTTCTCAAAGAACAGCCCTTGCGCAAACCGCCCGGCCAGCGCGGGCTCCAGCGCGCCGATCTCTGCCCCGTCCACGCAGCGGTGGGCGGTGGTGCGGCGGGCAAAGCGGGTGAGCTCTGCCCGGTCGCGGGCAGGCGCCACCACCAGCGTGCCGCGCCTGTGGACCGGGGTGATCCTGGCCCACCAGGTGAAGGCGCGGCCGCCGAGGGTGATCACCTCCGCTTCGGCGCTTTCGCGTTCGCACCAGGGCGCCAGCATGCCGCCCGCAAAGCGCGCGACACTGCCGGCCCCGGGTGTCTCTCCCCGCTCATAGACGGTGACCACCGCCCCGCGCTGCGCCAGTTCATAGGCGCAGGCGAGACCGGCAAGGCCCGCGCCTGCGATGGTGATCATTCCGCCGGTTCCGCTGCTTCGGCAGCAGGCACATACAGTTCGCCGCCCTCCCGGAACTTGGCGGCCATCGCCTCCATGCCCTCCTTCTGCGCCTCGGCGCGGATGTCGTGGCTGATCCGCATCGAGCAGAACTTCGGCCCGCACATGGAGCAGAAATGCGCAACCTTGTGGGCCTGTTTCGGCAGGGTCTGGTCGTGGAATTCGCGCGCAGTATCCGGGTCCAGCGACAGGTTGAACTGATCCTCCCAGCGGAATTCGAAGCGCGCGCGGGAGAGCGCATCATCGCGGCGCTGCGCCCCCGGCAGACCCTTGGCGAGATCGGCGGCATGGGCTGCGATCTTGTAGGTGATCACCCCGGTCTTGACGTCGTCGCGGTCGGGCAGGCCCAGGTGCTCCTTCGGCGTCACGTAGCACAGCATCGCGCAGCCGAACCAGCCGATCATCGCCGCCCCGATGCCGCTGGTGATGTGGTCATAGCCCGGCGCGATGTCGGTGGTCAGCGGCCCCAGCGTATAGAACGGTGCCTCGTGGCAGCACTCCAGCTGCTTGTCCATGTTCTCCTTGATCTTGTGCATGGCGACATGGCCCGGCCCCTCGATCATCACCTGGCAGTCCTTGGCCCAGGCAATTTTGGTCAGCTCGCCCAGGGTCTCCAGCTCGGCAAATTGCGCCTCGTCATTGGCGTCCGCAATGGAACCGGGGCGCAAGCCGTCGCCCAATGAGAAGCTCACGTCATACTGGCGGCAGATGTCGCAGATTTCTTCGAAATGCTCATAGAGGAAGCTTTCCTTGTGGTGATGCAGGCACCACTTCGCCATGATCGAGCCGCCGCGCGAGACGATCCCCGTCACCCGGTTCACCGTCATCGGCACCATGTGCAGCCGCACACCCGCATGGATGGTGAAATAGTCGACGCCCTGTTCCGCCTGCTCGATCAGCGTGTCGCGGAACACTTCCCAGGTCAGGTCCTCGGCGATGCCGTTCACCTTCTCCAGCGCCTGGTAGATCGGCACTGTGCCGATCGGCACGGGGGAGTTGCGCACGATCCATTCGCGGGTGTTGTGGATGTTGCGGCCGGTGGACAGGTCCATCACCGTGTCGGCGCCCCAGCGGATCGCCCAGACCAGCTTGTCCACCTCTTCTTCCATCGAGGAGGTAACGGCAGAGGTGCCCATGTTGGCGTTGATCTTCACCTTGAAATTGCGGCCGATGATCATCGGCTCGATTTCCGGGTGGTTGATGTTGGCGGGGATGATCGCGCGTCCGGCGGCGATTTCGGACCGGACAAATTCAGGCGTCACATAGTCGGGGATATTGGCGCCGAAGTCATTGCCATCGCGGTTCGCATGGCAGGGCGACAGCTCACGCAGCTGGTTCTCGCGGATCGCCACGAACTCCATCTCCGGCGTGATTAGCCCTGCGCGGGCATAGGCCAGCTGGGTTGGTGCGGCGCCGTCCTTGCCGCGCAGGGGGGCGGGTTTCACCGGGAACTCCGGCGTCAGCCGGTCGCCTTCGACAAAGCCGTTGTCCTCGGGCTTCACGTCGCGGCCCTGGTAGCTCTCGACGTCGCCGCGCGCTTCGATCCACTGGCGGCGCAGCTGCGGCAGGCCCTGGCGGATGTCGGTCAGCACCTCCGGATCGGTATAGGGGCCGGAGCTGTCATAGACCGGCAGTGGCGCCTCGCCCGCGGTGGGGTGGGTGGCGATCTCGCGCATCGGCACGCGGATCTCCTGGTGGACCTCGCCGCTGACGTAGATCTTGCGCGATGCGGGCAATGCGCCCGTGGTGATTTTCGGGTTGGGGACGTTCATCTGGTGTTCCTCCGGGCCTTCGGTTCAAAAACACCAATTGAGCCGGGACGGAGGAAAACGGGCAGGGGAGGTGTACAGCCGGTGTACGGCTGGTGCACGCATGCTGCCTGTCCGAAACACCGCTTGCCGCCGGGGCGCCGTGCGCTGCTTCTTGCTTCCTACGCCAGTATCAACTGGGTCAGGTTCAAAGGGTCGCGCCGCCGGTCCGGGATGTCCCGCACCATGACGCCTCTCAGTCCCTTGGGCGGGACTCCCCTGCGTGCCTATAGGGCTAGGGGAGGTGTAGGGTTTGCGTCAACCGGAATCTTTGTAGATTATTTTTTGGCATTAATATCAGTTCTGTATTGGCCTTATTGGTGCGGCATTGGGGCAAATCGCTGCAGCGCAGCTTTGAGGCTTGATCGAGGGCTGCAAAATTATCTATAAAACCCGGAAACGCCATCCGCGCATGGCCAACAGGTATAGAGAACAGGAGACAGCATGCTGGACGCTGCACCCATCCGCACCGACTGGACCCGCGAGGAAGCGGAAGCGATTTACAACAAGCCTTTCATGGACTTGCTGTTTCAGGCGCATACCGTGCACCGGCAGTATTTCGACCCCAACCAAGTGCAGAAATCCAAGCTCCTGAGCATCAAGACCGGCGGCTGCGCCGAGGATTGCGCCTATTGCTCTCAGTCGGCGCGCAACGGCGCGCAGCTCTCGGCCTCCAAGCTGATCGAGGTGCAGCGGGTTATCGCCGAGGCCAAGAAAGCCAAGGAAGGCGGGGCCACCCGCTACTGCATGGGCGCCGCCTGGCGTTCGCCAAAGGATCGCGACATGGCCGCACTTGAGGCGATGGTGCAGGGCGTCAAGGAACTGGGCATGGAAACCTGCATGACCCTGGGGATGCTGGACGAAGAGCAGGTGTTCCGCCTGCGCGACGCCGGTCTCGACTACTACAACCACAACATCGACACCTCGGAGCGCTACTACTCCGAGATCATCACCACCCGCACCTTTGCCGACCGGATCGACACCCTGAACCGGGTGCGTGAAGCGGGCATCAAGGTCTGCTCCGGCGGCATCGTCGGCATGGGGGAAAAGCAGCTGGACCGCATCGACATGATGCTGGCGCTGGCCACATTGGAGGTGCATCCGGATTCAGTGCCGGTGAACATGCTGATCCCGATCGCCGACACGCCGCTCGCCAATGTCGAGAAGCTGGACCCGATCGAATTTGTCCGCTCCGTGGCGCTGGCCCGCATTCTGATGCCGAAATCCCACGTGCGCCTGTCTGCCGGCCGCACCGATATGTCCGACGAGATGCAGGCGATGTGCTTCTTTGCCGGTGCCAACTCGATCTTTGTGGGCGACATGCTGCTGACTGCGGACAACCCCGAAGAGGACAAGGACCAGCAGCTGTTCGACCGTCTGGGCATCACCGCCATGGCTGCGGGCTGCGACGGCAGCCGCTGATGGCGGGCGCCTTCCCCAGGCATGAGAAATCGCTGGAAGCGCTGCGCACGCGCGGACGCTACCGGCAGTTGATGCCGCGGGACGGGCATGACTTTGCCTCCAATGACTACCTTGGGCTGGCAGGCAGCGATGTGCTGCGCGCCGCCGCTTCAGATGCGCTGGCGCGCAGGGTGCCGGTGGGGGCAGGCGGTTCGCGCCTGTTGCGCGGCAATGACGCCGAACACCAGCTGCTGGAGACGGAGGCGGCCGCGTTCTTCGGCACCGAGGCTGCGCTGTTCATGGGCGGCGGTTTCAATGCCAATCAGGCGATTTTCTCCACGCTGCCGCAGCAGGGTGATCTGGTGCTCTATGACGCGCTGATCCATGCCAGCACCCACGACGGGATGCGGCTGGGCCGGGCAGAGACCCGCAGCTTTGCCCACAGCGATGCGGAGGACGCGGCACGGGTGCTGAAGGACTGGCGCTCGTCAGGCGGCGCAGGCCAGGTCTGGATCGCGGTTGAGGCGGTCTACTCCATGGATGGCGACCTCGCGCCGCTGGGGGCGCTGATGGCGCTGGCGGATGCAGAGGGCGCAGTGCTGGTGGTGGATGAGGCGCATTCCTCCGGCGTGTTCGGCGATCTGGGCCGCGGGCTGGCACACGGCATCGCCCATCGCCGCAACGTCTTGTCCCTGCACACCTGCGGCAAGGCGCTGGGCGCCTCCGGCGCGCTCATCTGCGGCCAGAAGGTTTTGATCGAGACGCTGATCAACAAAGCGCGCGGCTTCATCTTTGCGACCGCGCCGTCGCCGCTGAACGCGGCGCTGGTGCGGGCGGCCTTGCAGGAGCTTCAGCAGAACCCGGGCCGCCGCGAACAGGCGTGGCAGGGGATCACCCTTGCCCAGAATGAGGCCAAACGCCTTTGCGGATTGGAAGGGTTCCAAAGCCAGATCCTGCCAGTGGTGATCGGTGACGACAAACGCACCATGGCGCTGGCCGCAGCGATGCAGGCCCGCGGCTACGACATCCGCGGCATCCGCCCGCCGACAGTGCCGCGCGGCACCTCGCGGCTGCGGCTGTCGATCACGCTGAACACGGGGGCGGGGGTCATCACCCGAATGTTCGAAGACCTCGCCCGGGAAATGGAGAGTGCAGCATGAGCGCGCTGATCGTGACCGGAACCGATACCGGCATCGGCAAGACCATCTTCTCGGCCGGATTGGTGCAGGCGCTGGGCGCGACCTACTGGAAGCCGGTGCAATCCGGGCTGGAAGAGGAGACCGACAGCCAGATCGTCTCCCGCCTGTCGGGCCGTCCGGCACTGCCGGAGGGGTATCTGCTGCAGCTGCCCGCCTCGCCGCACCTGTCGGCCGAGGCCGAGGGCGCGGAGATCGACCCGGATGCGCTTCCTTTGCCGGAGGTTGAGGGCACGCTCGTTGCCGAAGGGGCAGGCGGTCTGATGGTGCCCCTGAACCGCAAGGTGCTGTATCTCGACCTGTTCGCCCGCTGGCGCGCTCCGGTGATCCTGTGCGCGCGGACACAGCTGGGCACGATCAACCACACGCTGCTGTCACTGAAAGCTCTGCGTGATGCGGAGTGTTCAGTTGTGGGTGTTGCATTCATCGGCGACGCGGAACCGGCGGTGGAGGAAACCATCTGCCAATTCGGCCAGGCGGCGCACTTGGGGCGGCTGCCGGTGCTGGGCGAGCTGACCTCTGACGCCTTGGCCGTGGCCTTTCAGACCAGCATCAGGGTGGATCTGATCAGGGAGGCCTTGGCCCAAGGAGAGATGGCATGAGTGCCGCAGACCTCACCCAGCTGGAATTCGACCAGCAGCACCTTTGGCATCCCTACACCAATGTCGCCAAACCCGGCCCGACCTTCGTGGTGAAGGAAAGCGAAGGCGTCCACATCACGCTGGACGATGGCACCCGGCTGATCGACGCCATGTCGTCGTGGTGGTGCATGATGCACGGCCACAAGAACCCGGCGATTTGCAAGGCCATTCATGACCAGCTCGACACTCTGCCGCATGTGATGTTCGGCGGGCTGACCCATGACCCCGCCATCGACCTGGGCCGCAAGCTGCTGGAGATCACGCCCGAAAGCCTGACGCGCATTTTCTACTGCGACAGCGGCTCGGTCTCGGTCGAGGTGGCAATGAAAATGGCAGTACAGTACCAGCACGCCATCGGTCAGCCGGACCGCCAGCAGTTCGCCACCATCCGCTCCGGCTATCACGGCGACACCTGGAAAGCGATGAGCGTCTGCGACCCGGACACCGGCATGCACCATCTGTTTCAGGGCGCGCTGAGCGTGCAGCATTTCGTCTCCCGCCCGCCGGTCCGCATTCACGAGGAGTGGATCGATGATCCGGCCCGGAACGGTCTGGGTGAACTGCGCGATGTGCTGGAGGCCAACGCCGAAAGGATCGCCGCCTTTATCCTGGAACCCGTGGTGCAGGGCACCGGCGGCATGTATTTCTACCACCCGGAATATCTGAACCAGGCCCGCGCCTTGTGCGACGAGCTGGGCATCCTTTTGATCTTCGACGAAATCGCCACCGGCTTTGGCCGTACCGGCGAACTGTTTGCCACCAGCTTTTGCACGGTGGAGCCGGATATCATCTGCCTCGGCAAGGGGCTGACCGGCGGCCATATCTCCTTTGCCTGCACCATGACCAACGACCGCGTGGCGGAAGGCATCGGCGGCGGCAACCCGGGCCTGTTCATGCACGGGCCGACTTATATGGGCAACCCGCTGGCCTGCGCGGCGGCCAAGGCCTCGCTGGATCTGCTGACCGGGCAGGACTGGCGCGGCACGGTGGCGGCAATCGGCGAACAGATGCAGGCCGAACTGGCCCCCGCCCGCAACTTGCCGAATGTGGCAGGTGTCCGGGTTTTGGGCGCCATTGGCGTCATTGAGATGAAGCACCGCGTCTCAGCTGACGAGGCGCATGCCCGTGCCCATGAAATGGGCGTGTTCCTGCGCCCCTTCGGCACCAACATCTACACGATGCCGCCCTTCATCACATCGCCGGAGCAACTGAGCGAAATCACCGCAGGCATGCTGCGTCTGGCGCGGGAGCTGTAAGCCATGGAGTTCCGCTGGCTCAAACAGAACGAGGCAGCCGAGGCCATTGTGGTCTTCGGCGGCTGGGCTGTGGGGCCGGAGGTGTTCTGGCACCTGGAAGGCGAGCAGGACATCCTGTTTGCCGGTGATTATACCGATCTGGATGCAGAGCTGCCGGACCTGTCCGGTTATGAACGGGTCAGCCTGCTGGCCTGGTCGTTTGGCGTGGTGTCCTATGCGCATTGGCAGCAGGGGCGGCCAGATCCGTTCAGCCGCAAGGCCGCAGTGAACGGCAGCCTGCAGCCGGTGAACCGCGGGACAGGCATTCCGCCTGCCGTGTTCCGCCGCACGGTGGAAACCCTGAACCTGGAAAGTTACCAGCAGTTCCTGACCCGCGTCTTCGGAGCGCCGCAAGACGCCGAGGCGCTGGATGCCGAGGCCCGGCGGGCCGAGCTGCTGTCGGTGGAACGCCGCGGCGACGCACCGCAGATGCGGTTCAGCCGGGTTTGGATCAGCTCCGGTGACAAAATCTTTCCGCCAGCCAATCTGGCCCGCGCCTGGGCCGGGCAAAACGTGTCGCATCTGGACGCGCCGCATGCGCCGTTTGACCGGTTTGCACAGTGGGAGGAGCTGTTCTGATGAAGGATATGCAGCCGCCGCATCTGGAACAGTCCCGCGTGCAGAAAAGCTTCCGGCGCGGGCTTGAAAGCTATCATGGCGCGGCCTCGGTGCAGGCGGAAACGGCGGCACATCTGGCCCGGATGCTGCAGGATCAGGGGGCGCCGCGGCACTTTGGCCGCGTTCTGGAATTCGGTTGCGGCACTGGCCACTTCACCCGGCAGCTGCTGCAGCGGTTCAGCGCCGGCAGTCTTGTTCTGAACGACCTGGTGCCGGAGGCCGCACAGGTGATGCAGGCTCTGGAAGGGGACACCCAAGCAAAGACCCGCTTCAAGGGCGGCCCGATCGAAAGCCTGCCGCTGCCGCAGGATCTGGATCTGATCGCCTCTGCCTCGACCGTGCAGTGGATACCTGACCTGCCGGCGCTGATGGCCCGGCTGGCCGCTCATCTGACGCCGGGCGGCTGGCTGGCGCTTTCGGGCTTTGGCCGCGGCCAGTTCCGGGAACTGGCAGCGATGGGGTCTGCCGCCGCGGCACCCAGTTACCTTGATGCGGATGAATGGCCGTCCGTTCTGCCGGAAGGCTTGGAAATCCGGCAAATTGCACAACGTCCGGCGGTTCTGGAGTTTGCCTCTGCTCTGCACTTGCTCAGGCACCTGCGTCAGACCGGGGTAAACGGCAACGCCCGGCAGGGATGGAGCCGCAGGCAGTTGCGGTCGTTCGAGGATGCCTACCGGGAACGGTTCGGTCAGGGCGGAAAGCTGCCGCTGACCTACGATCCGGTGCTGCTGGTGGCGCGGCGCACAGGCTGATTACAACGCGCCCTTGAAGCAAGTTTTAGGCGTTTTTCTATCTGAAGCTGCACCCGTTGCTGCGAGCTGTTAATCTTTGTCAACTCCCGCCTGATATGCCGGATCCCGGAGCTGCGCTGAGGCGCGGCGTGTGGGATGACTGGCAGTACGGGAGTAACGCCAATGAAAATCAAAGTGATTGCCGCGGCGTTTGCGGCGCTGGCGGCATCGGGGGCCGCCGAAGCAGCTGACATGGGGGACGTTGAAGCCCCGATCCGTCTGGCGCTCAACAATTGGACTGGCCAGCATCTGTCCACTTACATCGTTGGCGGCATGCTAGAAGAAGCCGGTTATATCGTCGAGTATGTTGAGGCGGAATTGGGCGGGGTGTTCCCGCAGATCGAGTCTGGAGAACTTCATGCGATCATGGAGGTTTGGACCTCCAGTTCACCCGCTGGCTATACTGAGGCTTTGGAAGGCGGGGACATGATTGATCTGGGCGATCTTGGGCTTGATGCGCGCAATGGCGTGGTCGTTCCGCCCTATGTTGCACAGATGTGCCCGGGCTTGCCTGATTGGGAGGCGCTTCGCGACTGCGCTGCAATCTTCTCTAAAGATGGCAAAGGAAAGAAGGGGCGCTATCTGGCTTACCCTGAATCCTGGGGCTCACCCGGCGGGGACCGGATTCGTGCGCTTGGGCTTCCCTTCGATGTGGTCGCGGCAGAGTCCGAAGCTGCAATGATTGAAGAGTTTCAGAACGCCTATAAGGAAAAGCGCCCGGTCATTGCCACCTTCTGGCAGCCGCATTGGGCGATGTCGACATATGCACTGCAGTTTGTTCGGTTGCCCAAATACGACCCGGTCTGCCACACGGATCCGGCGTGGGGGCCTAACCCGCAAGAGACCGGCGATTGCGATTTCCAGCGCGGCGGCGTTGCCAAGGCTGCCTGGAAAGGTTTGAAGGACCGCTGGCCTGCGGCCTATGAAATTCTTGAAAACTACCAACTCAGCATCTGGGATCAGCAACCGCTGATCAGTCTGGTGGATGTCCGTGGGGAAACTGTGCAGGGTGCAGCGCGGGGCTGGCTGGCGGTGAACCGTGCCAAATGGATGCCCATTGTCGAAGAGGCCACGGGAAAGGGCCGCTCCTGAACCGCTTAATTCTTTCTTCCGGCTTAAGCAGCGCGCCCGTGAAACGGGTGCGCTGTGTTGCTTTCGGGATGCGGCTGAGGCTGGCTGGCCGACCCCCTTGGCCCGGTTCTGGCGTGCGAGGATGATTCCGGAACTTGTGTGTTTGCACAAAAACTTGAATCGTCAATCAAAATATTTCATGATTTGCGTCGCATTTGCTCGACAAGCGGTCGTAATATGTTCCAATACTTGCATTATCCCCGGCCAAACTGACGGCACCGGCTCCTGAACGTAAGAAAACGAACTGCCAAAAGGCTTGGCAGGAGCCGTGAACCGCCGGGTTCCAATGACGCGCCAAGCCGGACAGCCGGCGGCGCAGCAAAAATGACAGGGAGTATTGAGATGAACTTCAAGGGATATGCGCTGGCGCTGGGTGCCGCGACAATGACGGTTGCCGCAGGCATCGCATCCGCTGCCGAACTGGGCGACACCAGTAAGCCGATCAAGCTGGCGGTAAATGAATGGACCGGCCAGCATGTGACCACCCACATTGCGGGCGAGATGCTCAAGGCTGCGGGCTATGACGTGGAATACGTCTCTGCCGGGATGATGAACCAGTTCCAGGCAATTGCCGATGGTGACATCCACGCGACGCTGGAAATCTGGTCCTCCAATGTGTCCGACGAATACGCTAAGAAGGTTGAGGAAGGCACCGTGGTCGAACTGGGAGATCTGGAGCTGAACGCCCGCGAAGGCATCGCCTATCCTGCGCATGTGGCCGAGATCTGCCCCGGCCTGCCGGCCTGGGAGGCGCTGAAGGACTGCGCCGCGCAATTCGCCACTGCTGAAACTCTGCCCGAAGGCCGCCTGGTTGACTATCCGGCCGACTGGGGTACCCCAGGCGCCGACCGCATGACCGGACTGGCGCTGCCGTTCAAGGCCGTGCCAGCGGGTTCTGAGGCGGCGCTGATCGTTGAGCTGCGCGCGGCTACTGAACGCAAGACGCCGCTGCTGATCACCTTCTGGCAGCCGCATTGGGCAATGTCGGCCTATGACGTGAAGTTCGTCGACCTGCCGCCGGGCGAGGACGCCTGCTTCTCCGATCCGGCCTGGGGCCCGAACCCCGATGCGGTCAACGACTGCGACTTCTCGCCTTCGCGCATCTTCAAGGCCGCCTGGTCCGGCACCGCGGAAACCTGGCCTGCAGCGTTTGAAATCCTGTCGAACTACACACTGGCCGTGGAAGACCAGCAGCCGATGATGGGTGCGGTCGATGTGGATGGCGGCAAAGTCGAGGAAGTGGTCGCCGAATGGATGGCCGCCAATGAGGACAAGTGGCGCCCGGTTGTCGACGCCGCCATCAACTGAGCTGCACACGTGACCGGCTCTGAAACGCCTGCCATCACCTGCCGGAATGTCTGGCAGGTGTTTGGCAACAACGCAGACAGCGCCCTGAAAGAGGCGCTGTCGCGGCACGAAACACCCGAAGCGGCAGCCCAAGACCTGCGCGGCAAGGGGCTGATCCCCGCGGTGCAGGATGCCTCCTTTGATGTGAAGGAGGGCGAGCTGTTTGTGATCATGGGGCTGTCGGGCTCCGGCAAGTCGACCCTGATCCGCTGCATCTCGCATCTGCTGCACGCCACCGGCGGCGAGATCCGCATCGACGGTGAGAACATCGTTGAGGCCAGCCCCAAGCGGCTGATCGAACTGCGCCGCAAGAAGCTGGGCATGGTGTTCCAGCACTTCGGCCTGTTCCCGCATATGACCGTGGCCGAAAATGTCGCCTACCCGCTGCGGGTGCAGGGCGTGAAGAAGAAACAGCGGCTGGCCAAGGCGCAGGAGGTGATCGAACTCGTTGGCCTCGGCGGGCGCGAAAAGAACTTCCCGCGCGAACTCTCGGGCGGCCAGCGCCAGCGCGTAGGCATTGCCCGCTCGCTGGTGGCGGATTGCTCGGTCTGGTTCCTGGATGAGCCGTTCTCGGCCCTGGACCCGCTGATCCGGCGGCAGCTGCAGGATGAGTTCCTGGAGATCCAGGCCAAGCTGAAGACCACTATTGTTTTCATCACCCATGACATCAACGAGGCGCTGAAGCTCGCCGACCGCATTGCCATCATGCGCGATGGCAAGGTGGTGCAGATCGGCACGCCTGCTGACATCGTGCTGCGCCCGGTCGATGATTATGTGCGCGAGTTCTCAAAGGACGTGGCCAAGGGCCGCCACGCGCATGTGTCCTCGGTGATGCAGCCCGGAGAACACCATGTCCATGGCGCCGACGATCCCGGCCTGCGCCAGGACATGACACTGGACGCGGCCCTTGCGCGCTGCATGGAGCTGTACGAGCCGGTGCCCGTCCGCACGGATGACGGCAAGCTGGTCGGCGTGGTGAACCCAGCGGACCTCGCTGCCGCGCTGCAGGTGGAGCAGGGGTGATGGCAGGTCTTTCGAAAGGCTCGGTTGCGGCGCTGATCGCAGCCGTTGTGGGTGCCTTGTGCCTCCTTCTGGAAAGCAGTTTGCCCTGGCTGGTCAAGTTTCCCGCCGCCTGGGTACTGCCTGCAACCGACTGGGTCGGGGCCTTCATGGAATGGCTCCTGGCGTTGATAAAACCCGCCGCGCGCAGTTTCTCGGCGCTGATGTTCTATCCGATGGAAGCGGCGAACTACGTGCTAAGCCATACACCCTGGCCGCTGGTCATCTGCGCCACGACCGCGCTGGCCTGGACCTTGGGCGGCGTGAGGATGGCGCTGATGGCGGTTGTGGGTTTGGGCTTTGTGCTGGCGTCGGGGTATTGGCCCGAAAGCATGAACACCCTGGCGCTGGTCGCTGTCTCGGTGCCGATGGCGCTGATCATTGGCGGCGGCATCGGTATCCTTGCCAATGAATACCCCAAGATCCGCCAGCCGGTGCAGGCGGTACTGGATATCATGCAGACGGTGCCGACTTTTGCCTATCTCACGCCGTTGCTGGTGCTGTTCGGTTTTGGCCCCGTGGTCGGTCTCATCGCCTCCGCCATCTACGCGGCGCCGCCGATGGCGCGCAATGTGCTGCTGGGCCTCGAACGCGTGGAGCCGGAAATCAAGGAGGCCGCCATCATGGCCGGCGGCACCCGCCTGCAGCAGCTGTTCCAGTGCGAAATCCCCTCCGCCGGGCAGCAGATCATGGTGGGCGTCAACCAGTGCCTGATGGCGGCGCTGTCGATGGTGATCATCGCCGCTGTGATCGGCGGATTTGACGACATCGGCTGGGAAGTCCTGCTGACCATGCGCAAGGCCCAGTTCGGCCAGAGCCTGCTGGCAGGCCTGGTGATCGTGATTTTTGCGATCCTGATCGACCGGATGAGCGGCACCCTGACCCAGGACCGGCGCGACAGGCATGACCCGCGCGTTGCCTGGGGCATCCTGGCACTGGGCGTTGTGGTCAGCGCGGCCTTCTGGGGCAGCGTTCAGCAGCCTGGCAACTACGGCTTGTTCGACCCGGTAGCGGACAGCGTCGACCGCGGCCTTTCGTCCTTTACCAGCGCCAATGCGGAGGTCCTGACCGCGCTCAAGAACAACGTGCTGTTCTATGTGCTGCTGCCGATGCGGATCGGGCTGGATCAGGCAGTATTGCCCTTTACCTGGGGTTTTGCCTGGACCCCGGCAATGAGTGCGGTGCTGTTTGCTGCGGGTGCCGCGGCCGGCGTGGTCTTTGCGCTGCGCGGCCAGATGGCGCTGGGCGTGATGCTGCTGATTGCCGCGGGGATGCTGGAAACCGGCATTTCGCAACTGCCCTGGCCCTTTGTGCTGGTGGGGGCGGGCGCGCTGGCCTGGGTCGCTGGCGGGCGCGGACTGGCCATCCTGACAGTGCTTCTGCTGGGCACCATCCTGCTCTCCGGCCTGTGGGAGCGGGCGCTCCTGTCGCTTTATCTGTCCGGTGCCGCGGTCTTTGCTTGCGCGGTGATGGGAGGCGCCATCGGCCTGGCCTCCGCCTTGTCTCCCGGTGTCTGGCGCGTGGTGCGCCCGGTCTGCGACATGCTGCAGACCATTCCGCTGTTCGTGTTCCTGATCCCGGTGCTGATGGTGTTCCAGATCGGCGAGTTCTCTGCCTTCCTGGCGATCATCGCCTATGCCATTGTGCCGATGATCCGCTACACGCGGCACGGGCTGGTCTCGACGCCGGATGAGATGATTGAGGCCGCGACCGCTTCTGGCGCCACAACATGGCAGATGCTCAAGGACATTCGCGCGCCTTATGCGGCGCCGTCGATCCTGCTGGGGCTCAACCAGACCATTCTCTATGCCTTTGCGATGCTGGTCATTGCGGCGCTGATCGGCACCACCGGCCTTGGCCAGTCGATCTATCTGGCGCTGGGGCAGGCCGATGTGGGGCTAGGGATTTCTGCCGGCGCGGCAATGGCGATCCTTGCCCTGATTGCCGACCGCATGGTGCAGGGCTTCGCCGAGGAGCGGCGCAAGGCGCTAGGCCTGTAGCGCTCCTCAAATCCAAAAGAAAAGGGCGCCCCAGCGGCGCCCTTTTTTGATCTGGGGCAACGTTATAGACTGCCCATCCGCCTATAGCTGCACAAAAGGCTGATCTATACCAGGAGAGACCCCGATGGGCTGGCTTGAATTCACCGCTGCGCTGATGCTGTTCCTGGCCAGCCACGCGATCCCCGTGCGCCCGCCGGTGCGGCCCTGGCTGGTCAGCCGTCTGGGGTTGCGCGGCTATTTCATCGCTTACAGTGTGTTGTCGCTGGCAATCCTGGCCTGGCTGGTCGTGGCCGCCGCCCGCGCGCCCTATGTCGGCGTGCTGCCCTATTGGGAGGGCTTCCGCTGGGCGCCGCTGCTGGTGATGCCGCTGGCCTGCCTGCTGGCAGTGGGTGGCATGATGCGGCTGAATCCCTTCAGCTTTGGAGGGCTTGGTATCAAGCCCTTTGATCCGGCGGATCCCGGCATCCTGGCAGTCAGCCGTCACCCGCTATTGGCCGCGATGGCGCTGTGGGCCGGGGCGCATCTGCTGGCCAACGGCGACCTGGTGCATGTCATTCTGTTCGGCCTCTTTGCGGGCTTTGCCTGGATGGGCATGGCGTTGATCGACAAGCGCAAGCAGCGCCAGATGGGGCAGGGCGAATGGCGCCGCCTCAGTCGCAACACCGCGCGGCTGAACCTCGCCCGGCTGCGGCCCTCGGGCAGTGAGGCCGCGCTGGCCGGGGCAGTGTTCCTGGCGCTTCTGCTTCTGCACGCCCCTGTCATCGGCTACAGCCCGCTGCCCTGGTAGGGGTTGACCCCGGCGCCCGCATGACCACCTATGAAACGACACGAGACTGGAGAATACGACCGATGCACCTGGCCTATGTGATGACCGAAGAACGCGGTGCCACGGACCGTTTGCTGAGCGAACTGGCCGAGCGGCTGGAGGCCAAGGGCATCCGCCTGGCAGGCATCGTGCAGACCAATGTCGAATGCTATGACAAGGAACTGTGCGACATGGATGTGCGGGTGCTGCCGGACGGCGAAACCATCCGCATTTCCCAGTCCCTGGGCGCCGGCGCCCGCGGCTGCCGCCTGAACCCGGAGGCACTGGAGCAGGCGGTCGGTCAGGTCTCTGCCACCCTGCAGTCAGACCCGGCGCCGCAGCTGATGATCGTCAACAAATTCGGCAAGCACGAGGCCGACGGGCGCGGCATGCGGCCCATCATCGGCGAGGCACTGGCACTGGGCATCCCGGTGATATCCGGCGTCAACAAGATGAACGTGGAGCCGTTCCAGGCTTTTGCTGACGGCATGGCCGTGGCGGCGGGCCCGGATCTGGACGCGCTGGCCGAATGGGCAGAACAGGCCGTGGCGGCGACTGCCTGAGCAAACTTTACCGTTTGGAAACAAAGGAGAGGCCCGCGAAGTTCACGCGGGCTTTTTGCTGTGCAGCGCAGCGCGCGGCCTGTCCAGCCTGCTGCTGAACCACCACCGTCTAGTCTGAAAAGAGAGAGAAGATGGTGGGCGACCCTGGAATCGAACCAGGCGTGCGTCTCCGCGAGGGAGTTACAGTCCCCTGCCACACCTTGCGGCCTGTCGCCCACTGTCAGTTGCGTGTTGCACCTGATGTGGAGGCGTGATTACAAGCAGGCCAAAGGGGCGTCAACCGGAAAAACGCAAGTTTTTCGCGTGCCTCGAAATTTCTTTCTGCCGGAGAGCAAAATGTCCAAGAAACCCAAGTGGGTCGTCGAAAAAGAACAGTCCAAAAAGGCCGCTGCAGCGGAAACCGTCTGGCTGTTCGGGCTGCATGCGGTGCGCGATGCGCTGCTCAATCCCAAGCGTGAAAAACTGCGCTTGATGGTGACCATGAATGCGCAGGCGAAGCTCGCGGATGCCATTGCCGAGTCCGGCGTCGAGGCCGAAGTCATCGACCCGCGAAAGTTCAATCCGCCGATCGACCCGCAGTCCGTGCACCAGGGGGCGGCGCTGGAAGTGAAGCCCTTGAACTGGGGTGGCCTGGCTGAAAATTGCATCGGGGCTGAGGCGCCGCGGGTGCTTCTTTTGGATCGTGTCACCGATCCCCATAACGTCGGTGCGATCCTGCGTTCAGCCGAGGTGCTGGGCGCCAGTGCCGTGATCGGCACCCGCCACCATTCGGCGCCGGAAACCGGGGCATTGGCCAAGACCGCCAGCGGCGCGCTGGAGCGTCAGCCATACCTGCGGATGCGCAACCTCGCCGACACGATCACAGAATTGCAGGGGATGGGCTTCGTCGTGCTGGGCTTGGATGGCGAGGCAGAGCAAACCATCGAATCCGCACTGGCAGGCAAGCAGCATCTGCCGGTTGCGCTGGTATTGGGGGCTGAAGGGCCGGGTCTGCGCCAGAAGACCAAGGAAACCGTTGACGGGCTGGTCAAGATCGACGCTGCTGGCGGCTTTGGGTCGCTCAACGTCTCCAACGCCGCAGCGATCGCCCTTTACGCGTCCATCGCCCGCTGAGGCCTTTGGCGTCACGCCCTGATCACATCTGCGTAAGCTGCCTTTGCAACGGCACGGCGGTACGGCAGAGTCGCAGGCCTGATACAAGCAGCGAATGGAGTGAAATGTGATCCTGCGCCTGGTTCTGATGGCTGCCGCGGTGCTGTTCCTGTCCCTGCCGGATGCAGTGCGGGCTGAACCGGCCGTGTACTCCTCGCGTGCCGGGGTGGCCATCGGCGGATATGATGCGGTTGCGTTTTTTGAGCATGGAACGGCCGAGGAGGGGCGGGCTGTACATGCCGTCACGTGGAAGGGCGTCGTCTGGCGCTTTGCCACAGCCCGCAACCGCGCGCAATTCGAAGCCAACCCGCGGGCCTATGCGCCTGCTTTCGGCGGCTACTGCGCCTATGCCATGGCAGCGGGTCAACTGCACGAAGGTAATCCGCAGCTGTGGGTAATTGTCGATGGGGAGCTTTTTCTTTTGAATAACAGGCGGGTACATGTCCTGTGGCAGGCTGATACAGCGCATATGATTGCTTCCGGCAGAATTCATTGGCCTGCTGCTCTTAGAAAATAGCCTGTCATCTCACAAATGCGTGAGGTGCGCTTTTAATTTTCAGACCGTGACCCATATACAATACAGACTGCGGAGTGGAACCACCGCAGATCTTTTTCACTGTCCCTCGTTCCATACCTTGCGCCCGGTTCGCCCGGGCGCATTTTTGTTTAATGGCAGCGAATCCCGCTTTGCCGCGGCCGGCGCCGCAGCTAGGGTGCGGGCATGACAGACTACAGCGATGAGCATCTGAAGAAAGTCCTGCAAAGGGCCAAGACCGTAGCGGTGGTGGGCGTGTCGATGAACCCGGTGCGCCCCAGCTATTACGTGGCGCGCTACCTGGGCCTGAAAGGCTATAGGGTGATTCCGGTTAATCCCGGCCATGTCGGCAAAATGCTGTTTGGCGAAACGGTGCGGGCAAGCCTCTCCGAAATTGATCTGCCGGTGGATATGGTCGACATCTTTCGCCGCTCCGAGGCGGTGCCGCCGGTTGTGGATGAGGCGCTGGAGGCGTTTCCCAAGCTGCAGACCATCTGGATGCAGATCGGGGTGGAGCACGCCGAAGCCGCCGCCAAGGCGGAGGCGCGCGGGGTGACGGTGATCCAGAACCGCTGCCCCAAGATCGAATACCAGCGCCTGTTCGGCGAGCTGCGGATGGGCGGCTTTGCCACCGGAATCATATCCTCGAAGCTGTGACGCCTGTGGCCAGGCGGGGCGCTCCCGCCCATTCCTGCCGCCCTAAAGGGCGGCTTTCACGGTTGGGCCCGGCGCCGCTGCGCGGCGCAGTTGTTTGCTGAGAAGCCCTTGAAGGGCGGGATTGCCCTCAAGGACTTTGCCGAGTTTGCTTGTGGCTGCGCGTCAAGGGCAAGCCGCGCGTGCCGCGGGAAGGCTTCGCCTCCCTTGACCCGCGCGGTCCTTTCCGGCGATCAGCCCTTGGGGCGGGCGGCCTTCTCGGCAATGCCGCTGAGGCCTTGGCGTTCTGCCAGCACTTGCAGCACATCGTCCAGCGCAACGTCGCGGACGGCCAGCATCACCAGGAAATGATACAGAACATCGGCGCCCTCGGAAGCGAGCCCTGCCTTGTCATCCTTCACCGCTTCGATGATCGCCTCAATGGCTTCCTCGCCGAATTTCTCGGCGCATTTCTCCGGCCCCTTGGCCAGCAGCTTGGCGGTCCAGCTGGTCTCCGGATCGGCCCCTTTGCGCGCCAGTATGGTGGCTTCGAGATCGTGCAGCAGGCTCATCACATGCCCCTTCAGTTCAGCCGCATCGGAATGCCGGCGGCAGCCATGTGTTCCTTGGCTTCCTGGATCGTGTATTCTCCAAAGTGGAAGATCGAGGCAGCCAGCACTGCGGATGCGCCGCCCTTGGTCACGCCTTCCACCAGGTGATCCAGGTTGCCGACGCCGCCGGAGGCAATCACCGGGACGTCCACCGCGTCGGAAATCGCTTTGGTCAGCGGCAGGTTGAAACCGGATTTGGTGCCGTCCCGGTCCATCGAAGTCAGCAGGATTTCCCCGGCACCCTTGGCCACCACAGTCCGTGCGAATTCCACCGCGTCGATGCCGGTCGGCTTGCGCCCGCCATGAGTGAAGATCTCCCAGCGGCCCGGCTCCACCGTCTTGGCGTCAATGGCGCAGACGATACACTGGCTGCCGAATTGATCCGCGGCTTCGGCAATCACATCCGGGTTGGCTACGGCAGCAGAGTTGAAGGAGACCTTGTCTGCGCCCGCCAGCAGCAGGGCCCGCACATCTTCCTTGGTCCGCACCCCGCCGCCCACGGTCAGCGGCACAAAACACTGCTCGGCGGTACGCTGCACCATGTCGAACATGGTGCCCCGGTTTTCATGGGTTGCGTGAATATCGAGAAAGCAGATCTCATCCGCGCCGGCCGCATCATAGGCCTTGGCGCATTCCACCGGATCGCCCGCATCGCGCAGGCCGACAAAATTGACGCCCTTGACCACGCGCCCGTCAGCGACGTCGAGACAGGGAATGATGCGGGTTTTCAGCATGGATCGTGCCTTTCAAGCTGCTTGCCCCGTGGGTACGCAAAGCCTGCGGCAAGCGCAACAGATATGGCAGGGGATGCGCGTTTTGGTCCGGGCATGCGGAACTGCGCTGAGTTTATGCTAGTCCGGTTGCTGCGCTCATCTAAGCTTCCGAAAGGCCAGGAAAATAGCCAGCCCAAGGAAGCAAGGCACGGTAAAAGGCAGCAAGAACATGTTCAGGATGAACGGCCATGCAAGTAAATTGCCGATTGACCCCAAAAATTCAGGGCTGCAGTTTGACCAGCCAACCTTGATGTGATTGCCGTTGCATCCCTTTATAACAATTACATTGAGCAGCGAGAGAACACCCATCAAGAGTGGGAATAGGGCAATGCTTATGGCCTTTCTCGGAAATGTGAACAGGATCAGGGCGGCCGTAAAAAAGGGTGCCCCTATGATAATGAAATCCATCAAGTGTTGACCTGAAACCTCAGTGATTTCACTGCCTTCGTATGAAGCAGGCATAAAGAACAGCTTGGTGCCGTAAACGTGACTTGATGCTGGCGCTTTCTTCGCCAGATTTCAATGACGAGTGTCCCTTATTTCCGGAGTTTCCGTTATGAAAAAATCTCTTGCCCTTTCTGGCGCCATGGCGCTCGCCTCAGCACTGCCTGCCGCTGCGGAGCTGGTGACTGTGCCCAGCCAGAAACCCGTGGCCGAAACCATGGATGCGCTGCAGGCCGCGGTCGAGGGGGCGGGCGCAACTGTCTTTGCCCGGGTCGACCATGCCGCAGGCGCGCAGAATGCAGCGCTGGATCTAAGCCCGTCCCAGCTCCTGATTTTCGGCAACCCCAAACTGGGCACTCCCGCAATGCAGGCGGACATGCGGGCAGGGCTCTACCTGCCGCTGAAGGTGCTGGCTTATGAGGATGCCGACGGGCATGTCTGGCTGACCTATGAGGATCCGGCTGAAATGCTCTCCGGCCTCGAAATCCCCGCCGATGCGGCGTTCATCGCCAAGATGCAGGGCGCCTTGGGCAAGCTGACTGCAAAGGCAGCCGAATAGGCTCAGCGCCGCGCTGCCAGGTAGCGCGACAGCGCAATGGCCAGTCCCCACAACAGTCCGGCTCCCATGGAGACCGGGCCGAAGATCAGCGGCCCCCAGGCGGCAAGAACCCCCATGGTATAAGCCGTCTCGCCCAGGTCCTGGCCCAGCACCACGCAGGGGTTGGCAAACCCCTCGTGGATTTCGCAATCAAAGCCGAATCCCAGCAGCATCACAAAAGCAATGCATAAAAGCCACAGGACAATCGGCCCGATGGTCAGGATGGCCAGGATACGGCGGACAAGGCGCATGGGGTTTCCTCCGCCAGGGCGGCGTCAGGCTTTCAAAACCGCCAGCGCCTCTTTCAGGTCGATGGCGCCATCATAGAGCGCCCTGCCAGAAATCGCACCATTGAGAGGCGCGCCGCAGGATTTCAGCGCCCGCAGATCGTCAAGCGAGGACACGCCGCCGGAAGCAATCACCGGGATGCTGACCGCGTTTGCCAGATCGGCGGTGGCCTCGACATTCGGGCCTTTCATGGCACCGTCGCGCAGGATGTCGGTATAGATGATCGCGGCCACGCCCGCGTCCTCAAAGGATTTGGCGAGGTCGGTGACCATCACGTCGGTTTCCTCGGCCCAGCCCTTGGTTGCGACTTTGCCGTTACGCGCATCAATGCCGACCGCGACCTTGCCGGGAAATTCCCGCGCCGCCTCGCGCACCAGGTCCGGGTTCTCCACCGCCACCGTGCCCAGGATGACCCGTGCCAGGCCCTTGCCGATCCAGCGCTCGATGGTGGCCATGTCACGGATGCCGCCACCCAGCTGTGCGGGCACTTTGGTCTGCTTGAGGATCTCCTCCACCGGCGCCGCATTCACCGGCTCGCCGGCAAAGGCACCGTTCAGGTCCACCAGATGCAGCCACTCGCAGCCCGCCTCGACAAACTCCAGCGCCTGCGCGGCGGGGTTGTCGTTGAACACGGTGGTCTTGTCCATCTCGCCATGCAGCAGGCGCACGGCCTGGCCGTCTTTGAGGTCAATCGCGGGGTAGAGGATCATCCGGGCGGTCCTTCGTGAAATCAAGCTGGCGGTGTTTTGCACAACGTAAGGGCAGATTGCAACGCGACCCGAAGTCAACCTTGCCTCAAAGACGGCATCAGGGACAGGCTGCCTGCAAAACAGGGAGGAAATGGAATGAAACATCTACTGGCAGGCATGGCCGTAGCCGTCGGGCTGGCAGGCGCAGCAGCGGCGGACCCGGTGCTTGGTGTCTGGAAGACGCAAGCTGATGACGGCTCCTATGCCCATATCCTGATGGCGAAATGCGGCGCTGCGGTCTGCGGCAAGATCGCCCGCACCTTCAACAGCGAAGGCGAATACAAATCCCCCAACATCGGCAAGACGCTGGTGATCGACATGGTGCCAAACGGCGACGGCTCTTATGAGGGCAAGGTCTGGCGGCCGTCCAACGACAAGATCTACACCGGCAAAATGGATCTGGCGGGCAGCTCCCTGGCCTTGCGGGGCTGCGTCGCGGGCGGGCTGATCTGCTCCAAGCAAACCTGGACCCGGGTCCAGTAAGCACCTCGAAGGCTGCCGCTACAGCAGCCCCAGCTGCACCGGGATCGGCGCATAGCCGCGTTTCAGCTGCCGGTCCCGGAACCCTTCAAAGATTGCCAGAGCCTCGGCCCGCGCCGCAAAATACGTCCGCTTCTGCGCACCGCCGGGCGCGTTCAGCGGCCCGGACACACGCTCAACACACCAGTCGCCGAACAGCGTCGGTGTCAGGCTCAGCAGGCAATAGCGGTGCTTGCCTTCAGCGTGATCATATTTCTCGAAACGGATGTGCAATTGGAGGGGCTGCCGCAGTGACAAAAGGTCCGCCCCGTATGCCTGGAAGCGGACCTCTTGTCTATCGCTCAAACCGGTGAATTGTACCGGCCCCGGCGGCAGCTGCGGCGCTTACAGCTCACCGGTGTATTCACCGCGCGCCGGGTAGTTGTTGGGGATGGCAAAATCCAGCGCCGCCACCAGTTCCGCAAAATGCGGGCGCACAAACGGCATGGTCTGCACGGACCCGTAATAGAGCGTCTGCTCCGGCGTCACGAGGAACAGGCCGGGTTCCGAAAACAGTGCAGGCTCTTCAATCCCGATCGAGGTCTTGCCGCGCGAAGTGGAGATATACAGCCCCCATTCCTTGGCCAAAGACAGCGGCAGGCCGTAGCCGAACCGCAGCTCCTTGGCCTCGATCTTGTCAACCATCGCGCGGGTGCGCTCTTCGCCGTCAGAGCTAATGGCGATACAGTTGACGCCGCGCTTGGCAAAAGCCGCGACCTTCTTCTCGAACTCCTTCAGATAGGTCGCGCAGATCGGGCAATGCAGACCCCGGTAAAAGCAGATTACGGTGCCGCGCTCGGCTGTTTCCGAGGACAGGTCGAACTGGCCGTGGTCCAGCGTCGGCAGGGTCAGGTCCGGGGTCTTCTGGCGGGGGATCAGCATGTGATTGGTCCTTGTGAGTGGTCGTTTGGAGTGTGTGAGTGGTGGTGCTTGCCTGAATGTATCGCGCAGTTTAATGTCTTATAAATCCGGAAAAACTGATGGAGACACCGAAATAATGGATCGCCTCACCACGCTGATGGACCGTTTCCAGCTCGCCGTGCAGGCCGCAGCTCCGGGCCAGGCCAACCTGATTGCCCTGGCGGATGCGGCAGGCCAGCCGGTGCGGATCCTCTACCGCACCCGCGGCCCGCTGGCAGACCCCGCTTTGGGCGCGGTCATGTGGGCGGCGCGGGTGGAATGGTCGGGACACCGCAACCCGTTCCTGGCCGCCTTGCCGCCGGTGGTGGAGTATGACGTGTCCGGCAATGCCGAGGCGCAGGGGCTGGTCAGGCTGATGCGGGATGAGGCGGAGGGCCGGCATTGCGGCGCTCAATCGGTGATCAACCGGCTGGGCGAGGTGCTGATGGTGCGCCTTTTGCGCAATCAGATCCAGAAAGGCGCGACAGAGCCGGGGCTGCTGGCGGGCCTCGCCGATCCGCGCCTCAGCCGCGCCATCGTGGCGATGCATGACCATCCGGGACGTCTTTGGGCCAATGCCGATCTGGCGCAGGAGGCTGGGCTGTCGCTGTCGCGCTTTGCGGAGCTTTTTGCCGCCGAAGTCGGCGAAACCCCGATCGGCTACCTGCGCCGCTGGCGGCTGATCCTGGCGCATCAGGATCTTGTGCGCGGCGACCGGGTAGACGCCGTCGCGCGCCGCTATGCCTATACCAGCCCCGAAGGCTTCACCCGCGCCTTCCGCAAGGCTTATGGCGTGGCGCCGGTTTCCCTGCGCAACGCTGCCGCCTGAAAGTCCCGGGTTTCATCTTGCCGAAAATACTCCCGCCGGAGGCCACGGCGCGTTAGCGCCGTCCCTTCAGGGTTTCCAGGTCAGGAAGTTGCCAATCATCCGCAAGCCGGTGGCCTGGCTTTTCTCCGGGTGGAACTGCATGCCTACCATCGTGTCCCGGCCGATGACCGCGGTCACGTCGCCGGCGTAATCCACATGCGCCAGCCGTTCCGCAGGGGTTGCCACGCGGAAATGGTAGGAATGCACAAAATAAACGTGATCACCGCTCTGGATGCCGTCAAACACCGGGTGCGCATGGTCAATGACCAGATCGTTCCAGCCCATATGCGGCACTTTCAGGGAGGCATCCGCGGGCGTGATCTTCACCACATCGCCGCCAACCCAGCCGAGGCCCGGTGTCTCCTCATACTCATGCCCGGTGGTCGCCATCAGCTGCATGCCGACGCAGATGCCCAGGAACGGACGGCCCTTTTGCTCCACCGCTTCGACCATGGCGTCATAGATGCCCTTGTGGCCGCGCAGCTCTGCCGCGCAGGCGGGGAAGGCGCCATCGCCGGGCAGCACCAGCCGATCGGCACGGGCCACAACATCGGCGTCTGAGGTCACCACGACCTCGCCCGCATCCATTTCCCGCGCCATGCGCTGAAATGCCTTCTCAGCCGAGTGCAGGTTGCCGGATTCGTAATCAATGATTGCGGTCAGCATCTCAGAGCGCACCCTTGGTGGACGGAATCGCATCCGCCTTGCGCGGGTCGGTCTCCACCGCCAGCCGCAGCGCGCGGGCCACCGCCTTGAACGCCGCCTCGGCAATATGGTGGCTGTTGAACCCGTGCAGCTGGTCGATATGCAGGGTGATGCCGCCATGGGTGCTCAAGGCTTGAAAGAACTCCCGCACCAGTTCGGTGTCAAATGCGCCGATTTTCTGGGTAGGCAGCTCGACGTTCCAGATCAGGAAGGGGCGCGCCGACAGGTCCAGCGCGCAGCGCACCTGCGCATCATCCATCGGCAGGTGGCACTCGCCATAGCGCCGGATCCCCTTCTTGTCCCCCAGCGCCTGCACCAGTGCCTGACCCAGCGCGATGCCAGTGTCCTCCACCGTGTGGTGGTCGTCGATGTGATAGTCACCCTTGGCGCGGATGGTCATATCGATCAGCGAATGGCGCGCCAGCTGGTCCAGCATGTGGTCGAAAAAGCCAACCCCGGTCTGGTTGTCATAGATCCCGGTGCCATCCAGGTTGATCTCGACAGAGATATCGGTTTCCGCGGTCTTGCGGGTCACTTTGGCGGTACGCATCAGCGGCTTATCCTTCGTCATGCTGCAAGAGCTTTAGTTCTGCCTGGGCGCTTATAGGGCGGGCAGGGGGCACGGCTCAAGTGCGGCATTGTGCATGGGGAGCAACCTGTTGCAGCAATCCCGGTCTCTTGCGCCCGCCTGCGCCCCGTGCGAGCTTGGGCGCAAACTCCTGATCAGCCATGAGGGCCCCATGTCCACCTGCGTCTTTGTCCAGATCCGCTGCAAACCCGGCACCACCTACAAGGTGGCTGAGGAGATCGCCCTGCGCGAAATCCACTCCGAGCTTTACTCCACCAGCGGCAACTTCGACCTGCTGATGAAGCTTTACATCCCGACGGGGGAGGATGTCGGCAAATACATCAATGACCAGTTGCTGCAGATCGAAGGGATCGAGCGGTCCCTGACCACAATGACCTACAAGGTGTTCTGAGGCTTCTGGCAACCAAGCCATGGAAAGCAAAACGCCCCGCAAAGCGGGGCGTTTTCTGTTTCCGGGCCGGTGATTGGTCAGGCGGCAATCAGGCCTTGTTCGCTGAGCTCGGCATAAGCCGTATCAACGGCGGATTTCATCCGTGCCAGCATGTCGTCCACTTCGGCTTTGGTGATGATAATCGGCGGGCACAGCGCCAGCGCGTTCCCCGCGACCGCCCGCAGGATCAGGCCGTTCTCCTGGCAGGCCTTCTGCGCGGCGGCGCCTGCGGCCCCTTTGTCAAAGCTGGCACCGGTGGTCTTGTTCGACACCAGCTCCAGCGCCGCGATCAGCCCCTTGCCGCGCACCTCGCCGACCAGCGGATGATCGGTGAAAATCTCGCGCAGCTGCGCCTGCATATAGGCGCCCACGTCCGCAGCGTGCTCGAACAGGTTGTCGCGCTCATAGATCTCCAGCGTTTTCAGCGCCGCGGCACAGGCCGCCGGGTGGCCGGAATAGGTGTAGCCGTGACCAAAGACGCCGACCTCATTGGTCTGCGCAATCATCGCCTCATACATGTATCCCGGAATGACCGAGGCAGAGATCGGGAAATAGGCCGAGCTCAGCTGCTTGGCAAAGGTCATCAGGTCCGGCTTGATGCCCATGGTGGTGCAGCCGAAATCGGCGCCGGTGCGCCCGAAGCCGCAGATCACCTCATCGGCCCAGACCAGGATGCCATGCTTGCGCAGCAGCGCCTGCAGCTTCTCGTAGTAGCCCTCCGGCGGCACGATCACGCCGGACGCGCCGGTGATCGGCTCGACAATCATCGCTGCGATGGTGCCGGGGTCTTCCGCCAGGATCTGCTCTTCCAGATTATTGATGATCCGGTCGACAAACTGTTCCTCGGTCTCATTGCCCTGGCGGCCGGTGTAGTAATGCGGCGCGTCCGAGCGCAGGATTGAGAGCGCCTCCAGCGGCGCATCGAAATGCGCGAGATTCGCGGGCAGGGAGGTCAGCGAGCCCGCCGCAACCGTTACCCCGTGATAACCGCGTTCGCGGGTGATGATCTTGCGCTTCTCCGGCTTGCCGATGGCGTTGAAGTAATAGCGCAGCATCTTGTAGTGGGTGTCATTGGCGTCCGAGCCGGAGTTGCCAAAGAAGATATAGGCGTCCTCCACCGGCACCATCGCCTTCAGTTTCTCGGCCAGCTCCATAATCGGCTTGTGGGTCTTGCCGCCAAAGGTGTGGGTGAACGGCAGTTTGTGCAGCTGCTCGGTGATGGCATCCATCACCTCGGTGTTGCTGTAGCCCAGCGAGGTGCACCACAGGCCCGCCAGCCCTTCGATGTATTTGTTACCGTCCGTGTCATAGACATAGATGCCTTCGCCGCGGTCCAGGCACAGCTGTTCGGTCGCGGTGAAATTGGTGGTGGGATAGATGACTGGGGCCATGGCCATACTCCTGCGATGATCTGCCCGTGAGCATTGTTTGGCAGTAGCATTGGCCTGTTTTTCAGCCCGCGTCAAAGGAATTTGATCAAATTTCACGGGGGCGTTTGAAAAAGCGAAAGGCCGCCCCGGAGGGCGGCCTTTTCGTTTCCCGATGGAGCGGGCGATGAGATTCGAACTCACGACCCTTACCTTGGCAAGGTAATGCTCTACCCCTGAGCTACGCCCGCGCTGCCATCCGGTGACGCGGTGAATAGGAAATCCGCGCGCAACCCGCAAGCGGAAAATGACAGTTCAGTGAAGAAAATGCCGCCTGTGCCGCAGTGAAGAAAAGCGAAAGGCCGCCCAAAGGACGGCCTGTTCCGCTTTCGAATGGAGCGGGCGATGAGATTCGAACTCACGACCCTTACCTTGGCAAGGTAATGCTCTACCCCTGAGCTACGCCCGCGCTGCCATCCGGTGAGCGGTGTTTAGGGTTTTCCCAAACGGGCCGCAAGAGGAAATTTTAGGAACCTCGCAAGTATCTGTGGATAAGCATTATTCTGCCGTTTTTAGGAAGTCTGCGAGGCGGTCTTTCAGGGCGGCAGGATCCTTGGTCTCGCATTCCCAGATGGTCAGAACCTGCCAGCCCGCCGCCTGCAGGGCGGCCTGTTGTTCCGCGTCGCGCTCCGCATTCCGGTGCAGCTTCGGTTCCCAGTAGTCGCGGCGGCTGGCCGGGATGCGCCCGTCGCGGCAGTCATGCAAGTGCCAGAAGCAGCCATGCACAAAGATCACCTTGCGGCGCGGCCCGAACACCAGGTCGGGCTTGCCCGGCAGGTCCTTGCGGTGCAGCCGGTAGCGGAAGCCCATCCCATGCACCATCCGCCGCACCAGCAGTTCCGGCTTGGTGTGCTTGGCGCGGATCTTGGCCATATTGGCGCTGCGCCGCTCTGGTGTCAGCTTGTCGGCCACGCGATGGGATGCCCTGATTGTCCGGCCATGCGGGCATGGTACTCCGTTTCAATCCGGCAGGAAATGAACTCGCTTGCGGCGCATGGCAGCAGCTCCAGCGCCTTGATCAGCTGGGCATCCTTGCGCCCTTCCAGCACCACGATTTGCTCACGCCCCAGAATGTCGCGGGTGCCATGGCCGCCGTCAGCGCGGATGCGGCGCATGAAATCCTTCTGCTGCGCCACCGCCTCTACCGCGGCGCGGGGAATCGGGCGGCGCTGCATCAGCCGGAACAGAGTGGCCATGCGGGCGTTGCCTGTGCCGCAGCCGAATATCTCCTCGACTGCATCCGCATCCGCAGTGCGCCAGAAGTTGGCCGGGTAGGGGTGGTCCTTCAGCAGCCACTGGATGTGTTTGAAACCTTCGGCAGAGATGCTGCGCTTGGCATCCTTGTTCTGCCCCGCGGTCAGATACTCGGGCCGGGCCACGATCAGCCCCAGGTAGCAGCGCGCCCGCGCCTCATCCGCGGCCACCAGCAGGCAGGCGCTGCCCACCGCTTCGGTCGGGATCATCCAGTTGCTGCCCATGGTGTGCTTGATGTCGACATCATGGCCCAGGATCACGGTGTCCAGCCGTCCCTTCCGCAGGCCCAGCAGGGCCCGCAGTTCAATCTCCACCCGTGTCCCGATATAGGTCTTCTCGGTCTTTTCCAGCTCTTCGTATGACCGCCGCCCGGTCTTGGGTGTCATGATCACATCGTCTATGCAGTCGCGCAGCATGAAGGCCACGTCATGCTCCAGCGCCAGCAGCCCGCCGGCGCGCTGGGTGATCTCCATCTCAAGGTGGATAAGGACGTTGAAATCCTGGTGGCCGAAACCGATCAAGCTGTCGGGAATGTTCTGTTTCAAGTGCAAACCTCCTGCCCGGCGGTTTGCGGGACGGCCGGAGCAGCGGTGGGGCTAGGCTCGCACGGCATGCAGCTTCGGCTTGGCAATCGCCGCCTTCAACTCACGTGCCACGGCCTCTGCCACTGGCGGCGGGAAGGCGTTCCCGACCTGCCGGTAGGCATTGGTCTTGGCGCCGGTGAAGTGCCAGGCATCCGGGAAGCCCTGAATGCGCGCGACCATCCGCACCGTCAGGCGCGGCATGTCGTTGTGGAAGGGATCTGGCGCCTCATTTGCAATGGTGCGCCCCTCAACCCCCAGCGCCGCCCAGGCGCGCCGCGCCCGGGTCGGGCCCAAATCAGGCCCGCCGTGCTTCTTGGAGCCGCCAACAATCGTTGGCGCGATCTCATCTGCCTTGGCAGCCCAGTCATCGGCCCCGCGCCAGCCGCGCTCCTTCATCAGGTCGATCAGGGTCGCGCCCACGGTCGGCGGATTGTGCGGCAGCGGCTCGGGCCAGTTGAACTGGCCTGCAAATTCGCGGCGCAGGGCAACAATCGCCACCCGCGGCCGCAGCTGCGGCACACCGAAGTCGGAAGCATTCAGCAGCCGCCAATCGGTTTCATAGCCCAGCTTCGAAAGCTGTTTCTTCAGCTTCTCGCGGTAGTCATGAAACACCGCATCCAGAAAGCCGCGCACGTTTTCGATCATCACCGCGCGAGGCCGGGTCGAATCTACAATCTCGATTGCATCATCGAACAGGTTGCGCTCGTCCTTCTCGCCCAGCTGCTTGCCCGCGACTGAAAACGGCGGGCAGGGCAGGCCGCCGGCCAGGAGGTCGATGCCTTTGTAGTCGCCCGCGACGTCCTTGAACTTGCGCACGTCTTCTTCCAGCACGTTCCACGCGGGGCGGTTGTGGCGCAGGGTGGCGCAGCAGTGCTTATCGATCTCAACCAGCGCCGTGTGGTCAAAGCCCGCCGCCTCGAGACCGAGGGCCTGGCCGCCCGCACCTGCGCATAGTTCTACCGATGTCAGCATTCTGCTCTGCCTGTCCGTTCGCGTTCTTGCTCTGTTCCTATGCGGTAAAGCGATTCCGCACAAGGTCTTCTGCACCCGGCCAGACTATGCGGAAATGCTGAAAAGCGAAAGGCCGCCCCGAGGGCGGCCTGTCCGTTTCCCGATGGAGCGGGCGATGAGATTCGAACTCACGACCCTTACCTTGGCAAGGTAATGCTCTACCCCTGAGCTACGCCCGCGCTGCCATCCGGTGAGCGGTGAAATAGGGGCTTGGGGGCAAGGCTGCAAGAGGAAATTCGGCAGCAAGAGAAAAAAACCGCACTGGCAGCGACGGAACGCCAAAGGACGCGCGTTTGATTGGCAGCGAAGAAGGTTTTCAGGGGAGATTGAGCCCATGCCGTGCAAGGATTACCTGCGGATCGCCAGCTTGGGGGGGGCGATAGCCCTGGGGCTTCTGGTGCACAGTGATCATCACCTCAGCACACCTCAGGCGGACAGCTGGGCCGGGCAGCTCGAGGCAATCAAGCCAGTGCAGGTTGAAACCGTGACCCTGCCGGCTCCAGCCGCCGTCAAGGCGTGACAGCGGCGCAAACCGTTTCCCGGCGCGGGAAACGGCCAAAAATCCTGCGAGGATTTTCGGCGTCAGGCAGAGCCGGGCGGCGCCGGTTTTCCGCGCCGGAAAACGGGCCGGAATTCGTGCCGGATTCTGCTGCCTGAGATAAGGAAAAAAGGCGCCCCGCCATCTGGCGGGACGCCTTTCATTGAGTTCAGTCTTGCAGCTTACTCCAGCTCGACCAGCAAGTCCTTGGCGTCGATCTGGCCGCCGGCCTGAACGTGCACGGCCTTGACCACCGCGTCGCGCTCGGCATGGATGCCGGTTTCCATCTTCATCGCTTCGATGGTCAGCAGCATGTCGCCTTCATGCACCTGCTGGCCCACCTGCACCGCGACCGAGGCCACAACACCCGGCATCGGCGCGCCGACATGGTTGGGATTGCCGACTTCCGCCTTGGCGCGGGCTTCGGTCGAGGCTTTCACCAGACGGTTCGGCACCCGGATCACGCGGGGCTGACCGTTCAGCTCGAAGAAGACCTTCACTTCGCCCTTCTCGTCGGTCTCGGAAATCGCCTGCAGGCGGATCTCCAGGGTCTTGCCCGGATCGATCTCGGCGGTGATCTCCTCACCCGGCTCCATGCCATAGAAGAAGGTCTTGGTCGGCAGGGTGCGCACCGGGCCGTACTGGCGGTGGCGGCCCATGTAGTCGAGGAACACCTTGGGGTACATCAGGTAGCCGTTCAGATCCTCGTCATCGACGCTGAAGCCTTCCAGCTGCTGGGACAGATCCGCACGGACCGCTTCCAGGTCCACCGGCTCCAAATGCGCGCCGGGACGCTCGGTGTTGGGCGCTTCACCCTTCAGCACCTTGGTGACGATGCCCTCCGGGAAGCCGCCCGGGGGCTGGCCCAGGTTGCCGCGCATCATGTCGACGACCGAGTCGGGGAAGGCCACATCGGTCTTCGGATCCTCGACCTCATCGCGGGTCAGCCCCTGGGAGACCATCATCAGCGCCATGTCGCCAACCACCTTGGACGACGGAGTCACCTTCACGATATCGCCGAACATCTGGTTCACGTCGGCATAGGTCTGCGCCACGTCGGCCCATTTCTCTTCCAGCCCCAGGCTGCGCGCCTGCGCCTTCAGGTTGGTGAACTGGCCGCCCGGCATCTCATGCAGGTAGACCTCGGAGGCCGGGGCCTGCAGGCCCGACTCAAACGCTGCATACTGCGCCCGCACCTGCTCCCAGTAACCGGAGATCTCGCGCACCTTGGAGATATCGATGCCGGTGTCGCGGTCGGTGTTGCGCAGCGCCTCGACGATGGAACCCAGGCAGGGCTGCGAGGTGCCGCCACTGAAAGCGTCCATCGCCGCATCCACCGCATCCACGCCGGCATCCGCTGCCGCCAGGATGGTGGCACCGGCTACGCCGGACGTGTCATGGGTGTGGAAGTGGACGGGCAGGCCGACCTCTTCCTTCAGAGCCTTGACCAGCTGTCGGGCAGCAGCAGGCTTCAACAGGCCTGCCATGTCCTTCAGGCCCAGGATGTGGGCGCCGGCCGCTTCCAGCTCTTTCGCCATGCCGACATAGTACTTGAGGTCGTACTTAGCGCGGCTCGGGTCCAGGATATCGCCGGTGTAGCAGATGGTGCCTTCGCAGACCTTGCCGCTTTCAACCACCGCGTCCATGGCAACGCGCATGTTTTCGACCCAGTTCAGCGAGTCGAAGACGCGGAACACGTCAACACCGGTGGTCGCTGCCTGGCGCACGAACTCCTGCACCACATTGTCCGGATAGTTGGTGTAGCCGACGCCGTTGGAGGCGCGCAGCAGCATTTGGGTCATCAGGTTCGGCATCCGCTCGCGCAGGTCGCGCAGGCGCTGCCAGGGGCATTCCTGCAAGAAGCGGTAGGCCACGTCAAAGGTCGCACCGCCCCAGCATTCAACCGAGAACAGCTGGTTGAGGTGCTGCGCATAGGCCGGCGCCACCTTGATCATGTCGAGCGAGCGCATCCGGGTCGCCAGCAGCGACTGGTGGCCGTCGCGCATTGTGGTGTCGGTCAGCAAGAGCTGGCGCTGCGCCTTCATCCAGTCGGCGACAGCTTGCGCGCCCTTCTGCTCCAGCAGGTTGCGGGTGCCATAGGGCAGGTTGCCCACGTCCGCCTTCGGTGCGCGCGGCTCCTTCAGGTCGGCGGCGGGGGCCGCCCGGCCTTCGGTCTCCGGGTGGCCGTTCACGGTGATGTCCGCGATATAGGTCAGCACCTTGGTGCCGCGGTCGCGGCGCTTCTTGAACTGGAACAGGTCCGGGGTCTCGTCGATGAACTTGGTGGTGTATTCATTCGACAGGAAGGTCGGGTGCTTCAGCAGGTTTTCGACAAAGGCGATGTTGGTGGAAACACCACGCACCCGGAATTCGCGCAGCGCGCGGTCCATGCGGGCAATCGCCTTTTCCGGCGTCGGCGCCCAGGCGGTCACCTTGGTCAAGAGCGAGTCGTAATAGCGGGTGATCACACCGCCCGCGTATGCGGTGCCGCCGTCCAGGCGGATGCCCATGCCGGTGGCGGAACGGTAGGCGGTGATGCGGCCGTAGTCCGGGATGAAGTTGTTCAGCGGATCCTCGGTGGTCACGCGGGTCTGCAGCGCATGGCCATTGAGGCGGATGTCGCCCTGGCTGGATTTGCCGGTCGCCTCGGCAATGGTCTTGCCCTCGGCGATCAGGATCTGCGCCTGAACGATGTCGATGCCGGTGACCTCTTCGGTCACGGTATGCTCCACCTGCACCCGCGGGTTCACTTCGATGAAGTAGAACTTGCCGTCGTTCATATCCATCAGGAACTCGACGGTGCCCGCGCATTCATAGTTCACGTGCTGGCAGATCTTGCGGCCCAGGTCGCACAGCTCGGCGCGCTGTTCTTCGCTCAGGTACGGGGCAGGGGCGCGCTCAACCACTTTCTGGTTGCGGCGCTGAACCGAGCAGTCCCGCTCATACAGGTGGTAGATCTCACCGTGCTTGTCGCCCAGGATCTGAACCTCGACGTGGCGGGCGCGGGTGATCATCTTCTCCAGATAACCCTCGCCGTTGCCGAATGCGGCTTCCGCCTCGCGGCGGCCTTCCAGCACTTTCTCTTCCAGCTCCTTCTCGGCGTGGATCGGACGCATGCCGCGGCCGCCGCCACCCCAGGAGGCTTTCAGCATCAGGGGATAGCCGACCTCAGCCGCTTCCTTGCGGATCGCGTCCATATCGTCGCCCAGCACTTCGGTGGCCGGGATCACCGGCACGCCGGCCTCGATCGCAACCCGGCGGGCGCTGGCCTTGTCGCCAAGGGCGCGCATGGTTTCCGCCTTGGGGCCGATGAAGGTGATGCCGTTGCGGGCGCAGGCGTCCACGAAATCCGGGTTTTCCGACAGCAGACCGTAACCGGGGTGGATCGCATCAGCGCCGCTTTCCTTGGCGACGCGGATAATCTCGTCGATCGACAGGTACGCCGCAACCGGCCCCATGCCTTCGCCGATCCGGTAGGCTTCATCCGCCTTGAACCGGTGCAGGCCGAGCTTGTCCTCCTCGGCATAGACGGCGACGGTGCGTTTGCCCATTTCGTTGGCGGCGCGCATCACGCGGATCGCGATCTCGCCACGGTTGGCAATCAGGATTTTTTTGAAGTCGGTCATGTCACCCTCGGGGTCCGTGCAAGTTGGTGCAGTGTTAGGCGGATATTATCGAACCGCACAACAGTAGTTCTGGGTATTTCCGGCATGATTGCGCTCTCAAGCGGCTTGTCCTTTCCTTTCTGGCCGCGGTTTTGGGGGATCCTGACTTTGCAACTCGCCGCCTTGCTTGGCGCTAACATTTGCAGATTCTGCAGAAATTCTGCACATGCAGCATGATTTTGTAACTTTTTTTGTTGCGGCGCAGCGCAAAGTGACGCTGCGTGTGCGTCATTTTGGCGCAATTCATGCGATTTCGCGCAAAAAGCGCCGGCGGGGCGCGCAGTCAGCCCAGATGACGGATTTGCAAACCGCGTGCTTCGGCCAGGCCGGGCAGGCCCAGCTGGCCCATGTTGGCTTCCAGATCCCTGGCGAGGATGCTGATCAGATGCGCCGGTCCGGCCTCTCCCAAGGCAGCCAGCGCATAATGGAAAGCGCGCCCCAGCATGATGAAGTCCGCCCCCAGCGCCAGCGCCCGCAGAACGTCCAGCCCGCCCTCGATACCGCTGTCAAAAATCACCGGCACGCTCACGGCATCCCGCACCTCAGGCAGCAGGCTGATGGCGGGCGGGCAGCCGTCGAATTGGCGGCCGCCGTGGTTCGACAGCCAGATCGCATCGGCGCCTGCCTCCTGCAGCCGCTGCGCATCCGCGGCCCGCTGCACCCCCTTGATGATCAAGGGCCCGTCCCAGTTGCGCCGCAGCCAGTGCACATATTCCCAGTCCGGCGAGGTCCGCAGCAGGTAACCGATATGCGCGGTCGGCGGCAGGTTGGCCTGTTCGCCGCTGATGTATTTGTCCAGCGTCCGCATGTGCGGCATTCCCTGCTGCGCCATTCCCAGCGCCCAGGCAGGCCGCATTGCAATCTGCGCCAAAAGCCGCGGGGTCAGCCGGGGCGGCTGTGTCAGGCCAGAGCGCGTCTGCCGTTCCCGGCGGGAGGCAACCGGCACATCCACTGTCAGCACCAGGGTGCGGAACCCGGCATCCCGTGCCCGTGCCAGCAGGTCGGCACGGATGCCCTCATCCTTGGGCGGGTACAGCTGGAACCAGGCATGTGCCCCAAGATGCGGCGCCAGATCCTCAGGCGATTGGCTGGCCACGGTCGACAGGCAATAGGGAATGCCCGCCGTTCTGGCGCTGCGGGCCAGGATGCCCTCTGCATCCGGCCAGATCAGCCCCGACATGCCGACAGGAGCGATCCCGAACGGGAAGGCGTGCCGTGTGCCCAGCAGGTCAACGGACAGGTCCGTCTCCAGCGGCCCGTGCAGCACCGAGGGCAGCATGCCGATCCGGTCCAGCCCGGCCCGGTTCTGCGCCTTGGCGGCCTCGGCACCGGTGCCGCTGACCAGATACTCCCAGACAAATTCCGGCAGCCGCTGCCGGGCGCGGCGCTTCAGGTCATCCAGGCCCGGATATGTCTGATGCAGATCCATTTGCGCATTGGTACGCGGAGGCCGCAAATGTGCAAGCAAAAGCGCAGGCGCACAGCACGGCCCCTGCGTTCGGCCGTCTTATGCGGCGCCTTTCTTCCCGGTCTCCGGAGCTCTGCTTTTTTCGTCTTGAGCGATGGCTTTCTTTTCTTCCGGGCCGGCTGGCTCCGGCTGGGCAGCGGGATCGCGCGGCAGGGCGCTGTTGCCTGTTGCAATGCACAGCTGATTGCGGCCCTTCGCCTTTGCCTCATACAGGGCCTCGTCCGAGGCCCGCAGCAGCTCCTGCGGCAGGGTGCCATGCACCGGGTAATGGGCAATCCCCAGCGAGATGGTGACCCGCGGCAGCGCCTTTTCGCCGTAGCGCACGACGATGTCTTCGACCGCCTGGCGCAGCAATTCCGCCTTTGTGACCGCATCATGGGGGGCAACCCTTGGCAGCAGCAGCGCGAACTCTTCGCCGCCGGGCCGGCAGGCCACCTCGTCGCCGTCACAGGCCTGTTCCAGCGCGGTGCCAACCGCACGCAGCACCATGTCACCGGCATCATGGCCGTGGTTGTCGTTGAATTTCTTGAAATGATCGACGTCGATCGACACCACGCTCAGCGGGGTTCCGCTGATTTGGCTGCCTCCGACGAACTTGCGCAGGGACTCGGTCATGTGGCGGCGGTTGAACAGCCCGGTCAGCGGATCGCGCACCGACTGGTCGTGCAGCTGATCGCGCATCCGCACATTGGCAATCGCCATGCTGATCTGTTCGGCGCACATCTGCGCCAGCTTCTTGCAGTTGGAGAAATCCGCAGCCCGGCTGGGCCGTGCCCGCAGATGCATCAGGCCGACCGTCTCGCCATGCGCCAGAATCGGAAAGCAGAAATAGGGGCGCCCGTCATGCGGTTCCGCATGCTCGCAGGTGAACTCCACTTCGGAGGCGCCGAACTCATAGGTGCGGCCGCGGCGCAGCCCCCAGCATTCGCCCGGCTGGATCTGGTCCTTGTGGCTGCCGCCGTTCCAGCTGGAACAGCCGACCAGCACATCGCGCGAATTGGAGAACACATAGATGCTGCCCTCCGAATCGGGCAGCAGATGGCTCATGAATTCCGACACCATGTGAAACAGCTCTTCCAGCGACCGGCAGGACTGCAGCCATTCGTTCAGCTCCCCCAGCAGCTTCACTTCGCGGGACAGCTGCAGCTGGTTCGCCATGATCTCCTGGTCCTTGGCCGAGCGGCGCTCGATCTGGCGCAGGCTGCGGCGGTTGGTGCGCATGATAACCACCATGACAATGGTCATGGCCGCCACCACCACCACAGAAATCAGCGCCAGCGAGATGCGGACCCGGGTTATGAAGGTGTTCCGCACATCGGTGATGTCGGAATAAAACTCAATCGCGCCGATGAAGTATCCGTCATGGATGACGGGGGTGTAAACTTCGGCCACTTCGCGCAGCGGGATGGAGCCGTCGGCATTGACCAGCACCCTCAGCCCGTCCACCTCTGTTGCGGGCTTTCCTTCGTGCTTGTAGTAGGTCAGGCCCTGGGCGACAACCGCCTGGAAATACGGCTTGGTGTTGCGCTCGCCAATGTTTTCGAGCCGGGTCGACCAGAAGATGGTGCCATCCGCCTGGAACAGCTTCAGCCGGTAGACGTCAGAGGTCTCCGGCACCAGCCGCAGATACTCTTCATCATGCAGGTCCAGGTCGCCCAGCACAAAGGCATCTTCGCTGCTGGTCAGATGCAGCAGCACGGCACGCCGCCAGGTGTCGGCCTGTTTGCGCAGGTCCGCCTCCAGCATCCGGTCCACCACGGGCGGCGGCACGGCATAGACCGCCCAGGCAGACAGGACAGCCGCCGCCAGCAGCAGCGGCAGGGCAATAAGGGTCTTGAGCTTGGAATATATTCTCCGGTCCGGCCGGTATGTCATGACAGTCCTCGGGCAGTCAGTGTTTGCACAAGAATTGCGCGGCAGCCTTTACATAAGATGAAGAAACCCGCCGGTGCTTGTGCTGAATGCCTGAAATGCAATTCAAGGCAGCATTTCCGGGCCTGACTATACCGGGGTTGGAGTGGTGAACAGACTGTGAACGTCCTCTTTCCGCCGGGCCTGAATCACGCTAGGATCACGGCCATGAGCAGTTTTGACGAAATGGACGCCTTTGAGGGCGCATCGCTGTCGTCCCGCGCCATGGGCGCGCGGGTGATGCCCTATCTGGACACGCTGAACCCCGCCCAGCGGGAGGCGGTGGAATGCCTCGACGGCCCGGTGCTGATGCTGGCGGGCGCAGGCACCGGCAAGACCAAGGCGCTGACCACCCGCATTGTGCATCTCCTCAGCACCGGGCGCGCCCGCCCGAATGAGATCCTGTCGGTCACCTTCACCAACAAGGCTGCCCGCGAGATGAAGGAACGGGTTGGCGGCCTGCTCGGCCAGGCGGTCGAGGGGATGCCCTGGCTCGGCACCTTCCACTCGATCTGCGTCAAGCTCCTGCGCCGCCACGCGGAACTGGCGGGGCTGAAATCAAATTTCACCATTCTCGACACCGACGACCAGATCCGGCTCTTGAAACAGCTGATCCAGGCCGCAGGCATCGACGACAAGCGCTGGCCTGCGCGGATGCTGGCCAATATCATCGACGACTGGAAGAACCGCGCGCTGACGCCGGACAAGGTGCCGTCTGCGGATGCCAGTGCCTATAATGGCCGCGGCACCGAATTCTACGCCCAGTACCAGACCCGCCTGCGCGAGCTGAACGCGGTCGATTTCGGCGACCTGCTCCTGCATATGGTGACGATCTTCCAGAACCACCCGGATGTGCTGGAACAGTACCAGCGCTGGTTCAAATACATCATGGTGGACGAATACCAGGATACCAACGTCGCCCAGTACCTTTGGCTGCGGCTTCTGGCGGGTGCGCATAAGAACGTCTGCTGCGTTGGCGATGACGACCAGTCGATCTACGGCTGGCGCGGTGCCGAGGTCGGCAACATCCTGCGGTTTGAGAAGGACTTCCCCGGCGCCATGGTGGTGCGGCTGGAGCAGAACTACCGTTCCACCGGCCACATTCTGGCCACTGCCTCCAATGTGATCCGCGGCAATGCCGGCCGCTTGGGCAAGGAGCTGTGGACCGATGCCGGTGACGGTGAAAAGGTTCGCCTGATCGGACATTGGGACGGCGAGGAAGAAGCCCGCTGGATCGGCGAAGAGATTGAGGCGATGCAGCGCGGCACCCGCGGGCAGGCACCCATCGGTCTCAACAGCATGGCCATCCTGGTCCGCGCCTCGCACCAGATGCGCGCGTTCGAGGATCGCTTCCTGACCATCGGCCTGCCGTACCGCGTCATTGGCGGCCCGCGGTTCTATGAGCGGATGGAGATCCGCGATGCCATGGCTTACTTCCGCGTCGTGGTCTCTCCCGATGACGGCCTCGCGTTTGAGCGCATCGTCAACACCCCCAAGCGCGGCCTTGGCGACAAGGCGCAGCAGACCATCCAGCGGGTTGCCCGCGAGAACGGCGTTTCGCTGGTCGAGGGCGCACGGCTGGCGGTGGAAAGCGGCCAGATCAAGGGCAAGGGCGGCGGCGCCCTGCGCGAACTGGTCCAGGGCATCGCCCGCTGGGGCCGGATGGCCGGCGACGCGGACATCACCCACATGGAGCTGGCCGAGATCATCCTGGATGAATCGGGCTACACCGCCATGTGGCAGAACGACAAAAATCCGGATTCGCCCGGGCGCCTGGAAAACCTCAAGGAACTGGTGAAGGCGCTGGAGTCTTTCGAGAACCTGCAGGGTTTCCTCGAGCACGTCAGCCTGGTGATGGACAACGACAAGCAGGACGCGGATGAAAAGGTCTCGATCATGACCCTGCACGCCGCCAAGGGCCTGGAGTTCCCCGCCGTTTTCCTGCCGGGCTGGGAGGACGGGCTGTTCCCCTCGCAGCGCTCGATGGACGAAAGCGGCCTTAAGGGGCTGGAGGAGGAGCGCCGGCTGGCCTACGTCGGCATCACAAGGGCAGAGGAAATCTGCACCATCTCCTTTGCCGGTAACCGCCGGGTGTTCGGCCAATGGCAGTCACAGCTGCCCTCGCGGTTCATTGACGAACTGCCGGAGGAACATGTCGAGGTGCTGACGCCGCCGGGCCTCTACGGCGGCGGCTATGGCGCAGCCGCACCGGGTGCGGGGCAGGTGCGGTCCTCCATCGAAGAAAAGGTGGCGCAGGCCGACGGCTACAACTCCCCCGGCTGGAAACGGATGCAGGCCCGCGCGGGCCAGTACGGCATGTCCCAGCCCAAGGAGAGCAAGCATCAGGTGATCGACCTCACCGCCACCTCCAGCTTCACGCTGGGGGAGCGGGTGTTCCACCAGAAGTTCGGCTATGGCGCCATCACCGGCATCGAGGGCGATAAGCTGGAAATTGATTTCGAGAAGGCCGGCCCCAAGAAGGTGGTTGCCAAGTTCGTTACGGCTCCTGACGATGTACCATTTTAGGTGAAGGTCGAGTTTTGAGACCCATCCGAGGCGGTGCTAAAGTTACATTTTGTCTGTTTTGACCGGAGGGGATTGATGGACGCCGAACCCTTGTACTTCAAGTGCAGTTGGCCCGAAGAGCCTCTGCCGCTTGGAGCGCCATCATGGATCTTCTATGAAGTTATTGAACTTACCGACGTGGTCACTCGTACAATCGAATTGTTCCCGAGCGGTTCCGCCATTCGAAACAGCATCAAGCTAGCCGAACGTGAAGGACCGGATTTGAGGACGCGGGAATTCAGATCTCTCGTGCACGGATCATTTCTTGGGTTCTCCAAACAGGGACTTGTTCAAATCTCGAAGCAAGAGTTCAATGCCCTATGGGAGAGTGCCGTTGATAAGCCGTGGCCGCCTGAAGCTGAACTCCTCTGCTAGGCAAAGTGCACCCAATCAGAAAGGCAACTGCTCGATATCTGTGTGACCCGCCCTATCGCATCGCAATCATCGCAATGCCGATGGCAATCAGCACCGCCCAGCCCAGGCGGCTGAGGCCGCGCGGTTCCTTCAGCACCAGCGCCGCCAGGATCACCGACACCGGGATCGACACCTGCCGCACCGCGCTCACCGCCGCCGCCTCGGCGCCCAGCTGGAACACCCGCAGGATCAACAGGTACGACAGGTAGGACGACAGGCCAGCAAACAGGATGCGCCAGGGGTTCTGCGCCCAGCCGCGCACCACGCCCAGCAGCGGCGCCGACTGCTCCCGGTCCTCCCAGGCGCGCAAAGCCCCCATGGCCAGCGTCACCAGGATATAGGTCCAGAACAGGAACGGCGCGCTGGCTGCCCCTTTCATCGCTGCCGCATCTGAAATCGAATAGGCCGCCGACCCCAGCATCGCCATCGCCGCCATGGCAAAGGCGCGCGGATCATCCAGCAGCCGCCCCTTGCCCTTCTGGATCATCAGCCCGGCCCAGATGATCAGCCCCATCCCCAGCAGCGCCGCACCGGTATAGCTGCGGTCCAGCACCAGCCAGCTGAACGCCGCAATCGCCAAGGGCGAGGAGCGCACGATCGGGTAATAGGCCGACAGGTTTCCCCGCCGTAGCGCCGACAGAGTGCCGTAGTAATAAACCGTCAGCCCCAGTGCCGAGGCCAGAACCAGCACCCAGATCCCGGCTGGCAGGGCAGGGGTCTGCCCTGCCAGCGCCATATGCACAGCGGCAAACACCACCCAGCTAAGGCATACCCCGGTGTAGCAGGACACCGGATGCGCCACGCCCTTCAGTGTCAGGTCCCGCAGCGGATGGGTGACCGCCGATAGCAGAACCAGCAGGATCCAGAAAAACTCCACTTAACCGGCCGTATCCTGTCCGGGACGGTCCAGATAGGCGTCGAAATGCACGGTGACCTGATCACCACTCACCTGCACCACACCATAGGCCACGGGCTCGACGCAGTATTCTGTCCCCGCCCGTTCCGGCACCAGCGGGATCTGGTGGTTGGTGCTGGGCAGCGAGGTGAAGCTGTAGCCGCGCCAGTTCACATAGGTCATCCGGTGAATATGGCCGTAGAAGATATGGCGGATGTTCCGGCCTTTCTGCAAGCTGCTGTGAAAGGCCTCGGGATCGCGCAGCTTGATGTCGTCCACATAAGGCAGGCCGATATCAAACGGCGGATGGTGCAGGAACAGGAACACCGGCGCATCGCCTGCTGCTTCCAGTTCTGCCTCCAGCCAGGCCAGCCGCTCTGCACACAGCTCGCCATCATGCACGTCCGGCCCGCCAGCCAGCGTGTCCAGGAACAGGAACTTCGCACCGCCTGCCGCATGGCTGTGCTGCACATAGCCGCCGCCGTCGCGTGGGTGATCCGCAAAGACCTGCAGGAAGCTCTCCCGCACGTCGTGATTGCCCAGCATCAGGAAAGTAGGCAGCGGAAAGGCTGCCAGCTGCTCCTGCAGCCAGCCATAGGCCGCGGGATCGCCCTCGTCCGCCAGATCGCCCGAAATCACGCAGAACGCGGCGTCCCTGTGCCATTCGGCGATATCCGCCAGCACCCGGCTGAGATTCGCAGCCGGGTCGCTGCCATTCAGCGGCACGCCCGGCGCCATCAGGTGGATATCGGTGAGGTGAATGAATTTCATGGCGCGGTCCCGCAAATCACTGATGCCTATGCCTGCGATCAAATCAGCAGATGCAGCCAGGGGATAGCTCAAAACCGTCAGCCGCCCGGTCCGGGTGCGGCAATACCTGTGCCGGAATCAAGAAACGGCGGCGCCCAGGGAGGAGGAGGGGCACCGCCGTTCTGTCAAACACCGGGTATCAGGGAGGAGGAGACCCCGGTGATCCAAACCCGGCTTTTGGCCGGTATAGGGTGCGGCGGCATCAGGGAGGAGGAGGATGCCGCCGCAGAAGACAGGCTCTTCTAAGGGAGGAGGAGAAGGAGCCTGATCTCTATCAGTTGTTCTCGTAGGCCGCCTGATAGGCGACGCGCTTGATTTCGGACCGGTTCAGGCCCAGGTCAGCCAGGTCGCGGGCGGTCAGCGCGGACAGCTCATTCACGGTCTGGCGGTACAGGCGGTAGCGGACGAATTTCACCAGCAGGCCATCCAGGAAGCCGAGCGGGGATGCAAAGTTCACCGCGGAGATCTGTTGTGCTGCTGCCATCGTTCTGTTCCTTCGTCTAACCGTCTCGTCGTGTGCCGCTGTGGCATTTCTTGAATGACAATTTAAGGATATGCTGCGGATGCACAATCCCGCGCTTCGTCATTGCTGCTATGCGGCATATGCATGGGTGACGCAGGGTAGGCCTTTGTAATTGGACAAGATTTTCGGCAGTCCGTTGCGCAGCTGTATAATTTCCGGGCAGGCCGCTGCGTGCAGCGCATAGGTCTTGCCGGTGCGGATTGACACATCCGCCGCCTTGCAGATGCGGCAAACGCGCAGTCCGGGTTCCCTGCGCGCCTGGGTGCACATATATATGGGCCGGATTTGACGCAGGAGAGCAGCAATGAGTGTCACACAGGAACAGATTCGCGCGGTGCTGGAACGGCTGGCGCTGCCGGACGGCGGCACTCTGGTGTCGCGCGACATGCTGCGGGCCCTGCGCATCGAGGGCGGCAGGGTAAGCTTTGTGATCGAGGCGCCAAGCCCTGAGGTCGCAAAACTGATGGAACCGCTGCGCAAGGCTGCCGAGGCCGCAGTGCTGTCTTTGGACGGCGTTGAAACCGTCTCCGCCGCGCTGACGGCCCACGCGCCCCAGCAGCCCGCGCCCAGCCTCAAGGTCGGCGGCCACCCGAAGCCGCAGGCCGAACCGCTGAAGCCCGCGGGCGTCAAGCGCATCCTGGCCGTTGCCTCCGGCAAGGGCGGGGTGGGCAAATCCACCGTGTCCTCGAACCTCGCCGTGGCGCTGGCCCGCCAGGGCCGTAAGGTGGGCCTCTTGGATGCGGATATCTACGGCCCCTCGCAGCCCCGGATGATGGGCGCCAGCGGACGGCCTTCCAGCCCGGATGGCAAGATCATCGAGCCGCTGCACGCCCATGGCGTCACCCTGATGTCGATCGGCTTCATGGTCGATGACGCCAAGGCCGTGGTCTGGCGCGGCCCGATGCTGATGGGCGCGCTGCAGCAGATGCTGGGGCAGGTGAACTGGGGCGAACTGGACGTGCTGATCGTTGACCTGCCGCCCGGCACCGGCGATGTGCAGCTGACGCTCTGCACCAAGGCGGAGCTGTCCGGCGCCATCGTGGTTTCCACCCCGCAGGATGTGGCGCTGCTGGACGCACGCAAGGCGCTGGACATGTTTAACACTCTGAAGACCCCTGTGCTGGGGCTGATCGAGAATATGTCCTTCTTCACCTGTCCCGATTGCGGCAGCGAGCATCACATCTTTGGCCACGGCGGCGTCGCGGCTGAGGCAGAGGCCCTGGGCCTGCCGCTCCTGGGCGCCTTGCCGATTGATCTGGAAACCCGCCTGGCCGGCGACAGCGGCACGCCCATTGCGGCAGGGGAGGGGCCGATGGCCCAGGCCTATGCCCGCATTGCCGAAGGCCTGATCGGCGGCGGCATGGCCTGAGGCATTCACGCACGGAAAAAGCGTCCTGACTGGCCCGCCGTTCTGGCGGGCCATTTCCTGTTGAGGGCAGCGGGCTCGTTGCGCGCGGTCAAGCTGGCGCAGATGGGGCGCGCGCGGGGAATGGGACTGCATGGCACTTGCTGCGCCGGGCGGGAACTCATGGGACGGCCGGGAAACCGCGGGCTGGCTGGGAAACCATGGGATCAGCGGGAAATCATGGGGGGCATGGGAAATCATGGCCCTCTCTCCGCAAAACACCCCTTGAAGTTGCGAATCACTGAGTGTTGAAACGCCTTTACGGAGCACTTTCAGCACTGCTGCCCGCTTTGGCGTGAGAACGTTAAGGGAACTTTTTGCTGTCTAATTGCCGGATCTGTGGAATCGCGGGAAACTATGGGAAAAAATTTCCCCCTGCAACTCGCATCTATATCTAGTGTTTGCGCTGGATTTATTCACTACAAGTTCCGAGTTTTGCCCAAATTGCGCCGCGAATCCTGTGAGGTTCCACGGAAACCCTGTCAAGGATTCGACACTTTCCCGCAGAAAACAGTTGCTAGCCCATCAATTCCCATAGTATCCCTTGTTCATCGAATGAGACGAGGGACGGGGCGCCAAACGACCCCAGAGCCAAAAACAAAACAAGCAGGTTTCATACAGGCCTTCGCTTTCATCGAACCAAGAGATCCGGCGCGCGGGCGAGCAGACATCCCCCCAGGTGGCGCGTGCAGTCGGACATCCCGCAAAGCGGGCCAAGGCGGCGGGTTGATCAGTGGCAGCAGATCAACCCGCCCCTTTTCATTCTGGGGGACGGATTAACGCGAGGGACGCGCGAAAAGGACGGTAAATTGGGCCGCAGGTTCAGAGGCGAAAGCCACCACAAGGTGGATACAAAGGGGCGGGTGTCGATACCGGCCTCCTTTCGCCGTGTGCTGGAGGCCGCCGACCCTAATTGGCAGCCCGGCCTGAACCCCGAACTGGTGATCGTCTACGGCGACCAGCGCCGCAAATTCCTTGAATGCTATACTATAGAGGCGATCGAGGAGGTCGACGCCAAGATCGACCAGCTCCCGCGCGGCTCAATGCAGCGCAAGATGCTGCAGCGCATGTTCCACGGCCAATCCTTCCCGACCAACGTGGACGAGACCGGCCGCCTGGTGCTGCCAGCCAAGCTGCGCCAGAAAATCGACCTTGAGGCAGAGGCATTTTTCATCGCCGCAGGCGACACCTTCCAGATCTGGAAGCCGGAAACCTACGAGCAGGAAGAACTGGCTCAGGCCGAAGAGTGGATGGACGACCTGCCAGAAGGCTTCGATCCAATGGAATTCCTAGACGGCGCCGGGGGCGCTTAAGACATGACCCAGGACCAACAAGCTGCCAATGGTCCCCACATTCCGGTTCTTCTCCGCCCGCTGCTCGCAGCCGTGGCGCCGGTTTCGGGCCGCTGGCTTGACGGAACCTTCGGCGCCGGCGGCTATACCCGCGGCCTGCTGGAAGCCGGTGCAGAGCAGGTCATCGGCGTCGACCGTGACCCACTAGCCTTTGAACTTGCTAAACCCTGGGCGGGGGAGTACGGCGACCGCCTGATCCTGCAGTCCGGCGTCTTCTCCCGCATGGATGAATACGCCCAGGACCTCGACGGTGTGGTGCTGGACCTTGGCGTCTCCTCTATGCAGCTGGATCTGGCCGAACGCGGCTTCTCCTTTATGAAGGACGGTCCGCTGGACATGCGGATGTCGCAGTCCGGCCCGTCTGCCGCCGACCTCATCGCAGAGCTGAGCGAGGCGCAGATCGCCGACATCCTGTTCCACTACGGCGAGGAGCGCGCCAGCCGCCGGATCGCCAAGGCGATTGTCAAAGAACGCGCGATCGAGCCGATCACCACCACCCTGCGCCTCGCGGGCATCATCGAGAGCTGCCTGCCGCGCCCCAAGCCCGGCCAGTCGCACCCCGCGACCCGCAGCTTCCAAGGGCTGCGCATCGCGGTGAACGCCGAATATGACGAGCTGTTCGAGGGCCTACTGGCCGCTGAACGGGCGCTGAAGCCCGGCGGCCTGCTGGCCGTGGTCACCTTCCACTCGGTCGAGGACCGCATGGTCAAACGCTTCTTCCAGCACCGTGCAGGCAAGACCGGCCGCGCCAACCGCTATGCGCCGGAGCAGGCGGAAACACCCTCGCAATTCGAACTGGTCACCCGCAAGGCCGTGGGCCCGGACGATCAGGAGCTGGCCGAGAACCCCCGTTCCCGCTCCGCCCGCCTGCGGGTCGGACGCCGGACGGACGCCGCACCGGGGCCAATCTCGGCCAAGGAACTTGGAATGCCGCAGCTGAAAGAGGCGCGCAAATGAAGACTTTGCTGTATGCCGCAACCTGCCTGGCCGTCTTCGGCCTCGCCTTCTGGGCCTACCGCGAAAACTACGCCACCCAGCAGGTGCTGAAAGACACCCGTGCGCTGCAGCGTGAAATCGGCGCTGCCCAGGTGCGTCTCAGCGTGCTGCGCGCTGAATGGGCCTATCTCAACCGCCCGCAGCGCCTGCGCGAGCTGGCAGAGATCAACTTCGACAGCCTCGGCCTTTTGCCGCTGCGCCCGGACCAGTTCGGCCGCGTCGATGAGGTCTCCTACCCGGCGCCGCCGGAGCTGGAGATCGAAAACGAGGTTGAGGTCTCCGGCCTCAATGCCGGCCAGAACCCCGACGGGAGCCAGCCATGATCCGCACGCCGCTCCGCCCGCTGGCCCGCATCCTTCACGCCCGCGCAAGCGGGGAAAACCCGGATGTGATCGAAGAGGAAAACATCAGCCTGCGCCACCATGAGATGCAGGTGCAGGCCCGCCAGCGCGCCGAGGGGCGGCTTCTGGTGCTGGGGTTGTTCTTTGTCTGTGCCTTTGGCGCCATCATCGCGCGGATGGGCATGACTGCCGTGTCGGAGCCTGCCGAACCCGTGGCCAGTGTCCCCGGCGCTGCCATCGCCGCTCAGCGCGCCGATATCGTCGACCGCAACGGCAGCCTGCTGGCCACCAACTTCGAGACCCATTCCCTTTACGCCCAGCCGCCGCAAATGATCGACCCCGTCGGCGCCGCGGAGAAACTGGTGGAGATCTTCCCGGACCTCGACCGCGAGCGCTTGATCAAGGACTTCACCGGAAAGCGCAAGTTCCTGTGGGTGAAGAAGAAAATCAGCCCGGAGCAGCTTCAGGCGGTGCATGACATCGGCGATCCCGGCCTGATGTTCGGCCCGCGCGAGATGCGGCTCTACCCCAACGGGAGCCTGGCCGCCCATGTTCTGGGCGGCGCTGGCTTCGGCAAGGAAGGCGTGAACGCGGCCGAGGTGATCGGCGTCGCCGGTGTCGAGCGCCAGTTCGACGACTACCTGCGCGACCCGGCCAATGCGGGCAAACCGCTGCAGCTGTCGCTCGATCTCACCGTGCAGGCGGCGGCGGAACAGGTGCTTTACGGCGGCATGAAGCTGATGAACGCCAAGGGCGCCACCTCGATCCTGATGGACGCCGACACGGGCGAGGTAATCTCGGTGGTCTCTTTCCCGGATTTTGATCCCAACGACCGGCCGCGCCCGCCGACCTCAGGCTTTGACCCCTCCGACAGCCCGCTGTTCAACCGTGCGGTTCAGGGGGTGTATGAGCTTGGCTCCACCTTCAAGATCTTCACTGCTGCGCAGGCGATGGACCTGGGGCTGGTCAACGCCGACACCGTGATCGACACCCGCGGCCCGCTGCGCTGGGGCCGCTTTGCGATCCGCGATTTCCGTAACTACGGAAACGAAATGTCGGTAACTAAAATTATCGTCAAATCCTCCAACATCGGCACCGCGCGGCTGGCGCAGCAGATCGGGGTGGAGCGGCAGAAAAGCTTCCTCGACACCCTTGGCATGCTGGAGCCGACCCCGTTCGAGATTTCCGAGGCCGCAGGCGGCAAGCCGCTGCTGCCCGCCAACTGGTCAGAGCTGTCGGCGATGACCATCTCCTATGGCCATGGCATCTCCACCACGCCGATGCACCTGGCGGCGGGCTACGCGGCAGTGGCCAACGGCGGCCGCTACGTGGCGCCGACGATTCTGAAACAGACCGCGCCGCAGCTGGGTCCGCGGGTGATGAGTGAGGCCTCCGCCGCCGCCGCGCGCAATATGTTGCGCAAGGTGGTCAGCGAAGGCACCGCGTCATTTGCCGAGGTCGAGGGCTATCAGGTAGGCGGCAAGACCGGCACCGCGGACAAGCCCAAGCCCCGCGGCGGTTATTACGATGACAAGGTTATCGCCACTTTTGCCTCTATTTTCCCGGCACATGACCCCAAGTATGTGCTGATCGTGACGCTGGACGAACCCTCGATTATTGCCCATGGCGAAGAGCGCCGCACCGCAGGCTGGACCGCAACCCCGGTGGCGGCTGAGATGATCGGGCGCGTGGCACCCTTGCTGGGCCTGCGTCCGCAAGTTGAACCCGCAGAGGTGACTGGTATAACCCTCACCTCGAACTGACACAGGTGAGGGCCGCCATGAGCAGCAGCAGACCAGACCAGCCTCTGAGCCAATTGGGGCTGACCGCCCGCGGCGGCGCTGACCCGCAGATTTCCGGACTTGCGGTGGACAGCCGCGAAGTGCGCGAAGGCTTCCTGTTTGCCGCCCTTCCGGGCAGCCAGGTGCATGGCGCCAAATTCATTCCCGGCGCGCTGGAGAAGGGCGCCGCCGCGATCCTGACCGACGCCGCAGGCGCAGGCATTGCCGCCAAGGTGCTGGACGAAAGCCACGCCGCCCTGGTGGTGGTCGAGGACCCGCGCCAGACGCTGGCCTATGCCGCGGCCTTGTGGTTCGGCGGCCAGCCGCAGACCGTGGTCGCGGTCACCGGCACCAACGGCAAGACTTCCGTGGCGACCTTCGTGCGCCAGATCTGGACCGAGCTGGGCCATGAGGCCGTCAACATGGGCACCACCGGCATCGAAGGTGCCTGGAGCTATCCGCTGGCCCATACCACGCCGGAACCCATTACCCTGCACCGCGCGCTGGCAGCAGCGGCAGAGGCGGGTGTGACACATGCTGCGATGGAGGCCTCCTCCCACGGTCTGGACCAGCGCCGTCTGGACGGGGTGCAGCTGGCCGCCGCCGGTTTCACCAATTTCACCCAGGACCACCTGGATTATCACGAGACATTCGACGCCTATTTCGCCGCCAAGGCGGGCCTGTTCCGCCGGGTGCTGCCGGATGAGGGCGTGGCCGTCATCAACATGAACGACCCCCGCGGCGCCGAGATGCGCGCGGTGGCCGCCGGCCGCGGGCAGGAGGTGATTTCCGTGGGCCGCGGCCTGGGCGATCTGAACCTGATGGGGATGCGCTATGATGGCACCGGCCAGGACGTGCGGTTCTCCTGGCATGACAAACCGTACCAGGTGCGGCTGAACCTCATCGGCGGCTTCCAGGCGGAAAACGTTCTGCTGGCTTGCGGGCTGGTGATTGCCGGCGGCGAGGATCCGGAGCGGGTGTTTGAGGCCCTGCCGCATCTGACCACCGTGCGCGGGCGGATGCAGCTGGCGGCGTCGCGCGACAATGGCTCTGCCGTGTTTGTCGACTACGCCCATACGCCCGATGCCGTTGCCAGCGCCATCAAGGCCCTGCGCCCGCATGTGCTGGGCCGGCTGATTGCCATTGTGGGCGCCGGCGGCGACCGCGACACCACCAAGCGGCCCCTGATGGGGCAGGCGGCGCATGAGAATGCAGACGTCGTGATCGTCACCGACGACAACCCCCGGAGCGAAGACCCTGCCATCATCCGCGCCGCGGTCAAGGGCGGCGCACCGGACTGTATCGAGATCGGCGACCGCGCCGAGGCGATCCTGCGCGGCGCGGATATGCTGCAGGCCGGCGATGCGCTGATCGTCTGCGGCAAGGGCCATGAGACCGGCCAGACCGTGGGCGACACGGTGCTGCCGTTTGATGACGTGGAGCAGGCCAGCATTGCCGTGGCAGCACTGGACGGGAGGATCGCATGAGCCTTTGGACCGCAGATGAGGCTGCCGCCGCCACCGGCGGGCGGGCGCAAGGCGATTGGGTCGTCTCCGGCCTGTCGATCGACACCCGCACCATCGAGCCCGGCGATATGTTCGTGGCCCTGAAGGCCGCCCGCGACGGCCATGACTTCGTGGCGCAGGCGCTGGAGAAGGGCGCAGGTGCCGCGCTGGTTTCGCGCATTCCGGAAGGGGTGCCAGCGGATGCGCCGCTCTTGATCGTCGAGGACGTGCAGTCGGGGCTTGAGGCCCTGGGCCGGGCGGCGCGCGCCCGCACACAGGCCAAGGTCGTCGCGGTGACCGGTTCGGTCGGCAAGACCTCAACCAAGGAAATGCTGGCGCGGATGCTGTCGGACCAGGGCCGCACCCATGCGGCCGTTGCCAGCTACAACAACCACTGGGGCGTGCCGCTGACGCTGGCGCGGATGCCGCGTGACACCGAATACGCGGTGATCGAGATCGGCATGAACCACCCCGGCGAAATCGCGCCGCTGGCAAAACAGGCGCGCCCGCATGTGGCGATGGTGACGACGGTGGCGGCGGTGCATTTGGAAGCCTTTGACAACGTCGAGGGCATCGCGGCTGAGAAGGCCGCGATCATGGAGGGGCTGGAGCCCGGCGGCACGGCGGTGCTGAACGCCGACATTGCCGAGGCCCATGTACTGAGGGACGTGGCCGCGGGTCTGGGCGCAATTGCGCGCTGGTTTGGCGAGAGCGCCAAGGATTACACCCTGCATTCCGCTGGGATTGAAGGTGAGGAGACCGTTGCCCGTGCCACCGCAAGCGGCCGGGATGTTGAGCTGCATATTCAATCCCTTGGCGCCCATTTCGCGATGAATGCGCTGGGCGCGCTGGCCTGTGTCGAAGCGTTGGGAGCCGACCCGGTTAAAGCCGTGGAAAGCCTCGCCCTGTGGTCGCCGGTCAAGGGCCGTGGTGTGCGCGAGACGGTCCGGCTGGAGAGCGGCGCCATCACCCTGCTGGACGACAGCTACAACGCCAATCCGACCTCAATGGCGGCGGCGCTGGCGGTGCTGGCAGCCACGCCGGGGCAGGGGCGCAGGATCGCCTATGTTGGCGACATGAAGGAGCTTGGCCCGCAGGAGGTGCATCTGCACGCCGGGCTGGCCGGTCTGGACGCGGTACAGGGCATCGACAGGATTCACTGCATCGGCCCGCTGATGCAGGCGCTGCATAATGCCTTGCCGGAGGAGAAACGCGGCGGCTGGTATCAGACCAGCGCCGAGGCGGTGCCGGGCCTGGCGGAGGAAATCAAAGGCGGCGACATCGTGCTGGCCAAGGGATCGCTCAGCATGGCACTGGCCAGGATTGTTGACGGCATCCGCGAAATGGGTCACTCCACCCCCACACAAGAAAACGCGTAATAGAACGAGGGAAGGGCCCAGATGCTCTATTGGCTGACCGCTTTGTCGGACGGGGGGGATGTTTTCAACCTCTTCCGCTATATCACCTTCCGTGCAGGCGGCGCCTTCATGACCGCGCTGATTTTCGGCTTTCTGTTCGGCAAGCCGCTGATCAATGTGCTGCGCCGCAAGCAGGGCAAGGGCCAGCCGATCCGCGATGACGGGCCGGAGGGGCATTTCTCCAAGGCGGGCACGCCCACCATGGGCGGCCTCCTGGTGGTCGGTGCGCTCTTGACCGCAACCCTGATGTGGGCGCGCTGGGACAATCCCTTTGTCTGGCTGGTGCTGTTTGTGACACTGGCCTACGGCCTCATCGGTTTTGCCGATGATTACGCCAAGGTGTCCAAGCAGAACACCAAGGGTGTGCCCGGCAAGGTTCGGCTGGCGCTGGGGATCATGATCGCGGTGATCGCGGCGCTCTGGGCTGCGGCCTATCATCCGGCGCCCTTGCAGAACCAGCTGGCGCTGCCGGTGTTCAAGGACACGCTGATCAACCTTGGTATCTTCTATGTGCCGTTCTCGATCTGCGTGGTGGTGGGGGCTGCCAATGCGGTGAACCTGACTGACGGCCTGGATGGCCTTGCGATCATGCCGGTGATGATTGCGGCCGGCACCCTGGGCGTCATCGCCTATGCGGTGGGGCGGGTCGACTTCACCGAATACCTGGACGTGCATTACGTGCCCGGCACCGGCGAGATCCTGATCTTCTGCGCGGCGCTGTTCGGCGCAGGCCTCGGCTTCCTTTGGTACAACGCGCCGCCGGCGGCGGTGTTCATGGGCGACACCGGCTCGCTGGCCCTGGGCGGCGCGCTGGGCGCCATCGCCATTGCCACCAAGCACGAGCTGGTGCTGGCCATCGTCGGCGGCCTGTTCGTGGTCGAGGCGCTGTCGGTAATCATTCAGGTCCTCTACTTCAAGCGCACCGGGCGGCGGGTCTTCCTGATGGCGCCGATCCATCACCACTACGAGAAGAAAGGCTGGGCCGAGCCGCAGATCGTGATCCGCTTCTGGATCATCTCGCTGATCCTGGCGATGATCGGTCTGGCGACGCTAAAGGTGCGGTAACACACGTGGTTTGGCTGCCGCGCCGTTTCATCGGCGGGGCAGTTTGAACTCTCTTTTTGATGGAACCGCCCGGGGCTGCTGCGTCGGGCGGTTTGTCCTTGAGGAAGAAGGCGGCGCCGCCGGAGGGGCGGAGCATCGGACAGCCCTTGCCAAGGGGCTGTGCCCGTCTGTCGGCCTGTGCGGGCCCGCCCTGCACCCAATGAAGAGGTGGTCTGAGGGGGGCTGGTCTCCTGGTCTTCCCGTTGCAACGGATAGACCGTAACCCGGCCAGGTGAAGATGTAGTGAGGGCAGCGTACGGTGGGTGCGCAACACCTAGTCAAAATGTTTCGCCCGGCGGCACGCCGGGCAGCGCCCGAACCGACCCCACGGGGAGTGCGCTTCACGCCCACCCCTCGGTCCGTGCGCTGCCCTTTGTGGAGAAGGCAGGGCTTTCAACTTGTCTGTGATCTGGTATTGGGGTGAACAACCTTTGGGTGAAGCTTGGCGTCAGGTCTGATTATTTTGAGGAATGAATACGTGGTCTCTATTGTAGTTAACAACTTGGTCTTCTGGGCTGTCGCCCTCGGATTAATTGGTTGTTTTATCTGGCCGATGGCTTTGCTGGGAAAGAAATTTTGGACCCGGGGTAAGTTGGATGAGCAAAATTCTGAATCTGAGTACTCCGGCCTCTGCGGTGATTTGAGTGCCAGTGCCTTTAGATTGAGCGTAAACGATCAGCAGGAGAATGCGGAGCAGAAGTATCTTCAAGCCGTTGCAGCTGGGCGCGAGGCTGTCAGCAAAAATGAGCCAGAAGCAGGCCGGCTGCTTGCCGGTTGCCTGGCAAACTTGGCACGTCTGCAGGAGCGCAGCGGGCAGCATGATAAGGCCGAACAGAACTTCCGGGAAGCTTTGGAAATTCTGGAGGTAGAAGGCGCTGCGCAGGCAAATGAATATGTCTATGGCCTGGACAGTCTGGCGTTTTTGCTTTGGCAAAGCGGGCGGCTGGAGGAAGCCGTGCCTCTCTATACGCAAGCGCTGGACATCACAGCCAGCCAGCAAGGCACGGAAAGCGATGATTATGTGTCCCGTCTGACCGCGCTGGCCAATGTAAAATCGCAGCTCGAAGACGACGGTGATGCGGAGCGGGTTTGTCGCGAGGCTGTGCAGGCGGTTAAGGAGCTGCGCGGCGAGGATGACATTCTGTACTCCGGCGCTGTGAGAAGTTTGATGGCCGTCCTGCATCAGCGGGGCAGAGAGGAGGATGCAAAGCCTTACTTTGATGACCTGTTGGAGCTGAGTCGCAAAGAGTTGGAGCCGGAACGGGAGGATGCGGATTATGCGCAAGCGCTATCCTATCATGCGGGTTTGCTGCATGAGGCAGGAGAGCTGAGAGAGGCAGGGCATGCCTACAGGCGCGCGCAAAAGCTGCTGCGTTCGGCCGGCCTGGATACGAGTGCGGAATATGCGGTTTGCCTGAGCAACTATGCCCGATTGCTGCGGGAGACAGGCCACTCGCAGCAGGCAGAACGCAATTTGCGTCAGGCGCTGTCCCTTCTTGAGGAAACGCTGGGAGCGGATCATGAGGTTTGCAAAGCAGCGCGCGACGAGCTTGACGAAACCTCGTCCGGGGCTGCGGCCTAGCCCCGCTTGCATTCCCTGCCTCCCTCTGTACAGGGTAAGCCGCAAATGGCGGACATTTGGGAGGGCAGGCGATGATCCCGGTCAAAGGATATCAAGGCGCGCAAGTGGCGGTGCTGGGGCTGGGGCGCTCAGGTCTGGCGACGGCGCGGGCTTTGCGCGCAGGCGGGGCTGAGGCCATCTGCTGGGACGACAACCCCGCGGCGCGCGAGGCGGCGGAGGCGGAAGGCTTCACCTGCCGCGACCTGCATAAATCCGGCGCTTTTGACGATGTGGCGGCGCTGATCACCTCGCCCGGCATTCCGCATCTCTATCCCAAGCCGAACCCGATTATCCGCGACGCGATCGAGGGTGGCGTGCCGGTGGACAATGACATCGGGCTGTTCTTCCGCTCCTTTGCCGATGCGGAGTGGCAGATGTACGACCAGCCGCCGCGGGTGGTGGCGGTCACCGGGTCCAACGGCAAGTCGACCACGGTGGCGCTGCTGCACCACATCCTGCAGGAGGCGGGGCGCGACAGCCAGCTGGCGGGCAATATCGGCCGCGGTGTGCTGGACATCGACCCGCCGGGCGAGGGCGGCGTGGTGGTGCTGGAGCTGTCGAGCTATCAGACTGAACTGGCGCGCGCGCTGACGCCGGATGTGGCGGTGTTCACCAACCTCAGCCCCGATCATCTGGACCGGCACGGCGGCATGGGCGGCTATTTTGCGGCCAAGCGCCGCCTGTTTGCCGAGGGCGGGCCGGACCGCGCTGTCATTGGCATCGACGAGGACGAGGGGCTGTTCCTGGCAGGCCAGCTGTCCGAAGGGCTGGGGGATGACCGGGTGATCCGGGTGTCCTCGGCGCGCAAGCTGACCGGGCCGGGCTGGCAGGTCATTGCCAGGAAGGGGTTTCTGAGCGAGTACCGCAAGGGGCGGCAGGCGGCCTCCATCGACTTGCGGGAGATGATGGGCCTGCCGGGCGCGCACAATCACCAGAATGCCTGCGCGGCCTATGCGGCTGCGCGCACCCTGGGGCTGGCGCCGCGGCTGATCGGCGAGGCGATGGCCACATTCCCCGGCCTGCCGCACCGCAGCCAGACCATCGCTGAGGCGGATGGCGTGCGCTATGTGAATGACAGCAAGGCCACCAACCTGGACAGCGCTGTAAAGGCGCTGAGCGCGTTCAAGAACATCCGCTGGATCTGCGGCGGGCTGGAGAAGGACGGCGGGCTGGACGCGTTGAAGGGGCAGACCGGCAATGTGCGGAAGGCCTATGTGATCGGCCGCGAGGCGGCGGGGTTCGCGCTGCAGCTGGACGTCGAGGCCGAGGTCTGCACCACCATGGCAGCCGCTGTGGAACGCGCCATGGCGGAGGCGCAGCCGGGCGATACGGTGCTGCTGGCGCCGGCCGCCGCAAGCTTTGACCAGTACGACAACTTCGAGCAGCGCGGAGATGACTTCGCCGCCGAGGTGAAGACGCGGCTGGGCTGAGCCGCAGGAGGAGACAGGCATGACTGCAGGCACTGAAACCGCAAACACCGTGATGCTGGCCTTTCAGGTCATCCCGCGGCTGCGTGAGGGCAACAATTTCGAGGCGGTGGACGCGGCGATTGCCGTGGTGAAATCCGCAGGCGTGCCGTTTCAGGTGGGGGCGATGGAAACCACCATGAAGGGAGAGCTGGATCACCTGCTGGAGATCGTCAAGCAGGCGGAGAAAGCCTGCCTGGAGTTCGGCGCAGTCGAGGTGATCACCAATATCAAGATCCACACCACCACGCCCGAGGCGCATGACACCTTCTGCACCTATACCCGCGGTGTGACCCCGAACAACAAGGTGTTCATCGAAGAGTGAATGGCGGCGGCCGAGCGGGTGCCGGCATCTGACAGGTCCGAACACCCGCATCCGGCTGCCTGCAGCCGTGTCAAAGACCGATATCGCGCAACAGATGCTCCGGCAGGTGGCTCAGCCGCCTGCGGGCGAGCTGCTGGTCGGCAGCCTGGCTGGCGGGGGCGTTCTCGCGCGGGGGCGAAGCAAAAGTTCTGCTGATAACGTGCCAAAGGTTCATTTGTGAAAGCATTTCAGCCATGGGCCTGATCCTTGTTCTGTCTGAACAAGATGTGGCCGCTTACCCCGTCAATGACCAATTGAATCTCGGCGGAGCTGGTATAAGCTGTATTGATGGATCGCTCTGTGAACCCCCTTCCGCCGCTGCCGGCGGTGCGCGTCTTTGAGGCCGCGGCCCGGCTGGGCAGTTTCAGCCGCGCGGCTGAGGAACTGGCGATGACGCAAGCCGCGGTCAGCTATCAGATCAGGCTGCTGGAGGACCGGGCGGGCCAGCCTCTGTTCCGGCGGCTGCCGCGCGGGGTGGCCCCAACCGCGGCGGGAGAGGCCTTGCAGCGCCACGCCACCGAGGCGCTGAATCTTTTGCGCCAAGGCTGGGCGGATCTGCGCGGCGGCGGCGAGGAGCTGGTGATCAGCACCCTCACCAGTTTTGCCGCCTTCATTCTGGCGCCGCGGCTGGGGCAGTTTCAGGTGGCGCACCCTGGCATCACCACCCGGGTGGACGTCAATCCGCGGGTGGCGGACTTGCTGGCGGGGGAGGCCACCGTGGCGATCCGGGCCGGGCGCGGCAGCTGGCCGGGGCTGGCGGCGGACCTTCTGATCCGCGGCAGTTATACGCCGCTGATGACGCCTGCGCTGATGGAAGCCTATGGCCCCATTGAGCAGCCCGCCGACCTGCTGCGGGTGCCGCGGGTGGATGCCGGGGACCCGGCCTGGGCCTTGTGGTTCCGCGCGGCCGGCGTGGCGCCGCCAAAGCCGGCCGAACAGCACAGCCTGGGCACCCAGATGCTGGAAGTGCAGGCGGCCCTTGCGGGGCAGGGCGCCTGCCTGCTGACACCGGCCTATGCCCGTGGCCTGATTGCCAGCGGCGCGCTGGTGCAGCCCTTCGATCTGGTGACGGAGGATGATATCTCTGTCTGGCTGGTTTACCCGGAGGCGCGCCGCGACGCGCCGGCCATAGCCGCCTTCCGCAGCTGGCTGCTGGCAGAGGTGGCGGAGCTGGCCGGGTAAAGTCTGGCAGGTGAGGGCGGAGGGCTCCGGGCTCTCCCATGCAGAAAATCCCCTGGCAGCAGGCGGGAAGTTCAGTCCCCGTCGGCGGGCGGGTGGGCCATTTCCTCTGACAGAATTTTGAAGTAGCCGGGCAGGACGTCTTGCAGCTGCTGCCGTCCCGCCGCTGTCAGCGCGGCTTCTTTGGATCTCTTGTCGGTCTCGCTGGCCGCAAGGCTGATCAGCCCGTCCTGCTGCAGGGATTGCAGGGTGCGTGTCATGACTGGTTTTGACACGTCAATGCGGCTGGCTATCTCATTTGGCGTCAGAGACTGGCGTTCAGGTTCCCGGTCAATGACGATCAGAACCAGAAAACGCAGTTGCGACAGGCCATGCGCGGCAAAATAGGCATCGAGCCTGCGGATCAGCAAGCTGGCACGGCGCATCATCAAGAGCGCGCTGGTGATATGTGCAGGATCGGTGCCGTAGGTTTCGGCGTAAGTGCCGACCATCTGCTGCGATGGAAGTTCCTTGAGGAAGAACATGAGGGTCAGGCCAGCGCGGTCATCTTGTGGATTTCCACCGGCTTTGCCAGCCAGGTTTCGTATTTGGCGAAGACCGGGGTGATGTAATCCGCCGCGTAGTGCGCTGCCAGGGCATCGTCGCTGGCCCATTCTTCGTCCAAGTAGAAGCAAGTGCCGTCGCGGCATTCGAGCAAGCTGAACTTCAGGCAGCCAACCTCAGCGCGGGTCGGCTCCAGAATCTCCAGCAGGCTTTGACGGACATCCTGCATGTGCTCGGGTTTCGGGGTGATCCTTGCGACAAGTTGAAAGGCGTTGGTCATAATGGGCTCCACTTATGTTATCATGGTAACTAAATGGGTAATCTCGCGTCCAAAGTCAAGCCGGCGTCATGTGCTGGCGGCGATGGCGGTGCCGGCGGCGAAACCTGACGACCAGGCCCACTGGAAATTGTAGCCGCCGAGCCAGCCGGTCACGTCCACCGCTTCGCCGATCGCATAAAGCCCGGGGGCGGCCTTGGCCTCCATGGTCTTGGAAGAGAGGCCGCCGGTGCAGATGCCGCCCAGTGTGACTTCGGCGGTGCGGTAGCCCTCGGTGCCGGCGGGCAGCAGATGCCAGTTCTGCAGTGCCTCACACAGCGCGGATAGCGCAGCGTCGGACTGGTCCGCGAGGCGGCCCTTGAGGTTCAGCTGGGGCGCGAGGAAATCCACCAGCTTGCCCGGCAGATGGCGGGAGAGTTCGGTGGTCAGATCGCGGCGGCCCTCTGCCTGACGCTGTTCGCGCAGGAGGTCGTAGAGCGGGGTTTCCGGGATCAGGTTCACCGTTATCTCTTCTCCCTCACGCCAGTAGGAGGAAAGCTGGAGAACCGAGGGGCCGGAAAGGCCGCGGTGGGTGAACAGCAGCGCCTCGTCGAATGAGGCGTGGGAGTTTGACAGACGCGCGGGCAAGGCGGTGCCGGCCAGCGGCTGGAAACGCCCGTCCGGGAAGGTGAAGGGCACCAGGCCTGCGCGGGTGTCCGTGACCTCCAGCCCGAACTGGCGGGCGAGGTCATAGGCGAGGCCGGTGGCGCCCATCTTGGGGATCGACTTGCCGCCGGTGGCCAGCACCAGGTTGCGGCAGGTGACGGTCTGCGGCTTGCCCTCGCGCAGGAGCTTGACGGAATAGCCGTCTGCGGTCTGCTGGACGCTCTCAACAGAGGTGTGCAGCCAAAGGTCCGCGCCGGCCTGCCGCATCTCCTCCACCAGCATGGCAATGATCTGCTTGGCGGAGCCGTCGCAGAACAGCTGGCCCAGGGTTTTCTCGTGCCAGGCGATGCCGTGGCGGTCCACCAGTCCGATGAAATCCCACTGGGTATAGCGCGCCAGCGCCGACTTGCAGAAATGCGGATTGGCGGAGAGGTAGTTCTTCGCCTCTGCGTACATATTGGTGAAGTTGCAGCGGCCGCCGCCGGAAATGCGGATCTTCTCGCCCGGCGCCTTGGCGTGATCGATCACCAAAGTGCTGCCGCCCGCATGGCGCGCGCACATCATGCCAGCCGCGCCGGCGCCGAGAATCAGGGTGTTTATCCGCATGGCGCGCATCCACCACGGAACCGGCGGCGGCGCAAGGGGCAGGCCGGCGGGGGCGGTCCGGCGGAAGGCCGCCGTCACGCGGGCAGCTTCCTGCCTGTCAAGATGGCCCGCCGGGCGGGCGGTGGATTCTCGCCGAACTGTGTTCTTTTTCTGGCGCCGCGGCTCACGTTTCGTTACAGTTTCTGTGAGACCCCGAAAAATGGGGCGGAACGAGGCATATAGTGGCGGTATTCCCATGACTGAGATGGTCTATGGCGCGGTTCCCGTGCAGGCTGGTGAGCCGATTCTTCCCAAGTGGTGGCGGACGCTGGATAAATGGACGATGTCCTGCATCCTGATGCTGTTCGTGATCGGGCTCCTGCTGGGGCTGGCGGCCTCAGTTCCGCTGGCGGAAAGGAACGGGTTCGGCAATTTCCACTATGTGCAGCGGCAGGCGGTTTTTGGCCTGACGGCGCTGGCGGCGATGCTGATGACCTCGGTGATGTCGCCCACGCTGGTGCGGCGGCTGGCGGTGGTCGGCTTTGCGGTGGCCTTTGTGGCGCTGGCCTTCCTGCCGATCTTCGGCACCGATTTCGGCAAGGGTGCGGTGCGCTGGTACTCGCTTGGCTTTGCCTCGCTGCAGCCCTCGGAATTCCTGAAGCCTGGGTTCATCGTGGTCGCGGCCTGGATGATCGCTGCCAGCCAGCAGATCAACGGCCCGCCGGGCACGCTGATGTCCTTCGCGCTGTGCATGATGGTGGTGATGATGCTGGTTTTGCAGCCGGATTTCGGCCAGGCGAGCCTGATCCTGTTTGGCTGGGGGGTGATGTATTTTGTCGCCGGCGCACCGATGCTGCTTCTTGTCTGCATGGCCGCGGTGGTCGTGATGGGCGGCGTGTTTGCCTATAACAGCTCCGAGCACTTCGCCCGCCGCATCGACGGTTTTTTGAACCCGGATGTCGACCCCACCACCCAGCTCGGCTATGCCACCAACGCCATCCGCGAGGGCGGGCTGTTCGGGGTCGGCGTCGGCGAGGGGCAGGTGAAATGGTCGCTGCCCGATGCCCACACCGATTTCATCGTCGCCGTTGCCGCAGAGGAATACGGGCTGGTGCTGGTGGCGGTTCTGATCGCGCTTTACGCCTCTATCGTGGTGCGATCGCTGTTCCGGCTGATGCGCGAACGCGATACCTTCATCCGCCTCGCGGGCACCGGCCTTGTGTGCATGTTCGGCGTTCAGGCGATGATCAACATGGGGGTTGCGGTGCGGCTTTTGCCCGCCAAAGGCATGACTTTGCCGTTTGTCAGCTATGGCGGATCTTCGCTGATTGCCACCGGGATCGCGGTGGGTATGCTCCTGGCCTTTACCCGGACGCGCCCGCAGGGCGGGATTGCCGATTACCTGAACGGCCGCGGCCGCTGACGAGATAAGAAAAGAGACCAGCTGCGATGGCACAGAAAATGCTTTTGATGGCTGCCGGCGGAACCGGCGGCCATATGTTTCCTGCACAGGCGCTGGCCGAGATGATGCTGGCGCGCGGCTGGCGGGTGAAACTGTCGACGGATGCGCGCGGCGCGCGCTACACAGCGTCCTTTCCCAGCGCGGTGGAAATCTCCCAGGTGTCTTCTGCCACCTATGCCCGCGGCGGGCTGCTGGCCAAGGCGCTGGTAGCGCCGAAGATTGCCGGCGGTGTGCTTTCGATGGCGATGCAGATGCGCAGTGACCGCCCCGATGCGGTGATCGGCTTTGGCGGCTATCCGTCGATCCCGGCGCTGGGGGCTGCAACGCTGCTGAAGCTGCCGCGGATGATTCATGAACAGAACGGGGTGCTGGGCCGCGTCAATCAGATCTTTGCCACCCGCGTCGCGGGCGTCGCCTGCGGCACCTGGCCGACCACGCTGCCCGAAGGCGTCGCGCATGAGCATGTGGGCAACCCGGTCCGCAGCGCAGTGAAGGAGCGGGCAGGCGCCGGCTATATTCCGCCGGGGGATTACCCGATGTCGCTGCTGGTCATGGGCGGCAGCCAGGGTGCGCGCATCCTGTCTGACGTGGTGCCTGCCGCGGTGGCGGCGCTGCCGGGGGAGATCCGCCGGCACCTGCGCGTGTCGCATCAGGCGCGCGAAGAAGACCTGCAGCGGGTCAGCGCGTTCTATGCGGACCACGGCATAAACGCCGATGTGCAGACGTTTTTCACCGATGTGCCCGCCCGCATGTCGGAGGCGCAGCTGGTGATCTCCCGCTCGGGCGCCTCCTCGGTCGCCGATATCTCGATCATCGGGCGGCCCTCGATCCTGATCCCCTTTGCCGCCGCCGCAGGCGACCACCAGACCGCCAACGCCCGCGGGCTGGTGGATGCCAATGCTGCAGTGATGATCCCGGAAAGCGCCCTTGATATCCCGGTTCTGGCAGAGCATATGGGCGCAATTCTGAGTAACCCGCAGGCTGCCGCGCAAATGGCAACCGCTGCACTGAGCGCCGGGGTCCCCGATGCCGCCGAACGTCTGGCAGCACTGGTGGAGCAACTGGCCGAGGAAGGATAATAGTATGAACCCCGCAACCAAACTGCCTGGCGACGTCGGCCCGATCCATTTCGTGGGTATCGGAGGCATCGGCATGTCAGGCATCGCCGAGGTGCTCTTGAACCTCGGGTACATGGTGCAGGGCTCGGATCTGAAATCCTCCAAGATCACCCAGCGGCTGGAGAAGCTGGGCGCGCGTATTTTCACTGGCCAGAAGGCGGAGAATTTGGAGGAGGCCGCGGTTGTGGTGATCTCCTCGGCGATCAAGCCGGGCAACCCGGAACTGGACGAGGCGCGCCTGCGCGGCCTGCCGGTGGTGCGCCGGGCCGACATGCTGGCAGAGCTGATGCGGCTCAAGTCCAACGTCGCCATCGCAGGAACCCATGGCAAGACGACGACCACCACCATGATGGCAGAGCTGATGGTGGCCGGCGGCTTCGACCCGACCATCGTCAACGGCGGCATCATTCACGCCTACGGCTCCAACGCGCGGATGGGGCAGGGCGAATGGATGGTTGTCGAGGCTGATGAGAGCGACGGTTCGTTCAACCGGCTGCCCGCAACCATCGCCGTGGTGACCAATATCGACCCGGAGCATATGGAGCACTGGGGCGACTTTGACCGCTTGCGCGATGGCTTCCTGGAATTTGTCTCCAACATCCCGTTCTACGGCATCGCCGTCTGCTGCACCGACCACCCCGAGGTTCAGGCGCTGGTGGGCCGGATTTCCGACCGCCGGGTGGTGACCTATGGCTTCAATGCGCAGGCGGATGTGCGGGCTGTCAACCTGACCTACAAGGCGGGCGTCGCGCATTTCGACGTGGTGCTGCAGGCCGAGGACCGGGTGATCGAGGGCTGCACCCTGCCGATGCCGGGCGACCACAACGTCTCCAACGCGCTGTCTGCGGTTGCGGTGGCGCGGCACCTGGGCATGAACAGTGTTGAAATCCGCGAGGCCCTGGCGGCCTTTGGCGGCGTCAACCGCCGGTTCACCAAAGTGGGTGAAGTGAACGGCGTCACCATCATCGACGACTACGGCCACCACCCGGTGGAGATCGCCGCGGTGCTGAAAGCGGCGCGTCAGGCCAGTGAGGGCCGGGTGATCGCGGTGCATCAGCCGCACCGCTATTCGCGGCTGTCCAACCTTTTCGACGATTTCTGCGCCTGCTTCAACGAGGCCGACGTGGTGGCCATCGCAGAGGTCTTTGCTGCGGGCGAGGAGCCGATTGAGGGCGCCAGCCGCGATGATCTGGTCGAGGGCCTGATCCGCCACGGCCACCGCCACGCCCGCGCCATCCTGAGCGAGGATGACCTGGAGCGCCTGGTGCGCGAGCAGGCCCGCCCCGGCGACATGGTGGTCTGCCTGGGGGCGGGCACCATCAGCACCTGGGCCAACGGCCTGCCGGACCGGCTGGGGCGCTGAGGGAATGACCCTTTCGCTGACCTTGGCCGCCGTCTGGGCGCTGGCAGCAAACGTGCTGGCGATGATCCCCAGCCGCGACAATCACTGGCGGCGGGCCTATCTGCTGATTGCGCTGGGCATCCCGCTGCTGGGCTATGTGACCTATGAGAACGGCCCCTGGTGGGGGCTGGCGGTGCTCTTGGCGGGGATGTCGGTGCTGCGCTGGCCGGTGCTGTACTTCGGGCGCTGGGTGAGGCGCAGGCTGGGCCTTTAAACCTTCGCAAAAAGGCTAGTGGTGAAGGAATGTTAATCTTTTCTTCCGGATCGCCTGATATCCAAGCGGGACTATCTTGTGTAACCCGTTTGGTGCCGGTGCGCGCACCGGTGGTGGAGGCAGGCAATGATCGCCGTTTCTGCAACTTGGCTGGCCTTTGGCCTGATGTGGCTGCTTGGCTTTTATTACCTCGGCCGGTTCCGGCGGCATTGGCTGGCGGCATTGGCTGCGGCCGGCTGGCTGGCCACGCTGGTCTGGCTGGAGCAGAAGCAGTGTTTCGCTGATCACATCCATGATTTCCGCGAGGTTGCGTTGTCCCTTTATTTCCGCGGCCATCTTCTTTACGGACTATGCGCGTTCATAGGATGGAACTTGGGGCGGAAGCGGCGATGGCGGCGCAAGATCAAGCTATACTTCCGGCGGTGCGTGGCCGCCTTACTGGGCAGAAACCGCTTGCGGAACTGACCTGGCTGCGGGTCGGCGGCCCGGCTGACTATCTGTTTCAGCCTGCGGATGTGGATGACCTGGCAGATTTCCTGCGCCAGCTGGACCCGGGCGTTCAAGTGTTCCCGATGGGCGTCGGCTCCAACCTGATCGTGCGCGACGGCGGCATGCGGGCGGTGGTGATCCGTCTGGGCCGCGGGTTCAATGGCATTGAAACAGACGGTGATAGAGTGACCGCGGGTGCCGCGGCGCTGGATGCGCATGTTGCCAAACGCGCGGCGGATGCGGGGATCGACCTGACCTTCCTGCGCACCATTCCCGGCTCCATCGGCGGCGCGGTGCGGATGAACGCGGGCTGCTACGGCAGCTACACCGCGGATGTGTTCGTGTCGGCCACCATCGTCACCCGCCAGGGGGAGATCCGCGAGATCGCGGCACAGGAGCTGGACTTTCAGTACCGCCAGACCGCCTTCCCGGAGGGTGCGGTGCTGGTCGCGGCCACCCTGCGCGGCCCCAGGGGAGAGCCGGAGGAGCTGCATGCGCGGATGGCGGCGCAGCTGCAAAAGCGCGACGAGACCCAGCCGACGCGCGACCGCTCGGCAGGCTCCACCTTCCGCAACCCGGCGGGGTTCTCCTCGACGGGCCGCGCTGACGACGTGCACGACCTCAAGGCCTGGAAGGTGATTGACAACGCCGGCATGCGCGGCGCGCGGCGCGGCGGAGCGCAGATGAGCGAGAAGCATTCCAACTTCCTGATCAATACGGGTGGCGCAACTGCCGCAGATTTGGAGGGGCTGGGCGAAGATGTGCGGAAAAAGGTTTACGAAGATTCCGGCATCACGCTAGAGTGGGAAATCATGCGGATAGGTGATCCGCTTCCCGAATAACCGGAAATCTTGAGCGCCGGCAAAGGCTTCTGCACCGGCGGCTGGAGACGGGGCAGGGCCTGACGCAGGTCCGGGAAGCGGACATCTTAACCGTGGTAAAGGCACTGTTAATGCGCCGGTAAGATTTTGGGCGTTAGGTTGCGGCACGGGCGGCAAGGCACCGCCGGTTTCAGGGGCGTATAGCCCCGCACAGATCAGCCGGAAAAAATCCGGCGTAAATTAATAAGGCGGGCCTGTAACGGGTCCCAAGAAACAGGGGCAAAAAGCCCCGCGTATATTGAGGCGTTTCGTGGTGAGTAAGTCGAGCAGGGCACTCCCGAAAGTCGCGGTGCTGATGGGCGGACCGTCAGCCGAACGCGAGGTATCGCTGTCCAGCGGCCGTGAATGCGCGGCCGCTTTGCGCGGTGAGGGGTTCGAGGTTGTCGAGGTGGATGCGGGCGCCGATCTGCACGCACGCCTTTTGGATGTGAAGCCGGATGTGGTGTTCAACGCGCTGCACGGGCGCTGGGGCGAGGACGGCTGCGTCCAGGGCGTGCTGGAATGGCTGCAGATCCCCTATACCCATTCCGGGGTGCTGGCCTCTGCGCTGGCAATGGACAAGCAGCGCTCCAAGGAGGTCTACCGCGCCGCCGGACTGCCGGTGGTCGAAAGCGGGCTGTTTGCCAAGGATGACGTGAGCGCGGGCCATGTGATGGCGCCGCCTTATGTGGTGAAGCCCAACAACGAGGGCTCCAGCGTCGGCATCTATATCGTGCATGAGGCCTCCAACGGCCCGCCGCAGCTGTCGGAGGAAATGCCGGCCGAGGTGATGGTGGAAACCTATGCGCCGGGGCGTGAGCTGACCACCACTGTGGTCGGGGACCGGGCGCTGACGGTCACGGACATCCTGACTGACGGCTGGTATGACTATGACGCCAAGTACAAGCCCGGCGGCTCGCGCCATGTGCTGCCCGCGGACCTGCCGCGCGAGATCTTCGATCTGTGCCTGGAGTATGCCCTGAAGGCGCATGAGGTGCTGGGCTGCCGTGGTGTCAGCCGCACCGATTTCCGCTGGGATGAGGCGCGCGGTGCCAGCGGGCTTGTTCTGCTCGAAACAAACACTCAGCCCGGCATGACGCCGACCTCGCTGGCGCCGGAGCAGGCCGCCCATTGCGGCATGACCTTTGGCCAGCTCTGCGCCTGGATGGTGGAGGATGCCTCATGCAACCGCTGAACAGCTGGTTCCGCAAGCCGGAGGACGGGCGTTGCGATCCGGCGCCGTCGCGGCTGAAATACCGCCTGCAGCGCTGGATGCTGACGCCGGGCATCCGGTTTGGCCTGCGCTTCGGGGTGCCGTTCTGCCTGGTGTTTGCGGCAGGCAGCGCCTATCTGGCGGACGAGGCCCGGCGCGATACGCTGGTGGGGCTTTACATTGACGCCCGCGCCGCGATCCAGGAACGGCCCGAATTCATGGTCAAGGTGATGGCGGTGGACGGGGCCGGCGTCAGCGTGGCGCGCGACATCCGCGAGGTGGTGCCGCTGGATTTCCCGGTCAGCTCCTTTGACCTGGACCTGGAACAGATCCGCGATGTGATCACCGGTCTGGACCCGGTGAAAACCGCCAGCGTCAGGATCCGCCCCGGCGGCATCCTGCAGGTCGATGTCGAGGAGCGCGAGCCGGCGCTGATCTGGCGCAGCCGCGAGGGGCTGGCGCTGCTGGACGAAAACGGCATTCACGTGGCTGAGCTGGGCCGCCGCAGCCTGCACCCGGACCTGCCGCTGATTGCGGGCAAGGGGGCGGCAGACCATGCGGCGCAGGCGCTTCGGCTGTTTGCAGCGGCCAAACCGCTGGGGCCGCGGCTGCGCGGGCTGGTGCGGGTTGGTGAGCGGCGCTGGGATGTGGTGCTGGACCGCAAGCAGCGGATCATGCTGCCGGCCGAAAAACCGGTGCGGGCGCTGGAGCGGGTGCTGGCGGTCAGTGAAGTACAGGATTTGCTGGAACGCGATGTGGCAGCGGTGGATATGCGTCTGGCTGGGCGCCCCACCGTGCGGATGACCGAGAACTCAGTGGAAAACTGGTGGCGGATCCGGCAGTTGAACGGGGGCGGGCAGTAACATGACAGATCTATATCAATCGCAGCGGGCGATGCGGCAGATGCGGCGTCAGGCGATGCAGCGCGGCGTGGTGGCCATTCTGGACGTGGGCAGCTCCAAGATCGCCTGCCTGGTGCTGCGCTTTGACGGCACCGGCAGGCTTAGCGAGGACGGCTCCATCGGCGCTTTGGCCGGGCAGTCCGGGTTCCGGGTGATCGGCGCTGCAACAACGCGGTCGCGCGGGGTGCAGTTCGGCGAGATCAACGCCATGCAGGAGACTGAGCGCGCCATCCGCACCGCTGTGCAGGCGGCGCAGAAGATGGCAGAGGTGCGGGTCGATCACGTGATCGCCTGTTTCTCCGGCGCCAATCCGCGCTCTTACGGGCTGGATGCCAAGCTTGACCTTGAGGGGCAGGTGGTCTCCGAGCATGAGGTGGCGCAGGTGCTGGCCTCCTGCGAGGTGCCGGAATACGGCGCGGGCCGCGAAGTGCTGCATGCGCAGCCGGTGAACTTTGCGCTCGACAACCGCTCCGGCCTCGGCGATCCGCGCGGTCAGATGGGCCAGACCCTTGCGGTCGACATGCACATGCTGACGGTGGATGCCATCGCGGTGCAGAACCTGGTGCGCTGCATCCAGCGCTGCGACCTGGAGTTGGCAGGGATTGCGTCCTCGGCTTATGCCTCCGGCTTCTCGGCGCTGGTCGAGGATGAGCAGGAGCTGGGCGCGGCCTGCATCGACATGGGCGGGGGCGCCACTTCGATCTCGATCTTCATGAAGAAACACATGATCTATGCCGACGCGGTGCGTCTGGGCGGCGATCACATCACTAGCGACATCTCGATGGGGCTGGGCATTCCGATGGCCAATGCAGAGCGGATCAAGACCTTCAACGGCGGTGTGCATGCCACTGGCGCCGACGACCGCGAAATCATCGACATCGGCGGCGACACCGGCGACTGGGAGCACGACCGCCGTACCGTCAGCCGGGCGGAGCTGATCGGCATCATGCGCCCCCGCGTTGAGGAGATCCTGGAAGAGGTGCGGGCGCGGCTGGATGCGGCCGGGTTCGAATACCTGCCCAGCCAGCAGATCGTGCTGACTGGCGGCTCCAGCCAGATCATGGGGCTGGACGGCTTGGCAAGCCGCATCCTCGGCCAGCAGGTGCGCCTGGGCCGCCCGCTGCGGGTCCATGGCCTGCCGCAGTCGGCAACCGGGCCGGGCTTTGCCTCGGCTGTCGGTTTGTGCCTGTTTGCCGCCCATCCGCAGGACGAGTGGTGGGACTTCGAGATGCCTGCTGGCCGTCACCCGGCGGGCACCCTGGGCCGTGCGGTGCGCTGGTTCCGCGACAACTGGTAGATCCGGGCGCAGGCGGTCAAATCAATTCAGCCGGAACGGGCAAAGAGGGCGTGACAGTGCCCTCCTGACCCGTTAGTCTGCCGTTAACGTCCGCGGCAAACGCGGCGATTCAGCAGGCCGGGCAGTGGCCAGCCAAACCTTGGAGCCAACCTCCTCTGCAAAGCGATTTTGCGGACGGACAGGTTTTGTTGTGTGTGGCTTGTGCTCAATCCGCAATATCTGCTAGGGACGGCGAAATACCGCGGTTTTAGCCTTAGAATGAGGCCTTATTTTGTGGCGCGTCGTGCTTTTTAGGATGACGAAACACCCTCTCCGCGGTAGATTATGGTGAATAGGACAGGAATAAGCCCTTTGCGGGAAGGGCAGGTAACACAGGCGGTATGAGCATGACGTTGAACCTTTCGATGCCCGGGAATGAAGAGTTGAAGCCGAAGATCACCGTGTTCGGTGTCGGCGGCGCCGGCGGCAATGCCGTCAACAACATGATCGCCAAGGAATTGGATGGCGTCGAATTCGTCGTGGCCAATACCGACGCGCAGGCGCTGCAGCAAAGCTCGGCCAAGAGCCGGGTGCAGCTGGGCATCAAGGTCACAGAAGGTCTCGGCGCAGGCGCCCGCCCGCAGGTGGGCTCTGCCGCGGCTGAGGAAAGCATCGAGCAGATCGTCGATCACCTGGCGGGCGCGCATATGTGCTTTATCACCGCGGGCATGGGCGGCGGCACCGGCACCGGTGCTGCGCCGATCATCGCGCAGGCCGCCCGCGAACTGGGCGTGCTGACCGTGGGTGTTGTCACCAAGCCGTTCCAGTTCGAAGGCCTGAAGCGGATGCGCCAGGCCGAGGCCGGCGTCGAAGCCCTGCAGAGGGTCGTCGACACCCTGATCATCATCCCGAACCAGAACCTGTTCCGCCTTGCCAACGAGAAGACCACCTTCACCGAGGCGTTCTCGATGGCCGATGATGTGCTGTACCAGGGCGTCAAAGGCGTGACCGACCTGATGGTCCGTCCGGGCCTGATCAACCTCGACTTTGCTGACGTCCGCGCCGTGATGGATGAGATGGGCAAGGCGATGATGGGCACCGGCGAGGGCGAGGGCGAGGACCGCGCGGTCCAGGCCGCCGAGAAGGCGATTGCCAACCCGCTGCTGGACGAAATCAGCCTTAAGGGCGCCAAGGGCGTGCTGATCAACATCACCGGCAGCCACGACCTGACCCTGTTTGAACTGGACGAGGCCGCCAACCGCATTCGCGAGGAAGTGGATCCGGACGCCAACATCATCGTCGGCTCGACCCTGGATACCGGCATGGAAGGCAAGATGCGGGTTTCCGTCGTGGCCACCGGCATCGACGCAACCGACGTGAACACCGACATGCCGGTGCCGCGCCGCCCGATGTCCGCCCCGCTGCGCCAGACCGTCAGCGTCGAGGAAAACCGCGCCGCGCCGCTGGAGCTGGAAACCCCGGTTCAGCAGCCCGTGGCCGCCGAGGCCGCTCCGGCTGCACCGGTACAGGACGCACCTGCCGCTGCCGCTCTGGAAGAGCCGTCGCTGTTCGAGGAACTGAACGTGCAGCAGGCTGCTGATCAGGATCTGGTGGAAGACGTCGTGGAAGCCGTGGAGCAGATGGCCGATGACGGCCTGCCGCCCCCCGCATACCAGCCGCAGGTTCCGGAATTCCGCCCGCAGGCGGATGTGGCGGAAACCCCGCAAGCTGCCTTTGTGGCCCCCAAAGCACCGGCTCCAGGCACCCCGTCGCCGCAAGCGCTGGAGCGTCTGCAGGCCGCAGCCCAGCGGGTGCAGCAGCCCCAGGCTCAGCAGATGCAGTCCCAGCAGCCAATGCGCCCGGCGGCTCCGGCTGCCCAGGCTCCGCAGCAGCCGCAAACCCAGCAGCAGCCCGAAGGGCAGCGCCGCTTCGGCCTCAACTCGCTGATCCACCGGATGACCGGCAGCAATGACGCCCCGGCCGCCAAGCAGCAGCCGCAGGCGGTGCGCCAGCAGCCCTCCATGCATGCGCATGCGCCGGCGGCCCAGCCGCAGCAAATGCAGCAGCAGCAGGCGGATCCGGACCAGGAGCGCATCGAAATCCCCGCTTTCCTGCGCCGCCAAGCCAACTGACGCATCACATATCACGCTTTGAAAGCCGCCTTCGGGCGGCTTTTTGCTTTTTATTTACAGTGAGTTGACGCGTTCTGAGCGGTGTTTTGCCGAGCTGTTACAGCCATGTTTCAAACCGTTACAAAGATTGAGTTGTGCGTTTTTGAGCAAAACCTTAACTCTCGTCCGCAACACGGCCCCCGAGGCCGGAAACAGCAAGACGAGGCGCAACGTGCAGAACACGCTCAAAGCATCGGTGGCATTCGAAGGGACCGGCCTGCATTCCGGCAAACCCGCACGTATGGTCCTGATCCCGGCTCCGGCGGGGCATGGCATCGTGTTCAAACGCACCGACATCGCCTTGGGCAATACCCTGGTTCCGGCCCGCTGGGATCTGGTTGAGCGCAGCCCGCTTTGCACCCGTCTGGTCAATGGCTCCGGCGTTAGCGTTTCCACTGTCGAGCACATCATGGCAGCGCTGGCTGGTTGCGGCGTGCATAATGCGCTGATCGAGATCGACGGCCCGGAAGTGCCGATCGTGGACGGGTCCTCCGCCCCGTTTGTGCGCGGCATCATGAGCCAGGGCGTGCAGCGCCAGGATGCGCCGATCGTCGCCTATGAAATTCTGAAGCCGGTGACGGTTGAGAAGGATGGCGCCCGTGCCACCCTGCTGCCCAGCGACCGGCTGACCATCGAATTCCACATCGACTTTGCCGAGGCCGCCATCGGCCGCCAGAGCAAGTCCCTGGACATGCGCAACGGCAGCTTTGCGCGTGAGCTGTGCGACAGCCGCACCTTCTGCCGCCAGGCAGATGTCGAAGCAATGCAGGCCAACGGCCTCGCCCTGGGCGGTGTGCCCGGCGAGAACGCTGTTGTGTTTGACGGAGAACGGGTCGAGAGCGGCGCGGGCCTGCGCCACTCGGACGAGCCTGTACGCCACAAGATGCTGGATGCGCTGGGCGATCTGGCGCTGGCCGGGGGGCCGATCTTGGGGTGCTATGTTGGCGAGCGCGCGGGGCACGCGCTGACCAACACCTTGCTGCGGGCCCTGTTTGCGGAGCCGGGTGCAGTCCGGGCCGTCGCCTGCGATGCAGCGATGACCGCACGGCTGCCGGGGCAGGGGCTGATCTGGTCGGAAATCCCGGCCGAACAGCGCCGCGTGGCATAAGGCAGAAAACCAAAAGAACGAGCGGACAGACTGGCCCGGGACATGATCGTCCCGGGTCTTTTACCGCAGGCTCGCCCGCGGATGCGCTCCTGCGCTGCCGGCCGGCCTTGACCATTGCCGGCTTTCTCTGCCAAGTGAGGGCGGAAGTGGCGAAAGGCGTTTTGCGCGCCATTTGAATATGCTAGAGACGGCATAACCGGGGCGGACACCCGTAAGGCAAAGACGGTGAGGTGAGGCATTATGAACGGCATCTGGGCGGGAGCCAAAACCCTCGGCGCGGTTCTGCTGGTGGCAGCCCTTGCAGGCTGCGGCGGCGACGGCGGCGCAGTGAAGCGCGGCGAGTCGGTCGAGGCATTCTCCCCCGATCAGATCTATGAGCGCGGCGAGTTCGAACTGGCCAACCGCCGCCCCAAGGATGCTGTCTACTACTTCTCCGAGATCGAACGCCTGTATCCCTATTCCGAATGGGCCAAGCAGGCGGTGATCATGCAGGCCTTTGCCTATCACCGGGTCAAGGACTATGAGAACAGCCGCGCTGCTGCTCAGCGGTTCATCGACTTCTACCCGGCGGATGAAGATGCGGCCTATGCCCAGTATCTGCTGGCGCTGAGCTATTACGACCAGATCGACGAAGTGGGCCGCGACCAGGGGCTCACCTTCCAGGCGCTGCAGGCGCTGCGCACCGTGATCGAGGTCTACCCGGACAGCGAATATGCCAACTCGGCGATCCTGAAATTCGACCTGGCCTTTGACCATTTGGCGGGCAAGGAGATGGAGATCGGCCGTTATTATCTGCGCCGCGGCCACTACACCTCTGCGATCAACCGCTTCCGGGTGGTGGTGGAGGATTTCCAGACCACCAGCCACACGCCTGAGGCGCTGCACCGTCTGGTCGAGGCTTATCTGTCGCTGGGGCTGACTGCCGAGGCACAGACCGCGGCGGCCATTCTCGGCCACAACTTCCAGTCCACCGACTGGTATGAGGACAGCTACAAACTGCTGACCGCAAACGGGCTCAAGCCCCGGGACCGCGGCAACAACTGGCTGAGCCAGATTTACCGTCAGACGGTCAAGGGGCGGTGGCTGTAACGGCCGCCGCAGCAATGGGGCGGGGCAATGCTGCGCGCGCTTGATATCCGGGATATCCTGATCATCGATCATCTGGAGCTGAATTTTCAGCCCGGCCTGAACGTGCTCACCGGCGAGACCGGGGCAGGGAAATCGATCCTTCTTGACAGTCTCGGCTTTGTGCTGGGCTGGCGCGGACGTGCTGAACTGGTGCGCCAGGGGGCGTCGCAGGGGGAGGTTCTGGCGGAGTTCGAACTGGGCGAGGATCATCCCGCACACGCGATCCTGGAAGAGGCTGGGCTGCCGGGCGGCACTGAGCTGATCCTGCGCCGGGTCAACACCGCCGAGGGGCGCAAGACCGCCTGGGTTAACGACCGCCGCTGCTCGGGCGAGGTGCTGCGGGCACTGTCGGAGACTTTGGTGGAACTGCATGGCCAGCACGACGACCGCGGTTTGTTGAACCCGCGCGGACATCTGGCACTGCTGGATCAGTATGCCGGGGTGCAGGACCTGCTGGCACAGGTGCGCAGTGCCTGGGGAGCGGCCGCAAAGGCGCGCAAGACAGTTGCGTCCACCCGCGCCGCGCTGGACGCCGTGCGTGCCGAAGAGGAATTCCTGCGCCACGCGGTGGGAGAGCTGGACAAGCTGGACCCGCAGCCGGGCGAGGACGAGGCGCTGGACACCCGGCGCCGGCAGATGCAGGCGGCAGAGCGAATCCGTGGCGACATTGCTCGCGCCCACGCGCTGCTGAGCGAAGGCGCCGAGACAGCAATGGGCGAAGCGCAGCGCTGGCTGGAAGGTGTTGCGGGGCAGGAGGCCGAGGGCGGATTGGATGAGCCGCTGGCGGCGCTCAGCCGGGCGATGATTGAACTGGGCGACGCTCAGGACGGGGTCGAACGGGTGCTGGACAGCCTCGATTTCAACCCCGGTGAGCTGGAGGACTGCGAGGAGCGCCTGTTTGCAATCCGGGGCCTTGCGCGCAAGCATGATGTGCAGCCGGATGAGCTGGCAGGCTATGCGGAGACCCTGCGCGGCAAGCTGGCGGCGCTGGACGCGGGCGATCAGGATTTGGCCGATCAGGAAGCCGCGCTGAAAGCCGCGGAGGCGGCCTATTCCGGGGCCGCCAAGCAGCTGGGCGCAGTGCGCCGCCAAAGCGCTGCAGCGCTGGATCTGGCGGTGATGGCAGAGTTGGCTCCGCTGAAGATGGAACGCGCGGTGTTCGAGACCCGCATCACCACTTCAGAGCCCGGCCCGGACGGCATGGATGCGGTGGCCTTTACCGTGGCGACCAACCCCGGTGCGCCGGCAGGACCGCTGAACAAAATTGCCTCTGGCGGCGAGTTGAGCCGGTTTCTTTTGGCGTTGAAGGTTTGTTTGCGGGGAGAAGATTCCAGCAAGACGCTGATTTTTGACGAGATCGACCGCGGCGTCGGCGGCGCAACGGCAGATGCAGTCGGTCGCCGCCTGCGCAGCCTTGCGGGTAGCGGACAGGTGCTGGTGGTCACGCATTCGCCGCAGGTTGCAGCCCTTGGCGGCCACCATTGGCAGGTGCGCAAGCAGGTGGTTGACGGCATGACCTTGTCGCAGGTGGTGCCGCTGGCCGATGCCGAACGGGTGGATGAGCTTGCCCGGATGGTGTCCGGTGATACCATCACCGAGGAGGCCCGCGCCGCGGCCCGTGCATTGCTGGCCGGATGACCCGCCGGTTCCATGGCCTGGGTGAGGGTTCTTTAACCGGGATGTGGCAGCAAGGAGCCACAGAAGACAAGAAGACCCGCTGACAGGTTATGGTGCAAGAAATCCGTTCGTCCCTTTCCGCAATTCTCCTGCAATGGCTGGCTGGCCTCAAGGACATCTGGCGGGTGCTGCGCCACCGCGGCCCCAGCCAGTTCCAGTTCTGGCTGATCGCGCTGCTGATCGGCATCGCCGCGGGTTTTGCCGCGCTGTTCTTCCGCAAGGGGATCACGGCGCTGCAGGCCTGGGTCTATGGCGCCCCGGATCTCGACTACCTGCATTCCTACGCGCAGGACCTGCCCTGGTATGTGCTGGTCAGCATTGCCGCGGGCGGCGGGCTGGTGGTGGGGCTGATCCTCGACCGCTTCACCCCGGATGCCCGGGTGCGTTCTGTTGCCGACGTGATCGAGGGCGCGGCGCTGCATGACGGACGGGTTGAGCACAAGGAAGGCCTGGCATCGGCGCTGGCGTCCTTCATCACGCTCTCCACCGGCGGTTCCACCGGGCGGGAAGGGCCGGTGGTGCACCTGGCCGGAGTGATTTCCACCTGGGTCAGCAACCGCATCAACGCCGACGGGATCACCGGGCGGGACCTGTTGGGCTGCGCGGTGGCCGCGGGCGTCTCTGCCAGCTTCAACGCGCCGATTGCGGGGGCGCTGTTTGCGATGGAGGTGGTGCTGAGGCATTTCTCCGTTAATGCCTTTGCGCCGATCGTCGTCGCCTCGGTCGCCGGAACCGTGATCAACCGGCTGGAATACGGCGATGTGACCGAGTTCACCCTCAACACGCCCGGCGCGCTGCAGTTCTACGTGGAGCTGCCCGCCTTTCTGATCCTCGGCCTGATCTGCGGCTTGGTGGCGGTGGCGCAGATGCGGGCGATCTTCTTTGCCGAGAAGGTGGGCAACACGGTGCAGCAGCGCTTGTCGCTGCCGCGCTGGCTGCGCCCTGCGGTGTCGGGTGCCATGCTGGGGGTGATTGCGGTGTGGTTCCCGCATATCATCGGCGTCGGCTACGAAACCACCGTGCTGGCACTGACCGGCGGCCTGCTGCTGGGACAGGCGGTGATCTTTACCGTGGTCAAGACTGCCGCTGTGGCGATCACCATGGGCGGGCGCATGGGGGGCGGGGTGTTCTCGCCCTCGCTGATGATTGGGGCGCTGACCGGGCTGGCCTTCGGGCTAATTGCCACTTCGGTGCTGCCGGATGTGTCTGGCACTCACACGCTTTATGCCTTTGCCGGCATGGGGGCAGTGGCCGCCGCGGTGCTGGGCGCGCCGATTTCCACCACTCTCATCGTGTTTGAACTGACTGGCGACTGGCAGATCGGCCTGGCGGTGATGGTGTCGGTCTCCATGTCCACCGCGCTGGCCTCGCGGCTGGTGGACCGGTCGTTCTTCCTGACGCAGCTGGAGCGGCGCGACATCCATTGCGCAGCAGGCCCGCAGGCCTATCTGCTGGGCATGATCCGGGCCGGTGCGGTGATGCGGCCGATGGGCGACAGCCGTTGCGCCAGCCTTGAGGAGTGCGAGGCCCTGGCAGAGGAGGGGCTGTGCATCCGTGCGGCCTCCTCGCTGGAGGCGGCGATGCCGGTGTTTGACCGGGCCGACGCGGCCTATCTGCCGGTGGTCATGGAGGAAGAGGGCAAGGAGCAGGTCATCGGTGCGCTCTATCATGTGGATGCGCTGAAGGCCTACAACCGTGCCCTCGCAGCCACAGCCGCCGAAGAGCACAGGTAGGCCTGGCGCAGAAGTTGAGGCTTTTCCGTCTGAACCCGGAGCGGTTTAGGGGAAAAATGCCCGTTTCTTCCCCGGATATGTGCGTTTTTGGATACAGGTTAAGGATTAATTAATCTGCGGATTGCCCTGCGGCAATGTCTGGCTCACCATTACGTGAGAAAATCGCAAAAAACTCTCACATTGGCAGGCACCAAAATGCGAAAATTCGAAACTGGCCCGCAAGAGGCTGGTACGAAACACAAGGCGAACGAGCGGGAAAACGAACGGGCGGCACTGGAAGCAGTGATCAACTATGCAATCCAGTGCGCGCGTGAGGCAGATATCCTGGGCACAGGCGACTCTCTGGAACAGGCGAGGCAGGACCTCAGCCGGGCCGTCCTGACCTGAACCCCTCTCTCTAAGCCGGCAGGCTTACAGGCGCTGCGCGCGGCAGCGGCGGGGCAAATCTGGCCTTAGATTCCCGAAAACGAAAACACCGGCGCCAGGGCACCGGTGCGTGGTTCTTCAAACTTTCTGGTGGTCAGGCCGGGAGGCAGGCGCCGCGCTGCAGCGGCGGTACTGCAGCGGGCGTGCTTGATCAGACCTGCTCGACTTTGACAGAGGCGCTCAGCACAAAGGCCAGATGGCCCTTGATCTGCGCTACGTCTTCCTTGGGATCCTCATAGCTCCAGGCGGCATTCTCTGTCACCGAGGACTTGTTGGCGATCGAGAAATAGCTGGCATCACCCTTGTGCGGGCAATGAGTGGTCTTGCTGGTGCGGTCCAGGAACGCCATGGCGATGTCTTCGCGCGGGAAGTAGATGACCGGATCCAGATCGCCCTCCGACAGCTCCAGTGCATTGGAGGTCTCCCCCAACACGGCGCCGCCGGAGCGGACGGTCCAGGTGCCTTCGGCCTTGCGGATACGGATAGTGGTCATGCGTGTTTTCCCATTCTCTTCGGTCTTGTCGTCTTGTGTTCAGCCTATGTAACACAGCAGTGTCACAAGGGTGCGGTTGCGGCATCAAGCCACGCCTTTGCGGCGGGGCTGAGCTGCGGGCCGATTTTTGCCAGAACCTCCTGGTGATAGCTGTCGAGCCAGTCTTTCTCGTCTGCTGTCAGCATGGAGGCATTCACCAGCCGCCGGTCAACCGGGGCAAAGGTGAGCGTGCGCCAGCATAGCATGTCGCGCTCCGGGTCGCTGGTGTCAAGAGCCGGGGCGGTTTCAACAACCAGAAGGTTCTCGATCCGGATGCCAAAGGCGCCTTCCCGGTAGTATCCCGGCTCATTGGACAGGATCATGCCGGGTTCAAACGGCACATGGCTGGTGCGCGCCAGCCGCTGCGGGCCCTCGTGCACACTCAGGTAGGCGCCGACACCGTGACCCAGGCCATGGTTGAAGTCCTGGCCCGCCAGCCACAGCGGCATCCGGCCGATGCATTCGATATCGCGGCCTGCCAGCCCCTTAGGCCAGCGCAGGCGGGACATGGCGATCATGCCCTGCAGCACGCGGGTAAAGGCGGCGCGCTCCTCTTCGCCGGGCGTACCGATGGCGATGGTGCGGGTGATGTCGGTGGTGCCGTCCAGATACTGGCCGCCGCTGTCCATCACCAGCAGATGGCCGTCCTCCAGCGTCGTGTCAGTCTCCTCGGTCACGCGGTAGTGCATGACGGCGCCGTTCTCGCCGGTGCCCGCAATGGTTTCAAAGCTGATGTCGCGTAAGGAAGGGTCTGCGCTGCGCAAGGCCTCCAGCTTCTTCACCACGTCGATCTCGGTGATGGTGCCGGGCGCCTGCGCATCCAGCCAGGCCAGCATCTCCACGATGGCGGCACCATCGCGCAGGTGTGCCGCGGCGCTGCCTTCGATCTCGGCGGCGTTCTTGCGTGCCTTCGGCAGGGCGCAGGGGTCGCCGGCGGGCACCAGCCGTTCGCCCAGCTTGTCCGCCACGATCTGCGGCACTGTGCTGGAATCTGCGGCCACAGAGCCGTTGAGCGCTGCGGTGGCCTGGAGGAAGTTTTCGGGCGCATGAAGGGTGACGGAGCTGTCAAAGTGGCCTTCAAGCCCTTCCAGCTTCTCTGCCGCCATGAACAGGTCCACCCGCGCGTCATCGTGCAGGATGGCAAAACCATGCGCCACCGGATTGCGGGCCACGTCGCTGCCGCGGATATTCAGCAGCCACATGATGCTGTCGGGCAGGGTGATGACCGCCGCCGCCTGGCCAGCGTCCCGCAGGCCCTTGGCGAGCCGCGCGCATTTGTTTGCGGCGCTTTCGCCCGCATAATCCAGTGGATGCGGGGCCACCGGGTTCATTGGCGGCACCGGCTGGTCCTCCCAGATCCGGTCCACCAGGTTTTCGCATTGCACCAGGGTGATGCCGCTGCTCTTCAGATCCTTTTCCAGCGCGGTGATCTGCCCGGCGGCATGCAGCCAGGGATCAAAGCCCACCTTGCCGCCGCTGGGCAGCTGTTCCTTCAGCCAGTCCGCCAGCTGCACATCGGGCCAGGGCACCGGAGTGTAGTCCGCGGCGACCTGCCGTTTCACCTGGGTGCGGTAACGGCCGTCGATGAACACGCCGGCAATCTCCTGCAGCACCGCGCAAAAGCCCGCAGAGCCTGTGAAACCAGTCAGCCAGCTGAGGCGCTCGTCATGCGGCGCCACATATTCGCCCTGGTGGGCATCGGCACGCGGCACCAGGAAGCCATCGAGACCTTCCGCCGCCAGTTCCTTGCGCAGGGCAGCCAGACGGGGCGGGCCCTGGTCCGGGCGGGCGGTCACGTCAAAGGTCTGATACATCGGCGTCTCTCCTGCAGATAAGGCGGGGCGGCGGCAGGGGAAACCCTGAGGACCGCAGCAAAGAAAAGGCGCGGGGCCGGGCAGCCGCGCGCCCCTTCTTGTCCCAAATACCCCTGCGGCTGGCAAGGGCGGCAGCAGAGAGATTTGCCGGGACCTCACGGAACAAACCGGGAGGGCTTGAAGCAGGGGAGGCTCCCGCCCGGCCTTGGCGCATCCAGGATGCGCTGCGGCCCGTTGGGCCACGCGCCGGATGCAGGGCATCCGGCGCCGCCGCGCGCGTCAGCGCGCGGCCATGCCCGAGGCTGAGGACGGCATCGCAAGATGCAGGCCAAAAGCGCGGGAGCGCGCCCTTGGGTTGACGGGGAGGTCAGCTGGCGCGCTTGATGCCCATCACCCGGGCGCGGGCGCGCGGATCGCTGTCGAACAGGGCGGCCAGTTGTTCGGTCATGGCGCCGGCCAGCTGCTCCACATCGGTGATCGTCACTGCGCGTTGGTAATAGCGGGTCACGTCATGGCCGATGCCGATTGCCAGCAGCTCCACCTGCTTGCGCTTCTCGACCATCGCAATCACGTCGCGCAGGTGCTTCTCCAGATAGTTCGCCGGGTTCACCGACAGCGTTGAATCATCCACCGGCGCGCCGTCGGAGATCACCATCAGGATCTTGCGGGCCTCGCGCCGCGCCACCATCCGCCGGTGCGCCCATTCCAGCGCCTCGCCGTCGATATTTTCCTTCAGCAGGCCCTCTTTCATCATGAGCCCGAGGTTGGTGCGGGTGCGGCGCATTGGGGCGTCGGCCCCCTTGTAGATGATGTGGCGCAGGTCATTGAGGCGGCCCGGCTGCTGCGGGCGGCCCTCGTTCAGCCAGGCCTCGCGCGCCAGCCCGCCTTTCCAAGCGCGGGTGGTGAAGCCGAGGATTTCGACCTTCACGTTGCAGCGCTCCAGCGTGCGGGCCAGAACGTCGGCGCAGATCGCCGCGATGGAGATCGGACGGCCGCGCATCGAGCCGGAGTTATCGAGCAAGAGCGTCACCACGGTGTCGCGGAACTCGGTGTCCTTTTCGACCTTGAAGCTCAAGGGCGTGGTCGGGTTGGCGACAACCCGCGCCAGGCGGCCTGCATCCAGGATGCCTTCCTCACGGTCGAACTCCCAGGAGCGGTTCTGCTGCGCCTGCAGGCGGCGCTGCAGCTTGTTCGCCAATCGCGACACCGCGCCCTTCAGCGGCTCCAGCTGCTGGTCGAGATAGGCGCGCAGGCGTTCCAGCTCGGCAGGCTCGGCCAGGTCCTCGGCGTTGATTTCCTCATCATCGGCGTCCCGGAACACCTTGTAATCCGGGTCGGCATCTGAGACCGGCGGCGGGGCCGGCGGCTCCAGCGGCGCCTCGCCGTCGGGCATCTCGGTGTCCTCTGCCAGATCGTCATCGGCCATCTCGTCCATCGAGACTTGGGCCTGGCTTTCGTCCTGCTGCTGCTCCTGGCTCTGCTCAGGCGAGGCGTCGGCCTGCTCCTCTTCGCTATCGTCCTGGCCGGTGCTGTCCGGGTCCTGCTGCTCCTCGGCGTTGTCCTCGGCCTCGTCGTTTGCCTCGTCGTCCAGCTCATCCGGGTCGTCGCCCAGCTGGTCGCCATAGCCAAGGTCGGAGATCACCTGCCGCGCCAGTTTGGCAAAGGCGGCCTGGTCGGCAATGGTCTCGTCCAGGTTCTCCAGCGTGCCGCCGGCCTGGGATTCGATGAAGCCGCGCCACAGCTCCATGATGTTGCCCGCACCCTCGGGCAGGTCGCGGCCAGTTGCCAGATGGCGCACCAGATAGCCAGCGGCGGCGGCCAGCGGCGCCTCGGAGGAGGACTTCATCTGCTCATAGCCGCGGCGGATCGACTCGTTGCGGATCTTGACGTCGATGTTCGACGCAGTGCCGGGCATGTGGCGCGCGCCCATCGCCTCGCAGCGGGCGGTTTCCATCGCCTCATAGAGATCGCGCGCCATTTCGCCTTGCGGCACGTATTTGGCGTGGGTGGCGTCGTCGTGGAACTTGTGGCGCAGCGCCAGTGCATCCGCGGTGCCGCGGGCCAGCAGAACCTCCTCACGCGTCATCCGGCGGGAGACCTGCGGCAGCCGCATGGTGTCGCCCGTGAGGCCCGAGGGGTCGACCGTGTAGCTGACCGTCAGCTCCGGGTCGTTGGCCATCACCTTGGTGGCCTCAGAGAGGGCCTTCTTGAACGGATCGGCTGGGTTGTCGTTCGGCTTTTTCATGGTCGCACCTTTTCCGCCAGTCAGCATCGCCCTTGCCTGATTGAAAGTCCAGCGAGTGTGCTGCGGATAGGGCAGCGGCCGGCCCGGCGGGGTGGGCGAGAAGCGCCCGCCCCGTGGGGGGGCGGGTCGGGCGCTGCCCGGCCTGCGGCCGGGCGGCATTTTACCAGTTAGCCCAGCGAAACGCTCGCAGCGCTCTCCGGCAGCTCCTCGTCAAAGCAGCGCTGGTAGAACTCGGCCACGGTCTGGCGCTCCAACTCGTCGCATTTGTTCAGGAACGACAGCCGGAAGGCATAGCCCACGTTGCGGAAGATCTCGGCGTTCTGGGCCCAGTTGATCACCGTCCGCGGCGACATCACGGTCGACAGATCGCCGTTCATGAAGGCGGTACGGGTCAGGTCGGCAACAGTCACCATCTGCGAGATCTTCTTGCGGCCCTCGGAAGTGTTGTAATGCGGCGCCTTGGACAGAACGATGGCGCTTTCGGCGTCATGGCTCAGGTAGTTCAGGGTGGAGACCAGCGACCAGCGGTCCATCTGCGCCTGGTTGATCTGCTGGGTGCCGTGGTACAACCCGGTGGTATCGCCGAGGCCAACGGTGTTGGCAGTCGCAAACAGGCGGAAGAACGGGTTCGGGGTGATGATCTCGTTCTGGTCCAGCAGGGTCAGCTTGCCGTCATGCTCCAGCACCCGCTGGATCACGAACATCACGTCAGCGCGGCCCGCGTCGTATTCGTCGAACACGATCGCAACCGGGTTGCGCAGCGCCCAGGGCAGGATGCCCTCGTGGAACTCGGTGACCTGCTTGCCGTCGCGCAGCTTGATCGCGTCCTTGCCAATGAGGTCGATCCGGGAGATGTGGCTGTCCAGGTTCACCCGCACGGAGGGCCAGTTAAGCCGCGCCGCGACCTGTTCGATGTGGGTCGATTTGCCGGTGCCGTGGTAGCCTTGGATCATCACGCGGCGGTTGTGGCTGAAGCCTGCCAGGATGGCCAGCGTGGTTTCCGGGTCGAACTTGTAGGTGTGGTCCATGGCCGGAACGCGTTCAGAACCCTCGGCAAAGCCCTTGACCGTCATGTCGGTGTCGATCCCGAACACATCGCGCACCGAAATCGTATCGGTCGGTTTCGCATTCATATCCACAAATCCGTCGGTCATCGCAGTCGGTCCTTATCCCTCTTCCCTGCTGTCAGGGGCCAATTCGCGGGATTGGTGCCCGATCTGGACCGCGCGCGCAAGGGAAAGTCGCGCCGGAAACCAGCTTACGGGGCGATTGGCGCGGAACTGGACGGGCGGAACGGGGCCTCCTGGCCGGATCGCCGCCGCTCTCTTCACGTCAAAGCGCCCCCAGCCGGGCAGCAGGGGGCGCGTTTTGCCGGTTATGTCTAGCTTTTGGGGGGACAGCTGCATCCGGCATGCCCCTGCGTAACCGGTCGCGGCGGGGTGCGTCAAAGAAATAAAGTTTCTATCATAAACTTTCGGCAAAAGACCGCGCATCGCAACCGGCGGTGCGGCAAAGAAAAAGGGCGGCTCCTGCCGCCCCTTTCAGGTTTGCCGCCCCTGTCTTACTTGAAGCTGCGGCTGTCCTTGATCTGGTCCCAGGCCCAGCGGACCTCCTGCAGCTGTTCCTCCTGGCTGCGGTCGCCGCCGTTCATGTCGGGGTGCAGCACCTTGATCAGCTTCTTGTAGGACTTGCGGATGTCGGCCTTGGACCAGTCGTCCTTGGCCTCCAGGATTTCGATGGCGCGGCGCTCGGTCGGCGGCAGGCGGCGGCCCGTCTTGGCGGCGCGGCCCGGATTCTGGGTCGCATTGGCACCCAGCACCTGATGCGGGTCCTCGATGCCCAGCCGCGCCCATGCGCGCGCTTCCGGGTCGCCCATCGGCTTGGTCTCGCGCTCCCAGACCTTGTCCTTGGAGCGCTGCGCGTTCAGCTCCGCCTCGGTGGTGCCTTCGAAGAAGTTCCACTGGTTGTTGTACTCGCGCACGTGCTCCTGGCAGAACCAGTAGTAGTCATCCAGCACATCCGGCGCCTTGGGCGCGCGAAACTTGCCGGCCTCCTCGCAGCCGTCCTTGTCGCAGACGCGCTGGGACGTCTCGGACGCTCCCGTGGCAGCGCGCCGCCCGCGCGGATTCTTCTTCTTGGCGGAGCGGACGGACATATCAAAGCCAAAGGGATCGGATTTGCTCATGGGGCGCACCTTCTAGACGCATCTGTTCGACTCGGAGGCAGCAGTTTAGTCTAAGGGGCGCCAGATTGAAGGGGGCGCAGGCAAAAAAGATGGGGATGAGCGGAAAATGAACGTGAAGCAGGAAATGGAAGCAGCATTGCAGGCGGCGTTTCAGCCAACCGCGCTGGAGGTGGTCAACGAAAGCCACAAACACGCGGGTCACGCCGGTGATGACGGCTCGGGCGAGAGCCATTTTGCGGTGATGATCCGCGCCGGGGCCTTCGAAGGCATGAACCGGGTGCAGCAGCACCGGGCAGTGCACAAGGCGCTGGGCGGCATCGTGCCGCGCATCCACGCGCTGGCGCTGGATATCGGCGCCTGAGGCCGAGTGGCGGCGGGTGGAACCGCCGGCCACTCCCAATGCTTATTCTTTTCTCTCGGCTTTCAGGCCGGCCCGCGCCTTCAATGCTGCGGTCATGCCGGAAACCGGGCTCAGCTCCTCGACCCCGTCGTCGGCCTGCATTTTGGCGGCACCGGGGCCGGGCACCTGTTCCGCTTCCGGAGGAGCCTCAGGGTCGCCTGCGGCGGCGGTCAGCCGTGGTGTATCAGCCTCGCCGTGACGGAATTCCACCGACGGCGCGGCAGGCTCCTTGCGGCCTGTTTCCGGCGCCTTGGAGGGCTTTTCGTCCGCCGCCAGCGCGCGGCGGAACACCATCACATTGCGCCAGTTGGTGGCCGAACCCATCATGCCGGAGCGCTCCTCGCTCGGCAGCAGCTCGGCGCGCTGGAATTCCCAGCCCTCGGCGGCCATCTCATTGAGCAGGATCTCGATCGAGTTGGCAAAGCGCGCCTCCGGTGTCTTCACCCCCTTGGCCTTGGTGCCCTTGGCCGGAGCGGGGACAACCTTGTATTCAAATGCTTGCATGAACGTCTCCTGTCTTGAGCGCAGGTTTAGCGGAATGGGGGGAGCGGTCAAGGGCATGGGTTCTGGCTCCTGCGCCGCAGGGTGCCGTTTTCCTGCGAGGAAAACGGCCCGGAAAACACGTGTTTTCCGGGCCGGAATTTTCGCAAAATTCCGGTTCCCCGGCTGTTTCAGCCCTCTGACGCCGCCATCTGCACCAGCGTCAGGCAGACCTCCGTGGCCTTTGCCATGTCCTGCACCGAAATCCACTCCAGCGGCCCGTGCACGTTTTGCATGCCGGTGAAGATGTTGGGCGTCGGCACCCCCAGCTCGGTCAGGCGCGAGCCGTCGGTGCCGCCGCGGATCGGAGCGGAGACCGGTTCGATCCCATGCGCCTCGCAGGCTGCCAGCGCCAGCTCCACCGGGGTCATGTCATTTTCCAGCCAGTACCGCATGTTGCGGTATTGCGGGAAGGTTTCGCAGCGGATTTCTGCCCGCGGCTCCGTGGCCTGCACGGCCTCGCAGACACTGCGCAGCAGCGCGCCCTTGGCCGCCAGCCCGTCCAGTTCAAAATCGCGCAGGATCAGCTTGATCTCCATCTCCGAAGAACCGCCGTTCATGTCGGTGATATGGATGAACCCTTCGCGCCCGTCCGTTGTTTCGGGTGTCATGGTGGCCTGCGGCAGGGTTTGCACGATCTTCGCCGCCAGATGCGCGGCGTTCACCATCTTTTCCTTGGCCCAGCCGGGGTGGATCGACACGCCCTTGACGCTCACCACCGCGCGGTCGGCAGAGAAGCTCTCATAGACGATCTCGCCTGCTTCGCCGCCATCCAGCGTATAGGCGAAATCCACGCCCAGGTCCTTGGGCAGCTGCGCGCCGACGCCGCGGCCGATTTCCTCGTCCGGGGTGAAGGCAAGGCGGATCTTCGGATGCTGGGTCTCCGGATTTGCCAGCAAGTGCCGCGCCAGGGTCATCACGATGGCAACGCCCGCCTTGTCGTCAGCCCCCAGCAGGGTGAGGCCGGAGGCGGTGATCAGGTCGTCTCCTTGTTTGGAGGCGAGGTAGGGAGATTTCTGCGGCGACAGCACCAGGTCCGGGTTGTCGGGATAGGTGATGTCGCCGCCATCGTAGGTCTTGATCACCCGCGGCTTGACGCCCGCGGCGTTGAACTGCGGTGCGGTGTCGACGTGAGCCAGCAAGCCGATGACCGGTCCGGGTGCGGTCGCGGGAATGGTCGCCAGCACCACGCCGTAATCGGTGAGCGTAACGTCCGCGGCGCCGATCTCCTGCAGTTCTGCCAACAGCAGGTTCAGCATGTCGAACTGGATTGCAGTGCTGGGTGTCGTGGCTGAGGTCTCGTCGCTCTGGCTGTCGATGGCGGCGTAACGGACCAGACGGTCCTCAAGTTCCTGATCGAAATTGGGCTGCATGAAACCTCCGGGATTTTGGCAGGAGCAAAGCCCTTGGAGCGGCGGAGGTCAAGGCGGGGAATTCCGTTGCAGCGGCGGGGAAAGGCACCGCCCGGTACACAGGGGGTGTACAGGGGGTGCACGCAGGACACCCCTCGTTTCCGGTCACCAAAAAGGGCGCCGCGAGGGGCGCCCTTTCACTATCGGATGTGCAGCGGATCAGCCGCCCAGTTTCTTGGCAACCAGCTCGTTCACTGCCTTGGGGTTGGCCTTGCCGCCGGTAGCCTTCATCACCTGGCCGACAAACCAGCCCGCCAGCTTCGGGTTCACCTTGGCCTTCTCCACCTGCGCCGGGTTGGCGGCGATGATTTCGTCCAGGGCGGTCTCGATGGCGCCGGTATCCGTCACCTGCTTCATCCCGCGCTCCTCGACGATCTGCGCCGGGTCGCCGCCTTCGGTATAGACGATTTCAAACAGGTCCTTGGCGATCTTGCCGGAAATCGCGTCAGAGGCAATCAGGTCGATGATGCCGCCCAGCTGGGCCGGGGAGACCGGGGATTCGGTGATCGTGTGGTCTTCTTTCTTCAGGCGGCCGAACAGCTCGTTGATGACCCAGTTGGCAGCCAGCTTGCCGCTGCGGCCCTTGGCGGTTTCTTCAAAAAAGGCCGCCGATTCCACATCCGCGGTCAGCACCGAGGCGTCATAGTCGCTGAGGCCGAAGTCGTTGATGAAGCGCGCCTTTTTCTCGTCCGGCAGCTCCGGAAGATTGGCGGCGATGTCGTCCACCCAGGCCTGTTCGATTTCCAGCGGCAGCAGGTCGGGATCGGGGAAATAGCGGTAGTCATGCGCCTCTTCCTTGGAACGCATGGAGCGGGTTTCGCCCTTGTCCGGGTCGTACAGGCGGGTTTCCTGCTCAACCTTGCCGCCGCCTTCGATGATGGCGATCTGGCGGCGTGCCTCGACCTCGATGGCCTGCTGGATGAAGCGCATGGAGTTCATGTTCTTGATCTCGCAGCGGGTGCCGAGATGGCTGAAGTCCTGGGTCTCCTGGTACTTCTCGTACTGGCCGGGCAGGCAGACCGAGACGTTCACGTCGGCGCGCAGGTTGCCGTTCTGCATGTTGCCGTCGCAGGTGCCCAGGTACTGCATGATCTGGCGCAGCTTGGCGATATAGGCGGCGGCTTCCTCCGGTCCCCGGATGTCGGGGCGGGAGACGATCTCCATCAGGCAGACGCCGGTGCGGTTCAGGTCGACAAAGGACATGTTGGGGTCCATGTCGTGGATCGACTTGCCCGCGTCCTGTTCCATATGGATCCGCTCAACCCGCACGTTGCGCGCGGTGCCATCACCCAGTTCCACCAGCACTTCGCCTTCGCCCACAATCGGGTGGTAGAGCTGGGAAATCTGGTAGCCCTGCGGCAGGTCGGGGTAGAAATAGTTCTTGCGGTCAAAGGCGGACCACAGGTTGATACCGGCCTTCAGGCCCAGGCCGGTGCGCACCGCCTGTTCGACGCAGTATTCGTTGATCACCGGCAGCATGCCGGGCATCGCCGCGTCCACAAAGGCCACGTTGGAGTTCGGCTCGGCGCCGAACTTGGTGGAAGCGCCGGAGAACAGCTTGGCATTGGAGCTGACCTGGGCATGCACCTCCATGCCGATGACCAGTTCCCAGTCATGCTTGGCGCCCGCGATCACCTTGGGCTTGGGGAGTTCATATGTCAGGTCGAGCATGGTTTTCCGCCGTATCCGAATGTCCAATGTTGGCAAGCGTTCTAGGCCCGCTGGCGGGCAGGGGCAAGGGGGCAATGGCAGCGCCGGATTGCCAGGGCGGCATTTGCCCTCTTGGCGGGGTCAGGGCGGGCGGCTAGAACTGGCAGCCCGAGCAGAACTTCAGGAGGCCGCCTTGGACACATCCGCCCGCATCAGCCAGACCATTGCCACGGAAATCGGCGCCGCCGCCAAGCAGGTGAGCGCGGCGGTTGCGCTGCTGGACGAGGGCGCCACGGTGCCTTTCGTCGCGCGCTACCGCAAGGAGGCGACCGGCGGGCTGGATGACACCCAGCTGCGCACTCTGGCGGAACGGCTGGCGTATTTGCGGGAACTGGAAGCACGCCGCGCCGCCATCCTCGAGTCGATCAAGGGGCAGGACAAGCTGACTGATGATCTGGCGGCCTCGATCGCCAAGGCAGAGACCAAGGCGCAACTGGAGGACATCTATCTGCCCTACAAGCCCAAGCGGCGCACCAAGGCGATGATCGCCAAGGAAAACGGGCTGGAGCCGCTTGCGGATGCCATTCTCGAAAACCGCAGTTCGGATCCGGAGAAGCTTGCGGAAGGCTATGTCACTGAGGCGGTCGCCACGGTGAAGGACGCACTGAACGGCGCGCGCGATATCCTGACCGAGCGGCTCACTGAAAACGCCGCCCTGCTGGGCCGGCTGCGGGAATACTTGCAGCGCGAGGCAGTGCTCACAGCCAAGGTCATTGAGGGAAAGGAGCAGGAGGGCGCCAAGTTCTCCGACTATTTTGCGCATTCAGAGCGCTGGGCTGATGTGCCCTCGCACCGGGCGCTGGCGATGCTGCGCGGCTCCAATGAGAGCGTGCTGACGCTGGACGTCGGGCCGGAACCAGAAGAAGGCGTGGCACGGGCCGAGGCGATGGTCGCGGCGGAACTGGGTGCAGGCGGCAACGGGCCGGGTGACAAGTGGCTGCGCAAGGTCGCGGGCTGGACCTGGCGGGTGAAGCTGAGCCTCTCGATGATGCTGGAACTGATGGGTGATCTGCGCGGCCGGGCGCAGGAGGACGCCATCCAGGTTTTTGCCCGCAATCTGAAGGACCTGCTGTTTGCAGCTCCGGCCGGTGCGCGGCCGACCCTCGGGCTGGACCCGGGCATCCGCACCGGCGTCAAGGCGGCAGTGGTTGATGCAACCGGGAAACTGGTGGCCACAAAGACGTTGTACCCGTTCCAGCCGAAGAACGATCTGCGCGGGGCGCAGGTGTCGATTGTGAAGCTGATTGCCGAACACGGCGTGGAGCTGATCGCCATCGGCAACGGCACCGCCAGCCGGGAGACCGAGCGGATGGTGGCCGAGGTGCTGAAACACCTGCCTGCCAAGATCAAGGCGCCGACCAAAGTTGTGGTGAGCGAGGCCGGAGCCTCGGTCTATTCTGCGTCCGAACTGGCGGCGCGGGAGTTCCCGGATCTGGATGTCTCCTTGCGCGGTGCGGTCTCGATTGCCCGCCGCCTGCAGGATCCGCTGGCGGAACTGGTGAAGATCGAGCCCAAGAGCATCGGCGTTGGCCAGTACCAGCACGATGTGGACCAGCACAAACTCTCGAAATCGCTGGAGGCGGTTATTGAGGATGTGGTGAACGCGGTGGGGGTGGATCTCAACATGGCATCGGCGCCGCTGCTGAGCCATGTCTCGGGGCTTGGCCCTGGCCTGGCGGAGGCGATTGTGGCGCATCGTGACATGAACGGCGCGTTCAACTCGCGCAAGGAACTGCTGAAGGTGGCGCGGCTTGGCCCCAAGGCGTTTGAGCAATGCGCAGGTTTTTTGCGCATCCGCGACGGCAAGGAGCCGCTGGATGCGTCCTCAGTTCACCCCGAAAGCTATGATGTGGCGCGCAAAATCGTGGCTGCCTGCGGCCGCGATATCCGCCAGATCATGGGTGATGGCGGAGCGCTGAAAGGCTTGCGGGCAGAGGATTTTGTGGGCGGGGACGTCGGCCTGCCCACCGTGCGCGACATTTTTCAGGAACTGGAAAAACCGGGCCGCGACCCGCGTCCCTCGTTCGTGACGGCGTCCTTCAAGGACGGGGTGGAGGAGATCACCGACCTGAAGCCCGGCATGGTGCTGGAAGGCACGGTGACCAATGTCGCGGCCTTTGGCGCGTTCGTCGATATCGGCGTGCATCAGGACGGGCTGGTGCATGTGAGTCAGCTGGCCGACCGGTTCGTGAAGGACCCGCATGAGGTGGTGAAGACCGGTCAGGTGGTCAAGGTGACCGTCACCGAGGTGGACGTGCAGCGCAAGCGGATCGGGCTGACCATGAAGAAGGATGGTGGCGCTTCGGCCAAGGAAGAGCGCAATGCACGCGGACCAGCCAAGGGCGCCGGACCGCGGCGCGGCGGCAAGCCGGGCGGGGCCCAGGGCGGCAAAGGCAGGATGTCTGCCGGGCCCAAGGGCGTGCAGGCGTCCGGGCAGAGCTCAGGCCAAAATACTGGTGCGCTGGGCGCGGCCCTGATGGATGCCTTCAAGAAAAAATGACGAAACGGGGCTGCGGTCCCGTTTTTCATTTCAGTCAGGCCTGATGCTTTTCAACCAGGACTGTCACACGGCGCTGAGGTGCAGCCCGTGTTTGGTGAAAGAGACTTTTTGTCCGCCTTCGATTTCCTCGCGGAACTGGTTGGCGAGGGCTTGCAGCGCGCCGGCATGCCCGCGGGCGGCGAAGCGGCTGACGGAGCGGATCAGAGCGCTGTTGTCGAAGCCTTCCTCGGCGTGAGCCCAGACCAGCGGGTGAAGCTCTGTCAGGTGATCGCGGATAAGCCAGTCGGCAGCCCCTGCAATCCTCAGCCGCGGCACGTCGGCCTGCAGGTCCCGTCCCATGTCCTTGGGCAGCGCAACGGTGCAGTAGGCGGCCAGAAGATTGATCATTTCCTGCGAGGCGTCGGCTTGGACGATGTCGCGCAGCCCGTCCAGGAAAAAACGCGTGTCGACACGGGCGCAGGCCTGTGTGTCGATGGTGATGGCGTCGAAGTACACCCAGGTGTAGCCACCGGCCCCCCAAGTGGCTTCGGTGCGGGCAGCGGTGCGGCGCGCCTCCAGTTCCAGTGCGGCATAGGAACCGGCGCTGCGCGGCAGCATATGGGTGCCAAGCGCCCGCATGTGGCGGTGATTGGCAGGCGTCAGGTCAATCAGCGCACTGTAAGTGTCCGCCACCTGCAAGGTGCCGGTGCTTCGGCCAGCAAAGAGCGCGCATTGCGCGGCGAGCAGGAACGGGCTGTTCCGGCTGTCCTCTGAAATTGGTTCCAGCAGTGCGGCAGCACGGTCGAAATGGGCCGCGCAGCGGCGCTGGCTGGTTGCTGGCGTGTCCTGGCCATCGGCTCCGCGCCATGCCCAGCCGATGTCGATGTGGGCAAGCGCAACCAGGGCCGTCAGATAGGGATCGTGCCGGTTCTCCGCGCGCAGCGCCTCAAAGGCCATCAGGCCGCGGATCAGCGCGCGGCTTCGGGCGTCGTGATCTTCGGCCAGCGCGTGTTCCGTGGCGGTCACCACATCGGCGCGGGCGCCAAACGCAAGGAGTTCGGCCAACGGCATCCCGCAGCGGGTGGCGGCGCGGGTTTCGTCGGCAGTGCGGATCTGCCGGGACAGGTCGTCCCAGCGTTCCTGCCGGGCCAGAAACTGGCCGCGGTCCTGGGCCTCAGTCCCTTCAGGGGCGTCCTGCGCGCTCTGAACCGCGATGGACAGGCTGTCTTCCGGCCGCTTGAAAATGGGCTGTTCCGCCGGGGCTGGCGCCTGGCGTGCCGCAGGCCGGGACCGGCTGGAAACCAGGCCTGAAATCCGGGAGAAAAGATCCAGTGCCTGTCGAGACTGTGTGAGCATTTGAGCTTCCTGATGAGTGGCAGCTTATCGTTGCTGCCAGTGTCGTCAGGCAATGGGGCGCAAAGATGGCGGCACTGAGGAAGTTAACGTTCCTGGGCGGTTAATTGCGCGGGGCTGTTTAAAATCCGAGCGGATTTTCGCGCAGGGTGTGCAGCTGGTCTTCAGAACGCAGTGAAATGGTGCCGCTCCGTGCGGATGCCACGCTTTTGAAACTCCGCATCTGTTTCCTCATGCGGCGGGGTGGCCTCTTGCGGCAGGCGGATGCGTTTGCCGTTCTCCAGGATCAGCGTGGCACGCACCGAAAAATCCCAGCGGGTATCAAACCGCACCAAGGCGATCTCCGCCAGGTCTGCCTTGCCGGTCAGCTTACCGGTGAACCATTCGATATGGCCGTCAGAAATTTTCATTCCAGACAACGGGTTGCGGATCAGGTCTGTAAGAGCGGGCAGGACGGGCAGGGCCAGCAGGATCACCAGCCACAGGGCTGCATCCAGCACCAGCCAGAGAACCAGCACCGCGGCCAGCCAGCCGCCTGTTGCCAGAAGGGCCGCCCGGGAGCGGCCCCGGCGGGAGAAGCTGTAGTCCTCTGCCGGGGCTGATGTGACAGGCGTATCAGGCATTCAGGATCCGGGTCACCATTTCATTGGTGTCACGGCTGAGGCCCTCTGTTCCGGCAATCCGGCTCAGCTGGGCGCGGATCAGCGACTGGCGGCCCGCGTCATAGCGCTTCCAGGTCTGGAAGGCGGCGCACATGCGGGCGGTGGTCTGCGGGTTCAGCTTGTCCAGCGCGATCAGGTTTTCGGCCAGCAGCTGATACCCCTCGCCGCTGGCATGGTGGAAGCCCGCGTGGTTGCCTGCCAGCGCCCCCATCACCGCACGGAAGCGGTTGGGGTTCTTGATGTCAAACAGAGGGTGTTTGGTGAGTGCGGCGGCGGTTGCAGCCGTCTTCTCCGGCGCGGCGCAGGCGATCTGCAGCGCAAACCACTTGTCCATCACCAGCCGGTCGTCCTGCCATTGATCAAAGAACGCCTGGCTTTGCGCCGCGCCGTTCTCTGCCTTCATCAGGGCGGCCAGCGCGGCATACTGCTGGGTCATGTTGTCTGCGTCGGCATACTGGCGCGCGGCCTGTTCGCCACCGTCGAGCCGGGTCAGCAGCGACAGGATACGCCCGTTGAGGGCGCGTTTGCCTGCGCTTTCGGCATCGGGAGAGTAGGGGCCATCAACCGTGGTCGCCGCATAGAGCCGGGGCAGGCTGGTTTCCAATTGCTGCGCCAGCGTCTGGGCAAAGGTCTCCGCCGCGTCGTAGATTTTCTGCGGGTCAGGGGTATAGCCGCGCTCATGCAGAGTTTGGGCAATGTCGGCCTGGCTGGGCGGCGACAGTACCAGGGCCCGGAAGGCCGGATCCTGTTCGTCGTCGCGCACCAGTTTTTCCAGCGCATCCAGATAGGCAGCATCCGGCGCCGCCCCGTCCAGCACCATGGCAACCCGCGTTTCCTTGGCCAGCGCATTGCCGGCTTCCCAGCGGTTGAACGGGTCAGTGTCGTGGGCCAGCAAAAAGGCGCGTTCGTCGTTGGTTGTCTCGCGCTCCAGAATCACCGGGGCGGAAAACTCTCGCAGGATGGAAGGCACCGGCTTGGAGGCGAGGCCGTCGAAGGTGAAGCTCTGCTTGGCCTCAGACAGTTCCAGCACCTCAGTTGCGCGCACCTCGTCACCGTTGGGCGATAGCAAGCCAACCGCCACCGGAATGACCCGCGGTGCCTTGTCGGGTTGGCCCGGCGTCGGCGGCGTCGATTGTTCAAACGTCAGGGTATAGGTGCCGTCGGTATAATCCTCGGAAACCTTCACCCGCGGGGTGCCCGCCTGGCTGTACCACAGCTTGAACTGGCTGAGGTCGCGGCCTGTCGCATCCTCGAACACTTTCAGCCAGTCCTCAATGGTGCAGGCCTGGCCGTCGTGGCGCTCGAAATAGAGCTTCAGTGCCTTGTAATAGTTTTCATCGCCCACCAGCCGCTTCAGCATCCCGATCACCTCGGCGCCCTTTTCGTAGACAGTGGCGGTGTAGAAGTTGTTGATTTCCTGGAAGGCTTCGGGGCGTGGCGGATGGGCCAGCGGGCCGTTGTCCTCCGGGAACTGGCGGGCGCGGAGCGTAATCACGTCGTCGATCCGCTTCACCGGCTCAGAGCGCATGTCTGCGGTGAACTGCGCGTCGCGGAAAACGGTCAGGCCTTCCTTCAGGCAGAGCTGGAACCAGTCGCGGCAGGTGATCCGGTTCCCGGTCCAGTTGTGAAAATACTCATGCGCGATGATCGCCTCGATACGTTCGAAATTGGCATCTGTTGAGGTTTCAGGCGAGGCCAGAACGCAAGATGAGTTGAAAATGTTCAAGCCTTTGTTTTCCATCGCGCCCATGTTGAAGTCGTCCACGGCGACGATGTTGAACAGCTCCAGGTCGTATTCCAGGCCGTAGACGTCCTCGTCCCACTTCATCGACTTCTTCAGCGCCTCCATGCCAAAGGCGCATTTACCCTCATCCCCCGGGCGGACCCAGATGTTCAGCTCCACATCCTTGCCGGAGCGCGTGGTGAAACTGCCGGGATGGTTCACCAGATCGCCTGCCACCAGCGCAAACAGATAAGCCGGTTTCGGCCAGGGATCGTGCCATTCGGCCCAGCCTTCGCCCGCGCCCATGGGGTTGCCGTTGGACAGCATCACCGGCTCGTCGCCCTCAATGCGCACGGTGAAGGTGGACATCACGTCGGGGCGGTCCGGGTAATAGGTGATCTTGCGGAAACCCTCGGCCTCGCACTGGGTGCAATACATGCGGTTGGACATGTAGAGCCCCTCCAGCGCGGTATTGCCGGCCGGGTTGATCTCCACCTCGGCTTCCCAGGTGAAGGGGGCGCTGGGCACCTCGCATTTCAGGCCGCCTTCAACCAGTTTAGGTGTGACTGGCTGGCCGTCGATATGAGACGAGATCAGCTGCAAATCCTCGCCGTGCAGGAAGAAGGTCTTGTCTGCCGCGTCCGGTTTCGGGGCAAAGCGGATCTTGCTGAGAACCCGGGTGGTTTCCGGTGTCAGGCGGAATGTCAGGTGAACGCTTTCGACGTCAAATCCAAAGGGCGTGTAGTCTTTCAGGTAGAAGGTCTTGGGGGCGGTTGCGGGGCTTGCGTCTTTCACAGCTGGACCTCTTTTTTGGAACCGGACCGGGGGCCGGTGCGTATTCCCTATAGTCGTAGGCAACAGCGGGCGGAGCAGCAAGCCGTCCTGAGCCTCAATTTGTTCAGGAAGGGAGTTCCGCGATGTCCGCACCGGATACCAATGTCGAACGTCAGGCAGAAAAGCACAAACCCTCGCTGCTGGGGATCGGAGCAGCGGTGGTGTTTGCGCTGGTTTCGCTCGGGGTGTTTCTGGCGATGGTCTTCGACCGAGGCGGCGAGCAGGACGCCGTTGAAGTTCCAGCCACGGCGGCGGAAGTGCAGGCCGTCATTGACGGTACGGCGGACTGACCGGCGCAATGTGAAACGGCAATCCTTGAGGCGTGCAGATTGGCCTGCGCGCCTTTTCCTTGTTCGGGGTTTGCGCGGCTGATGCGTTTTCGGAATTCTTTTCGGCACTTTCTTGAAAATCAAGAAATTGAGTTCGGTTTCACCGATGGGGTGTTTTGTTGCTGATCGGAAACTTCTGCCCTAGTTAGATGTCAGCATACAGTGGTGTACCGCCTAAAAGGAGCAAGTCATGAGCCGGGTCGAGAAACAGGGAATTCAGGTTGCGCCGGAGCTGGCGGAGTTCATCGAGAAGCAGGCGCTTCCGGGCACCGGGATCGAGGCGGAGGCGTTCTGGAAAGGCCTGGCGGAGCTGGTGAATACCTTCGGCCCGGAAAACCGCGCGCTGCTGGCCAAGCGGGAAGAAATCCAGGCCAGGATCGACGCCTGGCACATCGCCAACCGCGACAAGCCGCATGACCACGAAGGCTACAAGGCGTTTCTGGCCGACATCGGCTACCTGTTGCCGGAGGGCGGCGATTTCGAGATCGAAACGCAGAACGTGGACCCCGAGATTGCATCGGTTCCGGGGCCGCAGCTGGTGGTGCCGATCACCAACGCGCGTTACGCGCTGAACGCGGCCAATGCCCGCTGGGGCAGCCTCTATGACGGGTTCTATGGCACCGATGCGATGGGGGCCGCAGCGCCCAAAGGCGGCTATGACAAGGGCCGCGGCGCGCGGGTTGTGGCGCGGGCGCGGGTGTTCCTGGATGAGGCCTTCCCGATCGACGGCGCCAGCCATGCGGACGTGCGGCGCTACCATGTGCAGGACGGCCAGCTGCTGATTGACGACCTGCCGCTGGCACAGCCGGAGAAATTCGCAGGCTACCGCGGCAATCCCAGGGCGCCGGAAGCGGTGCTGCTGCGCAACAATGGCTTGCACGTGGAGCTGGTGTTTGACCGCGCCCACGCCATCGGCGCCCGCGATCAGGCCGGTCTGGCTGACGTGCGGCTGGAAAGCGCGATGTCGGCGATCATGGATTGCGAGGATTCGGTCGCCTGCGTCGATGCCGAGGACAAGGTGCAAGCATACTCCAACTGGCTGGGCCTGATGAAGGGCGATCTGGAGGCGGAGCTGGAAAAGGGCGGCAAGACCATCACCCGCCGCCTGAACCCCGATTTCGGCTATGCCGCGCCGGACGGCTCGGCCATGTCCCTGAAAGGCCGCGCCCTGTTGTGGGTGCGCAATGTCGGCCACCTGATGACCAACCCGGCGGTGCTGGACCAGGACGGTAACGAGGCATACGAGGGCCTGCTGGATGCGCTGATCACCGTGATGATCGCCAAGCACGACCTGAAGCGGGAGGGCGGCAACTCCGCCCATGGCTCAGTCTATGTGGTGAAGCCCAAGATGCACGGGCCGGAAGAGGTCGCCTTTACCGACCGGATCTTCGACAAGGTCGAGGACATCCTGGGCCTGCCGCGCCACACCGTGAAGATTGGCATCATGGACGAGGAACGCCGCACCTCGGTGAACCTCAAGGAATGCATCCGCGCCGCCAAGCACCGGGTCGCTTTCATCAACACTGGTTTCCTGGACCGCACCGGCGACGAGATCCACACCTCGATGGAGGCAGGGCCGTTCTCGCGCAAGGACTTCATAAAACGCAAGGGCTGGATCGGCGCCTATGAGAACCTGAACGTTGACATCGGCCTGGAATGCGGGCTGAGCGGCAAGGCGCAGATCGGCAAGGGCATGTGGGCGATGCCCGACATGATGGCTGCGATGCTGGAACAGAAGATCGAGCACCCGAAATCCGGCGCCAACTGCGCCTGGGTGCCAAGCCCGACCGCCGCAACGCTGCACGCGCTGCATTACCACAAGGTGGATGTGCTGGCGGTGCAAGCCAAGCTGAAAGAGGGCGGCCGCCGCGCCCATGTGGACGGCATCCTGGAAATCCCGCTGGCGACCTACCGCAAGTGGACCCCGCGCCAGATTGCCCGCGAAGTGGACAACAACGCGCAAGGCATCCTTGGCTATGTGGTGCGCTGGATCGATCAGGGCGTCGGCTGCTCCAAGGTGCCGGACATCAACGACGTCGGCCTGATGGAGGACCGCGCCACCTGCCGGATTTCGGCGCAGCACATCGCCAACTGGCTGCACCATGGCGTTGTCTCGGAAGAGGAGGTGATGGGTTCTCTGCGCAAGATGGCCAAAGTGGTGGATGAGCAGAACCGCGGCGACAACAGCTACCGCGCGATGTCGCCGGGCTATGACACCATCGCCTTCAAGGCGGCCTGCGACCTGGTCTTCAAGGGGCGGGTGCAGCCCTCCGGCTACACCGAGCCGGTGCTACATGCCCGTCGGCTGGAGCTGAAGGCCCAGGAAGACGCTGCCTGACCGCGGCAAACTGACCGGATGAAACAGTTTCCCCGCATTCAGGGGTAGTCAAAGGGGGCCTTTTGGCCTCCTTTTCTGTTCCGTAACATCAGGAGAAGAGGCTGAACAGATGGCTGGGATATCACTGGAACAGGCGCGCACCATTATCCGCGTGGCGCTGGACAAGGGGCATGAGCTGAACCTGAAGCCGCTGTCTGCGGTGGTGCTGGATGCCGGCGGTCATGTGCAGGCGTTTGAGCGCGAAGACGGCGCCGCACCGGGCCGGTTTGCGATTGCCCACGGCAAGGCCTACGGCTCGGTTATGCTGGGCATGGCTGGCAGTGCCCAGATGGCGCGGGCAGAGGCGCAGGCCTATTTCATGGCAGCGGTGAACGGCGTTTATGGCGGCCAGGTGGTGCCGGTGCCGGGCGGCGTGCTGGTGCGCGGCGCGGACGGCACGGTGATCGGCGCTGTTGGCGTGACCGGCGACACCTCTGACAACGACGCGATTGCCGCCATGGCCGGCATCGAAGCCGCTGGCCTGCAAGGCGAAATCTAACCCTCCCGTGCGCCTGTGAACACTCTGTTGCGCCGTCACTGCGGTTGAACCCGGCCCCTGGCAGAGCTAGATTTTCTGTCAGGGAACGGAGACAAGCACAACATGGCGCGACCCAAAGTAGGCATAATCGGCAATTCCTATCTGCTGAACGATCAGTATCCCGTGCATGCGGGCGGAACGATGAATTCCGAGGCGATTGCCGAGGTGGCGGGCTGCATGCCGCTGATGATCCCGTCGGACCCGCGGTTCGTGACTGTCGGGGAGTTGCTGAATACCTTCGACGGCTTCCTGCTGACCGGCGGGCGTCCGAATGTGCATCCCAACGAATACGGCGAGGCCGAGACCGAGGCGCATGGCGCCTTTGACCGGGCGCGCGATGCGATCACCCTGCCGCTGATCCGCGCCTGCGTCGAGCGCGGCCAGCCGTTTCTGGGCATCTGCCGCGGCTTCCAGGAGGTGAACGTGGCAATGGGCGGCACCCTGCACCCGGAAATCCGCGACCTGCCGGGGCGGATGAACCACCGGATGCCGCCGGATGGCACGCTGGAGGAGAAATTTGCCCTGCGCCACACGGTCAAGTTCAGCTCCGGCGGGGTGTTCCACCGCCTGTTCGGCGCTGAGGAAGTGATGACCAACACGCTGCACGGCCAGGGCATCAAGCGCCCGGGGGCGCGGGTCGTGATCGACGGCCACGCACCGGACGGCACGCCGGAAGCGGTCTATATCAAGGATGCGCCGGGCTTTACCCTGTCGGTGCAATGGCACCCTGAATGGGAGGCGGCAGCGGACCCGGTGTCCCGTCCGCTGTTCGAGGCTTTCGGCGAGGCGGTGCGAACATGGGCGGATGCCGGAACGCAGACCGGCCTGCAAAAATCCGCATAAGCCTGCAAAAATCCGCATAAGAAGGTCTCCGTCCCCTCAGGTCTGAGGGGTTAGGCGGCCCGCCGGCTGGGCAGGCCGCATTGGGGGTCAGATCAGCAGATCAAAATCATGCATCAGCGGCAGCCGCCGGGCGCGCTTGCCAGTAAGGTCAAAGAGCGCGTTGGCCAAGGCCGGGGCCGCTGGCGGAGTGCCGGGTTCGCCAACGCCGCCCAGTTGGGCCTGGGTTTCCAGCACCTGCACCTCTGTGCGCGGCATCGTGTGCATGCGCAGGGCGTCATAGTCGGGGAAGTTGCCCTGTTCCGCGGTTCCGTCTGCAAAGGTGATCTCGCCAAAACAGGCCGCTGACAGCCCATAGGCCATGCCGCCGAACATCTGCGCCTTGACGATCTCCGGGTCGATGGCCTGGCCCACATCGCAGGCAATCCAGGCGTTGGCGATGCGGATGCTGCCATCTTCGTCCAGCACTTCGATCACTTCTGCCACGGGGGTTCCAAAGCTGTAGCAGAGCGCCACACCACGGCCCGTGCCTTCGGGCGTCTGGCCGGTCCAGCCGGACATCTCCTTAACCGCCTCCAGCACCGCTGCGGCTGGCGCCCACTCGCGGCGGGCCATGTTCAGGCGGAAGTCCAACGGATCGGCGCCTGCGGCATGGGCCATCTCGTCCATGAAGCTTTCAACAAAGAAGGCGTTGAAGCTGTTGCCGACCGAGCGCCAGAACCCGACAGGGATCTGCACATCCGCCAAATGCCCCGCTGCACGGAAGTTCGGGATCGCATAGGGCGCGTTGAAGAACCCCTCCACATGCACCTTGTCAGGCCCGGCCTGGGGCAGGTCCGCCAGCCGCCTCATCGCTTGTGCCACTGGCGAGGCGGCGGCGACCTTGCCGTCCAGCAGCACTGCTTGGCCGTCCTTCACCGCGCCGCGCATCCGCGCCAGCGCACCGGGGCGGTACATGTCGTGGCGCATATCCTCCTCGCGGCTCCAGGTCAGCTGCACCGGGGTGCCGGGCATCTGTTTCGCCAGCCGGGTGGCCAGCACCGCATAGTCGAACTCTGCCCGCCGCCCGAAGCCGCCGCCAAGATAGGTGGTGTTGACCTCGACCTGCTCACTTTCCAGCCCGGCCTCTTCGGCACATTTCATCTGCACGAAGGTCGGCATCTGGTTGCCGCACCAAAGGGTCAGCTTGCCGTCCTGCAGCAGTGCGGTGGCATTCATCGGTTCCATCGTGGCATGGGCCAGATAAGGCACCTGATACTCCGCCGTCAGCTCGGTTGCGCCGTCGGGAAGCGTGCCCGCATCGCCGTCATCGCGCAGGACGGAGTTCGGGGCCGCGTCAAACGCTTCGGCGATCTTTGCAAAGACCTGATCGGTTTCCGGCGGGTAGGGGGCGGCTTCCCAGTCAACGTCGATGGCGTCTAGTGCCTGCATCGCGAGCCAGGTGTTTCTTGCCACGACGGCCACGCCACCTCCCATGTCCACGACCTTCTCCACGCCGGGCATCCCTTCGGCGGCAGCGGCGTCAAAGCCTGCCATGCCGCCGCCCTGGCGCGGGTTCATGCGGACAGAGGCAAATTTCATCCCCGGAAGCCGCACGTCGACGCCGAATTCAGCGGTGCCGGTGGCTTTCTCTGCCATATCAATCCGCGGCTGTGACTTGCCGATCAGCCGCCACTGACTGCTGGGCCGCAGATCCGCGTCCACCGGTTCCAGCTTGGCGGCATCCATTGCCAGCCCGGTATAGGGGATCCGGGTTCCGTCCGGTGCAATCACCGCGCCCTTTTCGGTGCTCAGCTGGCTGCGATCCACGCCCAGCCGTTCTGCCGCGGCCTGTTTCAGCGTTTCGCGCGCTGTGGCGCCGGCCTGGCGCATCCGTTTGAACCCGTCCTTCATCGAGGTGGAGCCGCCGGTTCCATGCAGGTTCAGAACCTTGCCGATATGCCCCAGCGCCTCGCCCACGGCATGTTTGAAATTGCCGCTGTCATAGCCCTTTCCCGGCAGCGCATCGGCGATGAAGGCAGAGTTGTAATACGCCTGCGCGGCAGGGCCATGCAGTACCCGGACCTGGTTCAGCTCCACGTCCAGCTCCTCCGCAATCAGCGCGGCCCAGCTGGTTTTCACGCCCTGGCCCATCTCGGCCCGCGGCGCAAACAGGGTGACGCCGTTCTGGTCAATCAGCACGAAGGGGTTCAGCGCGGCCTCGCCTTCTGCCGGTTTCAGCGGGTTCGGGGCCGGGCGGCTGACATAATAGGCGCCGAAGGCCACACCGCCGACAATGGCGGCGGAGCCAATCAGGAATGTGCGGCGGGCGATTTTAGCAATGCTGGCCATGGTTTACGCCTCCTGCATCTTCTGGGCGGCGGAGTGGATGGCGGCGCGGATGCGCGGGTAGGTGCCGCAGCGGCACAGGTTGCCCTGCATTGCCTCGTCAATCTCCGCGTCCGAGGGCGCAGGGTTCGCCGCGAGCAGGCTCGCCGCCTGCATGATCTGGCCGGACTGGCAATAGCCGCATTGGGTCACCTGATGCTCCACCCAGGCCTGCTGGATCGCAGCCATCGCGTCCGGCGTGCCGAGGCCCTCGATGGTGGTCACCTCGCCCCAGACATCCGACAGCGCCACTTGGCAGGAACGCACCGCCTCCCCGTCGATATGCACGGTGCAGGCGCCGCAGGCAGCCACGCCGCAGCCGAACTTGGTGCCGGTGAGGCCAACCTCATCCCGCAGAACCCAGAGGAGGGGCACATCATCAGGCAGATCCACCTGATGGGTTTTTCCATTGATGCGCAGGTCTGTTGGCATGGCGGGGCTCCCTTGCTGTGCTTATGACAAAATTAACGAGTTTTGTCATGATGTCAATTGACATTTTTTGCAAACAATGTCAGAAGCGAAAATATGAACATGGCAGGCATTGATCCGAAGCAGCAGGCAATCCTTGAGGCCGCTTGGATGGCGTTCTCAACTTACGGATTCCGCAAGACCTCAATGGATGACATCGCCAAGGGCGCGGGCATGTCGCGGCCTGCGCTTTATCTGCATTTCAAGAACAAGGATGCGATTTTCCGGGCGCTGGTGATGGCTTACTACGGCAATGCCGCAGCTGGTGTTCAGGCTGCGCTGGCCGGGCCGGGTTCGCTGCCACACCAGTTGCAGGCGGCTTTTGCGGCCCAGGGCGGCGAGGCGATTGAACAGATGATGGCCTCGCCGCACGGGATGGAACTGTTCGAAGTCACCAAACACGTAGCCGGGGCGGAGATCGAACAAGGTGAATCCGCCCTTAGCGGGATCTATGCCGACTGGCTGCAGCAGCAAGCCGCAGCCGGGCGGGCCGTGCTGAGCGGTGACGCTGGCGTGATTGCCCGGACCCTCTGCGCCTCATTGAAGGGGATCAAGCAGACTGCCGTGGATTACGCGGCTTATCAGGCCGGGGTGCGCCAGCTTGCGGCCCTGGCCGGGGACGGGCTGACACCAAAGTGATGCGCGCCGGGCAGGCCGGCCCGCAAGAGTTTCAGAGTTCGGTGCGCAGGTGCCAGAGCTCGGGGAACAGCTCCACCTCCAGCATCCGCTTCAGATAGCTGACACCGCCGGTGCCGCCGGTGCCGCGCTTGAAGCCGATCACGCGCTCCACCGTGGTCACATGGTTGAAACGCCAGCGGCGGAAGTAATCCTCAAAATCCACCAGTTTCTCGGCCAGCTCATAGAGTTCCCAATGGGTTTCGGTGTCGCGGTAGACCTCGGTCCAGGCGGCCTGCACCGCCTCATGCGGCTGATAGGCTTCAGACACATCCCGGTTCACGACCTCATCCGGCAGGTCAAAGCGCTGTCCCAGCGCCTTCAGCGCGACATCGTACAGCGAGGGCTGCGCCAGTTCCGTCTCCAGAAGCGCCAGAATGTCCGGCCGGTGGGCGTGGGGGCGCAGCATCGCCTTGTTGCGGTTGCCGAGCATGAATTCGATCTGCCGGTACTGGTGCGACTGAAAGCCGGAGCTTTGGCCCAGCTCATCCCGGAAGGCGGTGTAATCCGAGGGCGTCATGGTGCGCAAGACGTCCCAGGCGGAATTCAGCTGCTCAAAGATGCGCGCCACCCGCGCCAGCATCTTGAACGCCTGCCGCGCCTGGCCGCCCAGCAGCCGCTCGCGGGCGGCGCTGAGTTCATGAATGGCCAGCCGCATCCACAGCTCAGAAGTCTGGTGCTGGATGATGAACAGCATCTCGTCATGGGTATTGGTCCATGTCTTCTGCGCGTTCAGCAGCATGTCGAGCGACAGGTAATCGCCATAGGACATGCGCCCGTCAAAGGACATCTGGGCGCCGTCTTCGGCGGGATCATAGGGTTTGCTCATCGGTGCGTTCCTTTTCCTAAAGTCAGTATATGTCAGGGAAAGGAATGCGTCTTCCGGTTCAGGGTGCCGCATTGGGCCAGGCGGCGCCACAGCGCGACCCAGCCCGCCGGGCGGCAGAGCGGAATGTGGTATGAGTGGCTGAGGCGCATCAGGTGACGGCGTGGCGGACCATGTATTCCGGCCGGTCCCACAGGGCATTGGTCATTACATCCGCAATAATCTCAGCTGCGGCGCGCACGTCGCCCTCGTCAATGTACAGCGGAGTAAAGCCGAAGCGCATGATGTCGGGCGCCCGGAAGTCGCCGATCACGCCGCGGGCAATCAGCGCCTGCATGGCGGCATAGCCTTCGTCGAACTTGAACGACACCTGGCTGCCGCGGAAGTCCGGGTCGCGGGGCGAGGCCAGTTCCAGCTGCGGGCAGGTTTCCTCGACCAGGGCGATGAACAGGTCGCAAAGTTCGATGGACTTGGCGCGCACAGCGTCCATATCCGCCATGTCCCAGATATCCATCGCCGCCTCCAGCGCAGTCAGCTGCAGGATTGGCGGGGTGCCGACGCGCATCCGGTCGATGCCTCCGCCGGGCCGGTAGTCCAGGTCAAAGGCAAAAGGCGCCTCATGCCCCAGCCAGCCGGACAGCGCCGGACGGGCAGTTTCCGCGTGGCGCGGGGAGACATAGATGAAAGCCGGCGCGCCAGGGCCGCCATTCAGGTACTTGTAGGTGCAGCCAACAGCGAAATCGGCCTTGCACCCGGCCAGATCGACCGGAATGGCACCCGCGGAATGGGCCAGGTCCCAAACCGTCAGCACGCCATGGGCGTGGGCCTTTTCCGTCAGCGCCTTCATGTCGTGCTTGCGGCCGGTGCGGTAATCCACCTCCGTGATCATCAGCACCGCAATCTCATCGGTGATGGCGTCCGCCACCGCCTCCGGGTCGGCCACCCGCAGCTCATAGTCCGGCCCCAGTGATTTCAGCAGCCCGTCTGCCATGTACAGGTCGGTTGGGAAATTTCCGTTGTCCGACAGCACCACTTTGCGGGCCGGGTTCAGCTCCAGCGCCGAGGCAACCGCCTGGTAGACCTTGATCGACAGCGTGTCGCCCATCACCACATGGCCCGGCTCCGCCCCGATCAATCGCCCGATCCGGTCCCCCAGCGCCTTGGGCTTGTCCATCCAGCCGGCCTTGTTCCAGCCGGTGATCAGCATTTGGCCCCATTCCTCCTGCATCATCGACCCGACGCGCTCCTTGGCTGCACGGGGCAGGGGGCCGAGCGAGTTGCCGTCCAGGTAGATCACCTCTTCGGGCAGGTCGAACATCGCCTTGGTTGCGGCAAAATCGGTCATGGAGGGCCTCGCGTCTGATGGGTGTTTTAAGCTTGAAGCTTTTCTGATTTGCTACTGTATCCTTGCCGCTCTGTCCAGTGCCTAGCCGCCGGCCGGCTGGGGATCCGGTATCCCGAACTCGGCGCGCTTCTTCTTTGACAGCTTGGCTGTGACCATCTGATAGGACAGGGTGATCTGTTCTTTCAGTTCCGCATCCGTCAGGCCGTTGGCATCAAACTGCTGCAGCCATTTCATGCCCCGCGAGGCCAAATAGGGCGCCGGCCGGACGCCGGGGCGCTCCTGCAGCACTTCATAGGCGATGTCGCCTGCCTTGAAGGTGAAGGCGTCCCTGCCATCGGCCCAGCCACAGACGGCAAACAGCTTGCCGCCTGCCTTCCAGACGTCGGCATTACCCCATTGCACCACATGTTCCGCCGCTGGAAAAGTGGCGCAGAACTCATTGAAAGCCTTGCGGTCCATCACATCTGCCCGCCGGCAATTTCAATGCACTGCCCGTTCACTGACCCGGACCCGGGGCCGCAGAGCCACAGGGCGGCCGCTGCCACCTCCTCTGGCTCGATCAGCCGCTTGTGGCGGTTGGCGTTGACCATCACGTCCAAGGCCTCAACTGCATTCAGCCCGGCGCGCTGGGCGATGGAGGTGATGTTGCGTTCCACAATCGGTGTGTCGACGTAACCGGGACACATTGCGTTGAAGGTGAATGGCGTGCCAAGGTAATCCTCGCTCAGCGCCCGTGTCAGCCCAACCAGCCCGTGTTTGCTGGCGGTATAGCAGGCGCCGCCTTTCAGGCCCCGCAGTCCGGCAATCGAGGACACTGTGATCACCCGGCCCCAATCGGTCTGGCGCATTGACTTGAAGCACTCGCGGATGGTCAGGAAAGCACCGTCCAGATTGGTGGCCATCATACCGCGCCAGAACTCCATCGAGGTTTTGTGCAGCGCCGCGCCTTCGGCGATGCCGGCATTGGCAACGCAGATCTGGATGGGGCCGCGGGCTTCGGCCGCGGCGTCCACCTTGGCCGCCACGTCCTCCTCGCTGCGCACATCCATTGCCAGGGGATGCAGCCCTTCGGTTGCTGCATCCTCCAGCACATCCTGCCTGCGGCCGGTGATGGTGACCTGTGCGCCCTCTGCGGCCAAGGCCCGGGCAATCGCCAGTCCAATCCCTGTTCCGCCGCCGGTGACCAGCGCGTGTTTGCCTTGCAATGCCATGTCGTCCGCCTCCCTGTTGTGCCGGTCAGCCTATCCGGGCACAGGCCTGAGGCAAGACCGCCGTGCCGTCACGGCTGCCTTGGGGCGGTGAAAGGGGCGTTTCAGCGGCATCAGCCGGGGCGGGGCGGTCAGGTCGGCTTTCTGTACACAAAGAAATACGTAGGCATCCGGACGAAACTATGCAGGATCATGCCGCATGCGGGAAGGGATTCGCCGTTTTCGTGGCGTGTGGGGCAAATTGTCCTTTTCTTTCAATCCCGGCCAAAGCGGGCTGGACGCGCAGGCCGGATAAAGGAAGGTTGCCCGCGATGGGTGATATTTCAGACAAATACCTGCAAGGGAGCAGGGCATGACACGGTGGCTGGATGTGCCGCCGGTCTGGCTGGCTGTCTTTGTTGCGGCGGCCTGGGTTCAGGCAGGCAATTTCTCCTTCGGCCTCACTTTCGGCGGTGCCTGGGCAGAGTTTCTGGCAGGCATTCTGGCGGGCGGCGGCATCCTGCTGGCGCTGCTGGCGATCACCGAAATGCGGCGGCAGAAAACCACCGTGATCCCGCACCGGACACCAAGCCGCCTGGTGCAATCAGGAATCTTCAGCCGCAGCCGTAACCCGATCTACCTGGGCGACGTGCTGATCCTGGCAGGCCTCATCCTGTGGTTCGATGCGGTCCTGTCGCTGCCGTTGATCCCCATCTTCCTGTGGGTGCTGGAAAAACGGTTTGTCATCCCGGAGGAAAACCGGATGCGGCGTGAATTCCGGGCAGACTGGGCCCGGTACGAGCAAAAGGTGCGCCGCTGGATGTGACGTCAATGCGGCAATGCGGCATGACTTCGCGGCATTGCGGCAAAATCCTTGCGCAACAAAATTGCGCAATGTAGAGAGAATTATTCTGATCCGAACCCGGGCGTTGCTGGCGCGGGCAAAACGAGGGGGACCAAGAAGGTGAAAATAGGTACACCAAAAGAAACATTCCCGGGTGAAAACCGGGTTGCGATGACGCCGGATTCTGCCAAGCAGCTGCAGAAACTGGGCTATGAGTGCGCAATTGAGACCGGGGCGGGCGCCGCTGCGGGCTTTTCCGATGCAGTCTATGAGGCCGCGGGCGTTGAGATCATCAAGACCCCTGCAGCGCTGTGGAAAGCGTCCGACATTGTCGCCAAGGTGCGCCAGCCGGATGCGGCTGAGCTGAAGCGGCTGACCAAGGGCAAGACACTGATCTCCTTCTTCAACCCGGCAGGGAACGAAGAAGGCATGGATCTGGCCAAATCCAAGGGCGCCAATGTGATCGCCATGGAAATGGTGCCGCGGATCAGCCGCGCGCAGAAGATGGATGCGCTCAGCTCGATGGCGAACATCGCGGGCTACCGCGCTGTGATTGAGGCGGGCAACAACTTTGGCCGCTTCTTTACCGGCCAGATCACCGCCGCGGGCAAGGTGCCGCCTGCAAAAGTTCTGGTGGTAGGTGCCGGCGTTGCCGGTCTGGCGGCCATCGGCACCTCGACCTCGCTTGGCGCTGTGACCTATGCGTTTGACGTACGCCCCGAAGTGGCGGAACAGGTCGAATCCATGGGCGCCGAGTTCGTCTATCTGGACTTCGAGGAAGAGCAGCAGGACGGTGCGGCCACCGGCGGTTACGCCTCTGTGTCCTCGCCGGAGTTCCGCGAAGCGCAGCTGGCCAAGTTCCGAGAGCTGGCGCCGGAGATCGACATCGTCATCACGACAGCGCTGATCCCCAACCGCGAAGCGCCTGAGCTGTGGACCGAGGACATGGTTGCAGCGATGAAACCGGGTTCGGTCATTGTTGACCTAGCGGCGGAAAAGGGCGGCAACTGCAAGCTGACCGTGGCGGATGAGAAGATCGTTACTGACAACGGCGTCACCATCATCGGCTATACGGATTTCCCGTCCCGCATGGCGGCGCAGTCCTCATCGCTTTACGCCACCAACATCCGCCACATGATGGCTGACCTCACGCCAGAGAAAGACGGCCAGGTCAACCACAACATGGAGGATGACGTGATCCGCGGTGCCACCGTCACCTTTGAAGGCGAGATCACCTTCCCGCCGCCGCCGCCCAAGGTGCAGGCAATTGCAGCCAAGCCCAAGGAGACCGTGCCAGAGCTGACGCCGGAAGAAAAGCGCGCCAAGGAAATCGAAGCCTTCAAGGCGCAGACAAAAAGCCAGGTCACCATGCTGGCCGGCGGCGGTGCGATCTTGCTGCTGGTGGGCCTCTTCGCACCTGTCAGCTTCATGCAGCATTTCATCGTTTTTGCGCTGGCGTGTTTCGTGGGCTTCCAGGTGATCTGGAATGTGGCGCACTCGCTGCACACGCCGCTGATGGCTGTGACCAACGCGATCTCCTCGATCATCATCCTGGGGGCCTTGATGCAGATCGGATCAGGCAGCTTCCTGGTGATCCTGCTGGCGGCGCTCAGCGTCTTCATGGCCGGGATCAACATCTTCGGCGGCTTCCTCGTCACCCGGCGCATGCTCGCCATGTTCCAGAAATCTTAAAGAAGGGCCGAGTTCATGGATTACGGTTTCACCACCGCCGCCTATGTCGTTGCGGCTGTTCTTTTCATCCTGTCGCTTGGCGGCCTGTCGAACCAGGAAAGCGCCAAGCGCGCGGTCTGGTACGGCATCGCGGGCATGGGCCTGGCAGTCTTTGCTACCCTCATCGGCCCTGGCTCTGGCCTGTGGCTCTTGTCGCTGCTGCTGATCGCGGGCGGCGGCCTCATCGGCACCTATGTGGCCAAGAAGGTCCAGATGACCGAGATGCCGCAGCTGGTTGCGGCGATGCACTCGCTGGTTGGCCTTGCGGCGGTCTTTGTCGGCTTCATCGCCCATTTCGAGATCGGCAATGTGGCGGCGGCTGCCAGCACGGATGATCTGGGCACCTTTGCCAAGCTGATCGCCAAGAAAACCCCGGCAGAGATCGCCTTCCTGCGCGTGGAACTCTTCCTCGGCATCTTCATCGGCGCCATCACCTTCACCGGCTCGGTGATTGCTTTTGGCAAGCTGGCGGGCAAGGTGACGTCTGCCGCCACCAAACTGCCGGGCGGCCATATGCTGAACGCAGGCGCCGCAGGCCTCTCCTTCCTCTGCCTGATCTGGTACTTCAGCTCTGGCGGCTTCCTGCCGCTGTTCCTGATGACCCTGGCGGCGCTGTTCATCGGCTACCACCTGATCATGGGCATCGGCGGCGCCGACATGCCGGTGGTGGTCTCGATGCTGAACAGCTACTCCGGCTGGGCCGCGGCGGCGATTGGCTTCTCCCTGGGAAATGACCTGCTGATCGTGGTCGGTGCCCTGGTGGGCTCCTCCGGTGCGATCCTCAGCTACATCATGTGCAAGGCGATGAACCGCTCCTTCGTCAGCGTGATCCTGGGCGGCTTCGGCGGCACCACTGGTCCCGCGATGGAAGTGGAAGGCGAGCAGATCGCCATCGACGCCGACGGCGTTGCCACAGCCCTGGACGAAGCGGACAGCGTCATCATCATCCCCGGCTACGGCATGGCAGTGGCGCAGGCGCAGCAGAACGTTGCCGAACTGACCCGCCGCCTGCGGGCCAAGGGCAAGGAGGTGCGCTTTGCCATCCACCCGGTTGCAGGCCGCCTGCCGGGCCACATGAACGTTCTCCTGGCCGAGGCCAAGGTGCCTTACGACATCGTGCTGGAAATGGACGAGATCAACGAGGACTTCCCGGAAACCGACGTTGCGATCGTGATCGGCTCCAATGACATCGTCAACCCAGCCGCCCAGGAGGACCCCAATTCGCCCATCGCCGGCATGCCGGTCTTGGAATGCTGGAAGGCAAAACAGGTGTTTGTCTCAAAGCGCGGCCAGGGCACCGGCTATTCCGGCATCGAGAACCCCCTGTTCTTCAAGGAAAACACCCGCATGTTCTATGGCGATGCAAAGGCAAGCTTGGATACGCTGCTGGGTCTGGTCCAGTAAGCAGGACATCAAACCAACAGTAAAGGCGCTCCTTCCGGGGCGCCTTTTTCCATTCCCCGACTTCCTCCCACCAACAGTATCCCGGGGCAGGCCGCAGGCCGGGGCAGCGCCCCTGGACGGCTTTTCTGTATACCGTTGCATTCCGCTAACGCGTTGAAAAAAAGCATTTCTGTACATGTTTTCACGGCTGAAGTATGGTCCGCGGCATTGCCCCGGAGACCAAGAATGCCGCCGATCCAGGATCACCCGCTGCGCTACCAGCTCACGAATGAGCTGCACGCCCGCCCGTTCCCGACCATGACCTCCCCCTGCACGGTGGTCTACCTGGCTGTGAAACAGCCGCAGGAGGCTGTGCACCGGGACCGGATGCTGGACATGCAGCACCTGATCCAGCTCCTGGACCGGCACGGCGCGCCGCATCCCCAGCCAGGGGCGACCCATCACACCGCCCAGATCGGGCGGCACATGATCAAATGGGAGCAGCACACCGAGTTTGTCAGCTACACCGTCTACAGCGACGGCGTCAGTGGGCGGGCCTTTGACCCGGCGGATTTTGATGTCTTCCCGGCGGATTGGCTGGCAGAGGCACCGGGCCAGCGCATCACTTCGGCGCTGATCCGGGTGGTGCCGCGGGCGGCGCCTGCGGTGCTGAAGTCCACCATGCACGACTGGTTTGTGCCGGAAAGCCTGGCGGTGTCTCAGGTGCTGGACGACAGCGCCGTGGTTGCGGGCGACTTCCGTATCGACCCGGCGGGCCACGTGCGTTTTGCCATTTTCCCCAACACCGGTACCGGCGCCCAACGGGTGGGACGGATCGTGCAGCGCCTGTGCGAGATCGAGACCTACCGCGCGATGTCGATGCTGGGCTTTTCCCGGGCCCGCGGGCTGACGCCTGTGGTTGGCAAACTGGACAGCCGTCTCAGCGAGATGATGGCAGAAATGACAAGCGGCACCAAGCCCGCCGAAGAGATCCTGACCCAGCTGCTGGCGGTCTCGGCTGAGCTGGAGGCAATGGCGGCGCAGTCGGCCTTCCGCTTTGGGGCCACCGGCGCCTATGACGCGCTGGTCAGTCAGCGCATCAGCCTGCTGCGCGAGGAGCGCCACGAAGGGTTCCAGACCTTTGCAGAATTCATGCTGCGCCGGTTTGAACCTGCCATGCGGACGGTGAACTCCACCGAGAAGCGGCTGGATACCCTGGCCAGCCGGGCACGCAGGGCAGGGGAGCTGCTCAGGACCCGGGTGGATGTGGAGCGCTCTGCCCAGAACCAGGCGCTGCTTGCCAGCATGGACCGCCGCGCCGATATCGCCCTGCGCCTGCAGCACACAGTCGAAGGCCTGTCGGTGGTGGCTGTCAGCTACTACGCGATATCGCTGGTCTCCGACTTCCTTCTGCCCTTGGCCGAACGCTACGGGGTGACCAAGAAGCTGCTGATTGCCGCCGTGACCCTGCCGGTGATCGGGCTGGTATGGCTGGGTATCCAGCGGATCAGGAAAAAGCTGCACTGAGGCGCGCCTCAACTGCACAAAAGAAAAGGGCCGCCCGGCTGGGGCGGCCCTCTGCCGTTTCTGCTTCCGCAGTTCAGCGGCCCCGGATCCGCGGGTCCAGCGCGTCGCGCAGACCATCGCCCAGGTAGTTCACGCTCAGCACTGTCAGCGAGATCGCCATGCCCGGCCAGAACACCCGTTCCGGATGCTGCTGCAGGTAATCGGTGGCATCAAACAGCAGCCGCCCCCAGGTCGGGAAATCCGGCGGGAAGCCAAGGCCTAGGAACGACAGCGACGACTCGGTGATGATCGCGGTGGCAATGCCCAGAGTGGCCGAGACCATAATCGGCGACAGCACGTTGGGCAGGATGTGCCTTGTAATCAGCCCGCTGTTGGTGGTGCCAATGGAGCGCGCCGCCATCACGAACTCGCGTTCTTTCAGCGCCAGGACGTCGCCGCGCACGATCCGGGCGGTGGGCATCCAGCTGGTCACCCCGATGGAGATCACGATCAGGATGAAGATCCCCTGTTCCGGCCCGAAGGCGGCGTTCAGCGGCTCGCGGAACAAGAGCATCATGACCAGCAGCAGCGGCAGCAGCGGCAGTGCCAGGAACAGATCGGTCAGGCGCATCAGCGGCCCGTCCAGTTTCTTGAAGAAACCGGCCATCACCCCGATGAAGGAGCCCAGGAACAGCGCCAGCAGCATCGCGGTCAGGCCCACCGACACGGATGTCGCGCCGCCCGCCATCATCCGGGCCAGCATGTCGCGGCCCAGCTGGTCGGTGCCGAAGGGATGCGCCCAGCTGGGGCCCTGGTTGCGGGACCGTATGTCGATCTGGGTGGCTTCAAGCTCCCAGAAAAACGGGCCCAGATAGACCGCCAGGATGATGAACAGGAACAGCGCTCCGCCCATCAGCGCGCCGCGGTGGGATTTGAACTGGTCCCAGACGTCCAGCCACTGGCTGCGCGGCGGCTTGGAAGGGACAGGATTGCTCAGCTCAGTCATAGCGGATCCTCGGGTCAAGAATGCCGTACAGCACGTCGGCGATCAGATTGAACAGCACGATCAGCACCGCAAAGATGAAGGTCAGCGTCTGCACCATCGGCAGGTCGTTGGCCTGGATGGCGCCGATCAGCAGCTGACCGATGCCGTTCACCTTGAACACCTGCTCGGTGATGATGGCGCCGCCGAAGATTGACGGGATCCCCAGCGCGATCACCGTGACCACCGGGATCATCGAATTGCGCAGCACGTGAACCATGACCACCACATATTCGCTTAAACCCTTGGCGCGGGCGGTGCGGACATAATCCTGATTGAGGTTGTCCAGCATCGAGGCGCGCATGAAGCGGGAGAGCTGCGCAGTGATCTGCAGCGCCAGCACCATCACCGGCATGATCATCTGCTTCAGCTGGAAGACAAAAGCGTCCCAGCTGTCGACCACATGGGTGGTGTCATAGATCGACGGGAACCAGCCCAGCTGCACCGAGAAGATCACGATGACCAGAACACCCGAGAAGAACGGCGGCACCGAGAAACCGACCATCGACACGAAGGTGCCCATCTGATCGAACCAGCTGTACTGGCGGTAGGCGGAGTAGATGCCGATTGGCAGAGCTATCAGGATGGCGACCACATAGGCGGTGCCAACCACCCACAGAGTCTGCGGCATACGCTGTACCACGATGTCCATCACCGGCGAGCGGGTCTGCCAGGAGATCACCCTGAGCTTGCCGTCAGCCAGGCCGGTGCCAAAGATATTGTCGATCAGAACCTGCGGCTCGATCCAGAAGAACTGCACCAGCCATTTCCAGAACCGGATATGCATCGGTTCGCCCAGGCCCAGGGCCAGGCGCATCTTTTCTTTGACTTCGGCGGGGACGGTCAGGGGAACCTGCGCCATCGGGTCGCCGGGGGCGAGCTCCAGGAGCAGGAATATCACGAGGCTGATGAACAGCAGTGTCGGAACTGCCAGGATCAGCCGCCGGATTGTAAAGGTCAGCATCTGCTAAGCGCCTTTGCAACTTGTATTGAATTCGGAACAGGCGGGGAGGAGGCCCCGCGTCCAGACCATGCGCAGGGCTGCATTGCAGCCCCAGCGGATGGCAAGAGGCCCCGGCATGTGCCGGGGCCCCGAGAAGCAAGCCCGAGCTTACTTGATGCGGTACCAGTCAGCTGCGTTCCACAGCTCGCTGTCCCAGACGTTCAGGTCGACACCGCCCAGGGTGTTGGAATGCGCCGACAGGCGGCCGCGGTGCACCAGCGGGATCATGCCGCCGTTTTCGACCATGATGTCGTTCAGGCGGCGGCCGATCTCGGCACGCGCCTCCAGACCTGCGGTCTTGCTCAGCTCGGCGTGCAGCTGGTCGAACTCCTCGTTGCAGAAGCGCGAGATGTTCTCACCCTGCCACTGGGTTTCCGGGCGCGGAGCCTTGTCGCACAACCCGTTGCCCAGATAGGACTGCGGATCGGTGCCGTCGAAGTTGTTGGCGTACATCTCGACGTCGGCATAGAACTTCTGGAAGGTGTCGGGCGAGCCCGGGTCACCGCCGAAGAACACGGAGGCGTTGATGTTGCGCAGCTCGGTCTCGATGCCGATCTGGCTCCACCATTCCTTGATCAGTGCCTGGAAGTCCTGACGCACCGCGTTGGTCGAGGTCTGGTACAGGATCTTCATCGGCTTGCCGTCCGGGGTCTCCCGCACGCCGTCGCCGTTGGTGTCCTTATAGCCGGCCTCTTCCAGCATCGCCTTGGCGCCTTCGATGTCCTGGGTGGAGCAGTCAAAGGTGTCGGACGCAAAGGCCGCGGGGGCAGGCACCCAGTTGCAGCTGACCGCGCCTGCCTTGCCATAGCCGATTTCCACCAGCAGCGGGCGATCGATCGCCAGCGACATCGCCTTGTAGACCGCCGGATCCTTCAGGAACGGGTGCGGATGCTTGGCGGTGGCGCGCTCGCCTTCCGGCAGTTCCGGCGACGGGTCGGTCTGGTTCAGCATGATGCGTTCCACCAGCGAACCGAAGCCCGCAACCGGCTTGCCCTTGCCGCCTGCTTCCATCTGGGCGATCACTTCCGGCGCCAGCTGCAGGTTCCAGGCATAGTCGAACTCGCCGGTTTCCATCACCGCGCGCCCCGCCGCGGTTGCGTCCCCGCCGCCCTTGAACAGCACTTTGGCGAACGCGGGCTTGGCCGGGTCGCGGTAGTTCTGGTTGGCGGACATGGTGATCACGTCGTTCGGTTTGAACTCATCCACCACAAACGGGCCGGTGCCGATCGGGCCAAAGTTGGCCTCGGTGCATTCCGGCGCCTTGGCACCCGTGCAGTTTTCAAACTGCGCCTTCTGCAGGATCGGGCCTTCGCCGCCGACAAACGGGCCATAGGGGAAGGGTGTCGGCTTGTCGAAGGTGACCTTGACGGTCATATCGTCCAGCACCTCAACCGCGGTCACGCCCTGGTATTTGGTCAACTGGGCGCAGCCGCCTTCGGGATGCATGCAGTAATCCGCGGTGAACTTCACGTCATGGGCGGTAAAGTCGCTGCCGTCGGACCACTTGATGCCGGGTGCGATTTTCCAGGTGACAGAGGTCAGGTCCTCGCTGACGCCGCCGTTGTCCAGCGTCGGGATCTCTGCGGCCAGATAAGGGACCATGTTGCCCTGCGGGTCGTAGCGCGCCAGCGGCTCAATCACCAGCGACGAGGACTGGATGTCCTTGGTGCCGCTTGACAGATACGGGTTCAGGATCGACGGCGCCTGCCAGTAAATGATGTTGACCTGGCCGTCGGACCCGCGCTCTGCAAAGGCTGCAGGCGCCAGAGAGGCCGCGGCAACGGCACCCATCAATAGGGATTTCAGTTTCATCACACACTCCTTGTCGGACACGTTTCGTGTCTTTTTGTTGGCCGGGCCGGCTCAGGCCCGGAAGGTTGCCGCATTGCTGCGGAAGTGTAGCATTGGGCCTGCAGGCTCAGGGAAAACCTTGAAGCTATAATCCCTTAACACTTTGCCGGAGACGCCGGCATGTGACAGCTTGCAGACAACCACGGGGGTATCGAAACGCTTTTGCCGGCAAATTGCAAATTCCAATTTCGAAGGGCCCATGCATTATTTGCATGAGCATTTTGCGGGAAAGTAGAGTTTACTCCGGAACCTGAGACCGCCTGTGAACGCGGTCCGGGCTAATAGAACCAGGGAGCCGTCATGCTGGACAACGCCATTGCGTCCATTAGAAATCTGCGGGTGGAGTTTCAGACCAAGGACGGCCCTGTGGTCGGTGTCGAGGATGTCTCCTTTGACGTCAGCCCCGGCGAAACCGTTTGTATCGTTGGCGAATCCGGCTCCGGGAAATCGGTTTCCTCGCTGTCGCTGATGCGCCTGGTGGAATTCGGCGGCGGCGAGATTGCGGGCGGCGAGCTGCTGTTCAACCGCCGCGAAGGCGGTGACACCAACCTCGCCAGCACCGAACAGGACATGATGAAGCAGATTCGCGGCAACGAGATCGGCATGATCTTCCAGGAGCCGATGACCGCGCTCAATCCGGTGTTCACCGTCGGCCGCCAGCTGACCGAGGGTCTGCGCATCCACAAGAAGATGTCGCAATCCCAGGCCGAGGAACGAGCGCTGGAACTGCTGCGCCAGGTCCGCATCCCGGAACCGGAACGCCGCCTGAAACAGTACCCGCATGAACTCTCCGGCGGCATGCGCCAGCGGGTGGTGATTGCCATGGCGATGGCCTGCGAACCGCGGCTGCTGATCGCGGATGAGCCGACCACCGCGCTGGATGTGACCATCCAAGCCGAAATTCTGGCGCTGATGGACCGCTTGAAGCGCGAGACCGGCACCGCGGTGATGTTCATTACTCATGACATGGCGGTGGTGGCGCAGATGGCCGACCGTGTGGTGGTCATGTTCCGCGGCAACAAAGTCGAGGAAGGCACCGTCGAGGAGATTTTCGAGAACCCTAAGCACGACTACACCAAGGCGCTGCTGGCAGCGGTGCCGAAGCTGGGCGAGATGCGCGGCAAGCAGTATCCCGAGCCGATGAAGCTGATGGGCGTCGAAAACCAGAAGATCGAACCGATCAAGGGCACGGATGAGGTGCTGCTGGACGTGCAGCACCTGACCACCCGCTTCCCGGTCAAGGGCGGGTTGCTGCGCCGCACCATATCGAATGTGCACGCGGTCGAGGATGTGTCGTTCAAGGTGTTCAAGGGCCAGACCCTGTCTCTCGTGGGCGAATCCGGCTGCGGCAAGTCCTCAGCCGGCCGTTCCATCCTTCGGCTGGTGGAGCCGCAGTCGGGCAAGGTGAACTTTGAGGGCCGCGATGTGCTGCAATTCAGCCCCTCCCAGATGCACAAGGCCCGGCAGGACATGCAGATGATCTTCCAGGACCCTTTTGCCTCGCTCAATCCGCAGATGCAGCTGCTGGACCAGGTGGCAGAGCCGCTGCGCAACTATGGCCTGGCTTCTGGCTCCGAACTGCACGACCGGGTCGCCAGCCTGTTCGACCGTGTTCACCTGCCGCGCAGCTTCATGCGCCGCTACCCGCACGAAATGTCCGGCGGTCAGCGCCAGCGGATCGCGATTGCCCGCGCATTGGCCCTGAACCCCAAGCTGATTGTCGCGGATGAGGCCGTGTCGGCGCTCGACGTGTCGGTGCAGGCGCAGGTCTTGAACCTGATGATGGAACTGCAGGCGGAACTGGGCCTGTCATTCCTGTTCATCAGTCACGACATGGCGGTGGTGGAGCGTGTCAGCCATCAGGTCGGCGTCATGTACCTGGGCCGCATTGTCGAACTCGGCCCGCGTGAACGCGTGTTTGAAAACCCGCAGCACGCCTACACCCAGGCGCTGATGAAGGCGGTGCCAATCGCCGACCCGCGCCAGCGGAAGTCGGAAAAGGAGTTGAACTTCAAGCCGATCCCCTCGCCGATTCATGAGGTTGGGTACGAGCCGGCTCCATCGGAGTACATGGAAGCCGAGCCGGGCCATTTCGTGCTGACCACCGACAGCGGCTACTGATCATGGCTGCCAGACTTTCGCCGCTGGAGATCATGCAGCAACTGGTCTCCTTCCCGACCGTGAGCCGGGACACCAACCTGCCGCTGGTGGATTGGGTGCAGGCGTATCTGTCCTCCCATGGCATAGAAAGTCACCGCTGGACAGACCCGGAGCAGCCCCACAAGGCTGCCGTCTTTGCCCATGCCGGCCCGTGGGAAGAGGGCGCCGTGGTGCTGTCTGGCCATACCGATGTGGTGCCGGTTGACGGCCAGCCCTGGGACACCGATCCGTTCGATGTAGTGGAGAAAGACGGCAAATACTTCGGCCGCGGCACTTGCGACATGAAGGGCTTTGATGCCCTCGCCATCTGGGCGCTGGTGGAGGCGCACACCCAGGGTGTCACCCGGCCTCTGCAACTGGCGCTGAGTTTCGACGAGGAAATCGGCTGCACCGGCGCCCCGCCGATGATCGAAGCCATGCAGCAAGTGCTGCCCAAAGGCTCGGCAGTGATTGTGGGGGAGCCTTCGATGATGCAGGCCGTCACCGGCCACAAGGGCGGCACCGGCTACGACACCCATCTGGTAGGGTTTGAGGTGCATTCCTCGCTTATGCACATGGGCGTCAGCGCGATTATGCAGGGTGCGAAACTGATCGACTGGGCCAACCAGCAGAACGCCGCGAACATGGCCAAGGAGCCCGGTGAGATGCAGGCGATGTTCACCCCGCCCTGGACCACCTGCCACGTCGGCATGATCGAGGGCGGCACCGCCCACAACATCACCGCCAAGGACTGCCGCTTCCTGATGGACTTCCGGGTGGTGCCGGGAGAAAACCCCGGTGACTGGGAAGCCGCCTATCTCGCCAAGGTGCGCGAGGTGGAGGCGGAGATGCAGGCGATCCATCCGGAAGCCCGCATTGATGTGTCCAAGCACTTCGATGTGCCCGGGCTGGTTCCGGAACAGAACGGCGAGGCCGAGGCGCTGGTGCGCCGGGTAACCGGGGACAACGGCTCCCATGTGGTCAGCTACGGCACCGAGGCGGGCCAGTTCCAGCAGGCCGGCTATTCGGCGGTGATCTGCGGGCCCGGCGACATCGCCCAGGCGCATCAGCCCAACGAATACATCACGTTGGACCAGTTCAACGCGGGTCATGACTTCATGCGCAAGCTGGTGGAGAAACTGCGCGGCTACTTCCCGCTGCCTTGAAACGGCGCGTTTCGTGCTCAGATTGGTGCTGAAAGTGTATCAGGGGGTGCACAGACGGTGCACAAGGGGTGCACGCATGGCACCTCCGCGCTGGCGTGTTCCGCCACGTCCCGGCGGTACCGGATACTTGCGAAGCTAAGTTTTTTCGCGGACAGTCTGCCGCAACGGAACCTGAAACAATAAAGGGGAGGGGAAAATGCCGGCCAAGAACCGCTTTGCCGAGATGCACCGGGAGATCACCGCCTGGCGCCATCACCTGCACGAGAACCCCGAACTGATGTATGAGGTGCACCAGACCGCCGCCTTTGTGGTGGAGCGGCTCAAGGAATTCGGCATCACCGATATCACCACGGGCGTCGGCCAAACCGGCGTTGTTGCGGTTATCGAGGGGAAGACCAATACCTCGGGCCGCGCCATCGGCCTGCGCGCCGACATGGACGCGCTGCCGATCCCCGAGGCCTCGGGCGTGGACTATGCCTCCAGAACGCCCGGCGTGATGCACGCCTGCGGCCACGACGGCCATACCTCGATGCTGCTGGGGGCGGCCAAGTACCTTGCAGAGACGCGGAATTTCGACGGCAAGGCCGTGCTGATCTTCCAGCCGGCCGAGGAAGGCGGCGCCGGCGGCAAGGCGATGTGCGACGACGGCCTGATGGACCGCTGGGGCATCCAGGAGGTCTATGGCCTGCACAATATGCCGGGCCTGCCGGTCGGTGAATTTGCCATCCGTCCGGGCCCGCTGATGGCGTCCTCGGATGAATTCATCATCACCGTCACCGGCAAAGGCGGCCACGCCGCCGCCCCGCATGAGGCGATTGACACGACGCTGGTTGCCTCGCAGATCGTGGTGTCCTTGCATTCCATCGTCTCGCGTAACGTTGACCCGATCAAGCGCGTGGTGCTGACCGTCGGCACCTTTGAAACCGACAGCACGGCGTCGAACGTGATTGCCCACACCGCCGAACTGCAGGGCACCGTTCGTACTCTCGACCCCGAATACAGAACCCAGGCCGAGGGCTGGGTGCGCCGGGTGGCTGAGAGCACTGCGGCGGCTTTCGGCGCCACGGCGGAGGTCGAATGGGTTCCGGGCTATCCCGTTACAATCAATGATGAAAGCGGCACTGCCCATGCGGTGGAGGCGGCGCAAGCGGTCTCTGCCAAGGTCGATGCCGAGACCCCGCCAATCATGCCGTCCGAGGACTTCTCCTACATGCTGGAGCAGCGCCCTGGCGCCTATATCTTCCTTGGCAACGGCAACACCCAGATGTGCCACCACCCGGCCTATGTCTTTGACGACGAAGCGATCCCGCTGGGATGCAGCTGGTTTGCCGAGCTGGTGGAACGAAGAATGCCCGCGGCCTGAGGCTGCGGGGGATAGATAACCAAAGGAGCGAGAAATGCCGGTCAAGAACCGCTTTGCCGAACTGCAGGATGAAATCACCGCCTGGCGCAGGGACATCCATGAAAACCCGGAAATCCTGTTCGAAACCCACCGCACCAGCGCGCTGGTGGCGCAGAAGCTGCAGGAGTTCGGCTGCGACGAGGTGGTGACCGGCATCGGCCGCACCGGCGTGGTGGGCGTGATCAAAGGCAAGGCGGACACCTCCGGCAAGGTAATCGGCCTGCGCGCCGACATGGACGCGCTGCCGATCCATGAGCAGACCGGTCTGGACTATGCTTCCAAGACCCCCGGCGCGATGCATGCCTGCGGCCATGACGGCCATACTGCAATGCTGCTGGGTGCTGCCAAGTACCTGTCCGAGACCCGCAACTTCGACGGCACCGTGGTGGTGATCTTCCAGCCCGCCGAGGAAGGCGGCGGCGGTGCCAAGGTGATGTGCGACGACGGGCTGATGGACCGCTGGGGTGTGCAGGAGGTCTACGGGTTGCACAACTGGCCGGGCCAGCCGCTGGGCTCCTTTGCGATCCGCCCCGGCTCCTTCTTTGCCGCCACCGACCAGTTCGACATTACATTCGAGGGCCGCGGCGGCCATGCGGCCAAACCGCATGAGACCGTGGACACCACCGTTCTGGCCGCCCAAGCCGTGCTGGCGCTGCAGACCATTGCCTCTCGCAATGCCGACCCGGTGCACCAGATCGTGGTCTCTGTGACCTCGTTTGAGACGTCTTCAAAAGCGTTCAACGTGATCCCGCAGAAGGTGCAGATCAAAGGCACCGTGCGCACCATGTCGGGGGACATGCGCGACCTGGCCGAGAAGCGGATCAACGAGGTCTGCACGGGCATCGCCGCGACCTTTGGCGGCACCGCCGGCATCACCTATCACCGCGGCTATCCGGTGATGGTGAACCACGAGGAGCAAACCGAGTTTGCCGCCAAAGTGGCCGCCAGCGTGTCCGGCTCATGCGGGGATGCGCCGCTGGTGATGGGGGGCGAGGACTTTGCCTTCATGCTGGAAGAGCGCCCCGGCGCCTATATCCTGATGGGCAACGGCGACACCGCGATGGTGCACCACCCGGAGTACAACTTTAACGACGACGCGATCCCTGCGGGCTGCAGCTGGTGGGCGGAGATCGTCGAGCAGCGGATGCCTGCGGCCTGAATGATATCGGGGAGGGGGCTGTCTGCCCCCTCTTGCGCCCGCGGCACAATTCACCCCCGAGGATATTTCCGGCCAGATGAAGAGGGATCAGGTTTTGCGCCGCGGCGGGCGTCAGTGCTCCAGCAATTCGCGGTAGATGGCGACCAGGGCCTCGGCCTCTTTTTCCAGCGCGAAATTGGTCATGGCGTGCTTGCGGGCAGCCTCTGACCATTCTGCCAGCCGGCCTTCGGTGGACAGCACTTCATTGATCGCATCCACCATTTGGCCGGTTTCGCCCGGATCGATCAGCAGGCCGGTCTCCTGCGGTGCAATCAGCTCTTCAAAAGCGCCGACGCGGGTGGCCACGGCCGGCACGCCGCAAGACATCGCTTCGAGCGGGGTGAGGCCAAAGCCCTCCCAGCGCTGCGGGGCAACGTAAAGATCCAGCGCCTGGTACCAGCGGGAAACTTCCCAGACCGGCACCTCGGGCGGGAACAGCAGCCGGTCCGGCAGGCCCGCGGCCTCCACCTTGGCGCGCAGGCCTTTTTCAAACGCCACGTGTTTTTCGGTTGCGCGGCCCATCACGATGCCCACCGCCTTGGGGTGGGCCTTCAGCACCTCCAGCATGGCGTCGACAAACACATCCGTGCCTTTCTGCGCCCGGATGCGGCCATAGCAGCCGATCAGGATGGCATCCTCTGGAAGACCCAGTTCGCGGCGCAGCGCCGCCTTGTCGGCAGGCGGGGAGAACTCATCGGTGTTGATCCCGTGGTGCACCACCTGCGCAGGTTTCTCTAGGTAGGCCGCGCCCTTGGCCGAGGTGGCGACCACCCGGTCCATCTGCGAGATCAGCCACTTGGTGTAGCCGGAGTGATGCCGCTGCGACGCGGAGGTGAATAAGAGTTTCAGCCGCTTGCCCAGAAGATATTTCAGCGCCAGCCCGCCCAGCATTTCCACGTTGCGCCGGGCGTGCCAGACGCGGGCGCCTGCGGGGCCGTTGCGGCTCATCAGAATAAGCTGGGAGGCCGACAGATGCGGCATGTCCCCCGGCAGGCCGCTGCCCGCAGTGGCGATGGCGATATGCTGCCGTTGCAGCGGCACCAGCCGCACGATGGTGGAGGTGACGCCGGACAGGCGGCGCTTGAAGTTCGGCGCGATAACCTCGACCGTGCTGGCGTCCACTTCAGCCATCCTGGCCTCCTTTGCGGGGCAGAAGCGCCAGCAGGGCGTCCACCGTCTTGTCCAATTGATCCGACTGCCGCGAGATGAACGCCTTGGCGGCATCGCGGGCGGCCTGAAATGCCGCGGGCTTTTCAAGCCATTCCAAGACGTGCGCCGCCAGATCCGCAGCAGATTGCACTTCCACCGCTGCGCCAAGCGCGGTCAGCTCGGCATAGGTTTCGGCGAAATTGTAGTGCCCGGTGCCAGTGATCACTGCGGCGCCTGCCTGCATTGGCTCAAACGGGTTGTGTCCGCCGATTTCACGCAGGGAGCCGCCCAGGAACACCAGCGGAGACAGCGCGTACCAGGTGCCGACCTCGCCCAGCGTGTCGGCCAGATAGACGTGTGTTTGGGTGCCGGGCAGCACGCCTTTGCTGCGCCGCGCGCAGCTGAGGCCCGCGTCTTTAACCAGCATTTCCACCGCATCGCCGCGTTCCGGATGGCGGGGGGCGAGCAGCAGGCAGAGGTCCGGGTGCTGTTTCAGCAGCGTTTTGTGGGCCTCCAGCACAGTTTCCTCCTCGCCCTCGTGGGTGGAGGAGGCAACCCAGACGGGGCGCGCGCCGATGCTGGTGCGCACCTTGGCGAGGGCATCCTGATCGACCGGCAGCGGTGCGGAGACGGCCTTGAGGTTGCTGCCGGGACGGATGCGCTCCGGTGCGGCCCCCATCATCTGCAGGTTGGCGGCGGTCTTCTGGTTCTGAGTGACCAGCAGAGTAAACTGGTCGAGGATATAGCGTGCGGTCTCCGGGCGTTTGGTCCAGCCCTTGACCGATTTGTCCGACAGCCGCGCGTTCAGCAGCACCAGCGGGCAGCCGGTCTTGCGGGCGCGCACCAGCATCTGCGGCCACAGCTCGCTTTCCACGAACACCCCCAGATCAGGCTGCCAATGGGCCAGGAAGCGGTTCACGGCGGCGGCGGTGTCCAGCGGCGGGAACTGGTGGCGGCAGCGTGCCGGCATCCTCTTGGCAATCAGATCTGCCGAGGTGGGCGTGCCTGAGGTGATCAGGAATTCCGCATCCGGCATCTGTTCACCCATGCGGGCGATCAGGGTCAGCACCGACAGGCTTTCCCCGACCGAAGCCGCATGGAACCAGATCAACCGCCCGGCCGGGCGGGGCAGGGAGGCGTGGCCGAGGCGTTCGCGCACGCGTTCCTCCGGCAGGCCGTAATCGCGCAGCTTGCCCGCGACCTTGCGCCAGGCAAAAGGGGCAATCAGCGCGCTGACGCCGCAGTAAAGGGAATAGAGCAGCGTCCGTTGCGCTGGAGCGGTTACAGGCATGTCAGCCGCCGGTGTGGCTCATATGGCGGGACATCTGGCCGCCGGCCTCCTGCCGGGAGTAGTCGAAATCATGGCCGCGGGGCTTGTCGCCGATGGCAGCGCGGATCGCGGCCTCCAGCACGCCGGTGCCTTCCTCATTGGCGCGCAGGGGCGCCCGCAGGTCGGCTTTGCCCTCCTGGCCGAGACAGGTGTAGATCTCACCGGTGCAGGTCACCCGCACCCGGTTGCAGCTTTCGCAGAAGTTATGGGAGAGCGGCGTGATGAAACCGATCTTCTGGCCGGTTTCCTCCAGCCGAACATAACGCGCCGGGCCGCCGGTGCGCTCGGCCAGATCGGTGACGGTGTAGTGGCTTTCGTATTCCTTGCGAACGTCCTTCAGCGACCAGTACTGGCCGATGCGCTCCATCGCACCGATATCTTCGCCCATCGGCATCACCTCGATCCAGGTGAGGTCGAGGCCGCGTCCGGCGCACCATTCGGTGATGCGGGGGAGTTCCTCTTCGTTAAAGCCCTTGAGTGCAACCGCGTTGATCTTGACCTTGAGGCCCGCCTTCTGCGCGGCATCGATGCCCTTCATCACCTGCGGCAGGCGGCCCCAGCGGGTGACATCGGCAAACTTCTGTTCGTCCAGCGTGTCGAGCGAAATATTCACCCGGCGCACCCCGGCGGCATAGAGGTCATCGGCGTATTTAACCAGCTGCGAGCCGTTGGTGGTCAGCGTCAGCTCTTTCAGCGCGCCGGTTTCCAGGTGGCGGCTCATCGACTGGAAGAAGGTCAGGATGCCGCGGCGCACCAGCGGCTCACCGCCGGTAATCCTGAGCTTTTCGACACCCAGCCGGATGAAGGTGGAGCAGAGCCGGTCCAGCTCCTCCAGCGTCAGCAGATCCTTCTTGGGCAGAAAGGTCATGTTCTCCGACATGCAGTAGACGCAGCGGAAATCGCAGCGGTCGGTGACCGAGACACGCAGGTAAGTGATTGCGCGGGCGAAGGGATCAATAAGCGGAGCCGTCATGCCTCCTAGGTAAAGCGGGGCACCGCCCGCGGCAAGGGGGGACCGCATTTGTGACTGGCAAAGAGTTTCGCAGCTGGCTAGGGTCGCCACATGCGTATGACAGTCATTTCCCTTGCTTCGATTTCCCTGCTGGCGGCCTGCAACGGGCTGCAGCTGAATTCCTCCATTCTTAACGGCGGCGGCGGGCCGTCGGCGGCCGCGCCGCAGGACCCGGTGCTGCAGCCCGCGCCCGGCGTTGATGTGACCGGGGCAGAACCGCTGGCGCCAGCATCGCCCTCCGCGCCGTCCTTCCTCGGGTCCGCCACTACCGTGGCTTCGCTGGGCGATCCATCGCTGCCGGGGCTGTGGATGGAAACACCGCTGGTGGCGGCTGAGCAGCAGGCGCTGATCCGCTCCAACCGCAACACCCAGGTAGTGGTCACGCTGAAACCGGTCCCCGGCGAGGCGTCCGGCGGCAGCCGCTTGTCGATCGGCGCGATGCGGGCGCTGGGCCTGCCGCTGACGGAATTGGCGGAGCTGCAGGTGCTGCCTCCGGCCGGCTGAGCTGCATTCAGAAACGGCAAAAGCGCCCGCCTGCTTTGGCGGGGTTGGCGCTGCCCGGCGGGTGCCGGGCGGAGCATTTTGCAAGCCTAGGCGTCTTTCAGGTACTTTGCCGCTTCTTTGCGGGCAAAGCCCTTCATGTCTTGCCCATGTTCCGCCAGGAAGACGCGGGTACGGTCTGCGTCGTGCTTGCTGAGGTCGCGCAGCCACCAGGCCACTGCTTTCTGCATGAACCAGTCGCGGTCGGGGACGTAGGCTGCGGCCCAGCCCAGGATGCGTTCGCGGGCTCCCTGATCAGCGGGCTTCAAATTGTTCATCTTGGCCCAGGGCAGGGTTGCCACCAGTGCCGCGCGGCGGGTCCACATGTGCTCCGATTGCGACCACGTTTCCACAGTATCCAGCCGCGATGTGTCCGCCAGCAGCCGTTTTGAAATGGCGGAGCATGCATGATCGGCAATTGCCCAGCTGTCAAACTGCGGCACCCAGGATTGCAGCAGGTCCCAGACAGCCTGATCCTCTTTGATCCGCGCCTGGGTGAGCAGCTTGCCTGCGGCAATGCGGGCTTCGAAGATGTCAGTATCCCAGAGCAAGCGGGCCAGCTCCACGCGTTCTGCGACGCTTAAGGCTTGGCGCCAGGACTTGGTCAGTTCATTGGTGGCCGGGTTGGGCACCCCCAGCACTTCGCGGGCCTGCTTGTGATAGGCCGCCATCTGCTCTGCCCGGCCGGGTTCAGCCTCGGCTTTCAGCGCTTCAAGATAAAATTCGAGCATGTGTTTCCTTGGACCGAACCGTCACACGGGGACGCCGGTGGGTTTGCCGTCGATGGTGGACTGGTTCTTTTCCGCCCAGTAGGCGCGGATTTGATCGTCCGATTTGCCGTCGACCCATTTCTGCATGGTGTCGCGGTCGGACTGGTATTCCATGAAAGGCACCGCATAGCCGCAGGAGGTCTGCACCAGATCGACCGAAACATCAAAAATTTGCCGGGCGCTGCGGTGGGCAGGGAACAGGGCGGCCAGTTCCGCCCAGCCGTTATCGCCCGCGTGCAGGACCCTGGCGGTGCCATAAGTGCGCAGGATCATCGGGCGGGTGGTGAAGGAGCACCACATCAGGGTCATCCGGTTCACTTCCAGGAGATGGCCCGCGGTTTCGTTGCCGCTGCCGGTCAGGTTCATCCAGACAATCCGGTCCGGCCCCAGAACCCGCAGCGAGTCCATTCCCTTGGGGGAGATGTTCACACGGCCCTCCGGCCCGGCAGAGCCGGTGAAGAACATGTGCTGCTCCTCAATGAACTTGCGGTGGGCGTCTTCGATCTGCGGGAACTGCTTGGACATGGCTCACTCCACTGTCACTGATTTTGCCAGGTTGCGCGGCTGGTCCACATCGGTGCCTTTGGCAACTGCGGTGTGATAGGCTAGGAGCTGTGCCGGAATGGCATAGACGATTGGCGACAGCGCTTCCTTGACGTGGGGCATCCGGATGGCGCACCAGACGTCGTCTCCGGCTTCGTCAATGCCGTCCTGGTCGGAAATCATCAGCACCTTGCCCTTGCGGGCCAGGACTTCCTGCATGTTGGAGACGGACTTGTCGAACAGCGAGTCCTTGGGCGTCAGCACCACCACTGGCATGTTCTTGTCGATGAGGGCGATGGGCCCGTGCTTCAGCTCGCCGGAGGCATAAGCCTCGGCATGGATGTAGCTGATTTCCTTCAGCTTCAGCGCGCCTTCCAGCGCCAGCGGGAACATCAGGCCGCGGCCCAGGAACAAGACGTCGCGGGCTTCGCTGACCTTCTGCGCCGCCAGGCGGATTGCCTCGTTCTGCTCCAGCGCGGAGGACAATACATTGGGCAGCCCGCGGATTGCGGTGGCATACTCGGCCATTTCTTCTGCGTTCACATGCCCGCGGTCGCAGGCAGCCTTGAGCGCCAGTGCGAGGAGAACTGTCAGCTGGCAGGTGAACGCCTTGGTCGAGGCCACGCCAATTTCCGGGCCCGCAAAGATCGGCAGCGCCAGATCGCTTTCCCGCGCGATGGAGCTTTCGGGGACGTTGACCACCGACAGGATCTTGTCCGCCTTTTCCTGGCAGTAGCGCAGCGCCGCCAGAGTGTCGGCAGTCTCGCCTGATTGCGACACAAACAGCGCCAGCGTCTTTTCGGGGATCGGCGGTTCGCGGTAGCGGAACTCGGAGGCGATATCGACTTCCACAGGCAGGCGGGCGATCTGCTCGAACCAGTATTTGGCGGTTAGGCAGGCATAGAATGCGGTGCCGCAGGCAACCATGGTCAGCCGTTCGACCTTGGAGAAATCCACGCCTTCGCCGGGCAGGCGCACGGTGTTTTCCTCAACCGGCAGGTAATGGCGGATGGCCTCGGCAATCACGTGCGGCTGCTCGGCGATTTCCTTGGCCATGAAATGCTTGTGGCCGCCCTTGTCGACCTGGGTGGAGTCGATCTGGATGGTCTTGGTTTCGCGGTTCACCAGCTCGCCGCGCGCATTGCGGATTTCTGCGCCTGCGCGGGTGACAACAGCGCGGTCGCCTTCTTCCAGATAGGTGATCCGATCGGTGAGCGGCGCCAGCGCGATGGCGTCGGAACCTACGAACATCTCGCCGTCGCCATGGCCGATCGCCAGGGGGGAACCCTTGCGGGCCGCGATAATAAGATCTTCCTCGCCATCAAACAGGAAGGCCAGGGCAAAGGCGCCCTCCAGCTGGTCCAGCGTTTTGAAGGCTGCATCCACCGGGCTGTGTCCCTCTTTCAAATACCGCTCCGTCATCAGGGCGACGGTTTCGGTGTCGGTCTCGGTGCGGAACTCCATGCCGCAGTTCAGAAGCTCTGCGCGCAGTTCCTTGTAGTTTTCGATAATGCCGTTGTGCACCACCGCTACCGCTCCGGCCCGGTGCGGATGGGCATTGCTGACGGACGGTGCACCATGAGTGGCCCAGCGGGTGTGGCCGATGCCAGCCTTGCCGGCCAGCGGTTCGTGCACCAGCAGGTCGGAGAGGTTCACCAGTTTGCCTACCGCACGGCGGCGGCGCAGGGCGCCGTCGTTCACCGTGGCAATGCCCGCGCTGTCATAGCCGCGGTATTCCAGCCGCTTCAACGCTTCCACCAGGATCGGGGCGGCCTCGTGATTGCCCAGTACGCCGACTATTCCGCACATCACTTGGCTCCCTTCTGCAGGCGGGCCTTCTTTGCGCGCAGCATATCCATCAGCTTACGCGCGCGGCCCGGTTTGTTGGTCTGTTCGGCGCGGGCAATCGCCAGGTCGCCGTCTTCCACATTCTTGGTCACCACCGCGCCGGTTGCAGTCATCGCCTCGTTGCCGACGCGCACCGGGGCGACCAGCATGGTGTTCGACCCGATAAAGGCGCGGGCGCCGATCTCGGTGCGGTGCTTCATCACCCCGTCATAGTTGCAGGTAATCGTGCCTGCGCCAATATTCGTTGCCTCGCCGACCGACGCATCGCCGATGTAGCTGAGGTGATTGACCTTGGCGCCTTCGGCAATCTCGGCGTTCTTGATCTCGACGAAATTTCCGATGTGGGTGTTTTCGGCCAGTTCGGCGCCAGGACGCAGGCGGGCATACGGCCCGACCTTGGCGCCGCGGCTGACGTGGCAGCCCTCCAGATGCGAAAACGCCCGGATCAGCGCGCCGCTTTCCACCGTGACACCGGGGCCGAAGACCACGTTCGGTTCGATCACTGTGTCGCGGCCGATGAAGGTATCAAAGGCGAGGTAGACAGTTTCCGGCGCCATCAGGGTGACGCCCAGCTCCATCAGGTCTTCCCGCGCCTGCGCCTGGAACAGCGCATCCGCCTGCGCCAGTTCCGCGCGGGAGTTGACGCCCAGCGTTTCAGCCTCGTCGCAGGATACGGCGGTCACTTTCAGATTTTCGCGCCGCGCCAGTTCCACCAGATCGGTCAGGTAGTATTCGCCAGAGGCGTTTTCATTGCCAACCTTGGCGATCAGGTCGAACATCGCGCTGGCCTTGCCTGCCATCAGGCCGGAATTGCAGAAGGAAATCGCGCGCACCGCCTCGCTCGCGTCCTTGAATTCGACAATCCGTTCCAGGCTGTCGCCGTCCATCACCAGGCGGCCATAGCGGCCCGGATCAGCGGCCTGGAACCCCAGCACGACGAGGTCGGCACGCTGGCGGGCCTCAACCATACGCTCCAGTGTTTCGGGGCTGACAAACGGCGTGTCGCCGTAAAGCACAACCACATCGCCCGCGAACCCCTCCAGCGCGGTGCGGGCCTGATCGACCGCATGGGCGGTGCCAAGCTGTTCTTCCTGCAGGACAACTTCGGCCTCTTCGTCGATTTCGGCAACTGCCTTGCGGACCTCGTCCGCCCCGTGGCCTGCCACGATGATGATGCGCTCCGGCGCCAGCGCACGGCCTGCGGCCATCGCATGCTCCAGCATCGGCGCCTGGGCAATCGGGTGCAGCACTTTCGGGAGGTCGGAGTTCATCCGCGTGCCTTTACCGGCCGCCAGGATGACAAGGGCAATGCTCATAATCGCTTTTCTCTTTGTCTTTTTAGCGCTCCCGTTTTATCCGCTAACAGGCGGGGCGCAAGGGATAGCGCCATCAAACAAGATTGCGGGCTGCAACATGCAGCGGCGGAAAAGTGCCGAAAGGGCAGGGCATGCGAACGGTTATCTTCGATCTGGACGGCACGCTGGCGGATACTTCCGGCGATCTGCTGGCGGCGGCAAATGCCTGTTTCCGGCAGATGGGCCTTGGTGACGTGCTTGACCGGCCGGAAGATGCTGCTGTTGCCTTGCGCGGTGGTCGCAACATGCTGGCGACCGGCCTGAAGCGGACAGGCAAGTTCGATCAGGCAACAGTTGATGAGTTCTATCCGGTGCTGCTGGAGGCCTACCGCGATGCCATCGACCACCACACTGTGCTCTATCCCGGCGCGATGGATGCCGTAGAGAGGCTGAAAACCGCAGGTTTCGGCGTCGGCATCTGCACCAACAAACCTGAGGGGCTGGCAGAGCAGCTGATGCGCAGCCTTGGCGTGCGGGATGCCTTTGCCTCGCTGGTCGGGGCAGACACGCTGCCGGTGCGCAAACCCAACCCGGAACCGCTGTTCGAGGCCGCCCGCCGCGCAGGCGGCGATCCGGCCCGCACCCTGCTGGTCGGCGACAGCGACACCGACCGCAATACTTCCGCCAATGCGGGCGTGCCGTCGGTGCTGGTGACCTTCGGCCCCTCCGGCGATGACATGGCAGCGTTGAAGCCGGAGGCGCTGCTGCACCGGTTTGAGGACCTTCTGGATGTTGCGGAGCGGCTGATTTCGTGATCCCGCAACTCAGTTTCGGGAAAATCGTCTCTCCAGCTTCTCTCTTGACCGCTGACAGCCCGCGGCTCACAAACGCCGCATGAGCGAAAAGTTTACCGGGTCATTCACCCAGCAGGAACCCATCCCCGAAGACGCTATCGAGGCCGCGCTGGCGGTGCTTCGTCACGGACGGCTGCACCGCTACAATGTGGCCGAGGGCGAGCCAGGCGAAACCGCGCTGCTGGAGCAGGAGTTCGCGGCGCAGATGGGCGCAAAATACTGCCTTGCGGTGGCGTCCGGAGGCTATGCGCTGGCAACCTCGCTGCGCGCCGTCGGCGTGAAGCCTGGCGACAAGGTGCTGACCAACGCCTTCACCCTGGCGCCGGTGCCGGGATCCATTGCTTCTGTCGGGGCGGAGCCGGTGTTTGTCGAGGTGACCGAAAGCCTGACGATTGATCTGGACGATTTGGCGGCCAAGGCGGATCAGGCCAAGGTGCTGATGCTGTCGCACATGCGAGGACACCTGTGCGACATGGACCGGCTGATGGAGATCTGCGATGCAGCGGGCATCACCGTGATCGAGGATTGCGCTCACACCATGGGCGCCTCTTGGAACGGGGTGCTGTCGGGCCGCCACGGTGCGGCCGGCTGCTATTCCTGCCAGACCTACAAGCATGTGAACTCGGGCGAGGGCGGGTTGCTCATCACGAATGATGAAGAGATTGCTGCCCGCGCCATCATGATGTCCGGCTCCTATATGCTCTATGGCCGCCATATGGCGGCGCCAGGGCCGGAGGTGTTCGAGCGGGTGAAATACGAGACCCCCAACATCTCGGGGCGCATGGACAATCTGCGCGCCGCCATCCTGCGGCCGCAGCTGCGCGATCTGGATACCCAGGTGCAACGCTGGAATGACCGCTACCGCGCGGTGGAGGAGGGCCTGCGCGGCACGCCCGGCCTGACGGTGGTGGAGCGCCCCGCGCAGGAGGTCTACGTCGGCTCCTCGATTCAGTTCCTGCTTCTGGACTGGTCCGAGGACGCGGTTCAGGAGGCTGTCCGCCGCTGCGCCGCCCGCGGCGTTGAACTGAAATGGTTCGGCACGCCGGAACCTGTGGCCTTCACCTCCCGCTATGACAGCTGGCGCTACGCAGAAACGCCGCGGCTGCCGCAAAGCGACCGCGTCCTCGCGGGCATCATCGACATGCGGGTGCCGCTGACTTTCAGCCTCCAGGACTGCGCGCAGATCGCCCGCATCATCCGGGCAGAGGTTTCCGCCGTCTATCAGTCCGCCTGATAGAGCGGCACCGTCGAGATTGAAACCTTGGCAGACCCGTCAGTCAGCTCTGCCGCGTGGGCGGCATAGATCAGGGTCTGGTTCGCCTCGTCAAAGATCCGCTTCACCCGCAGCGATTTCAGGATGATGGAGCGCGACGCGCGGAACACGTCCTCTCCGTCGCGACCGCGATCGATGTCGCCCAGAGTGATCGGCCCGGTCTGGCGGCAGGCGATGGAGGCGTTTGAAGGGTCTTCGAACCAGTTGCCTTTGGACAGCCGGTCAATCAGCCCGCGTTCGAAATAGGCAATATGGCAGGTCACGCCGTCGACTTTCGGGTCGGCGATAGCCTCGATAATGATGTCGTTTCCGACCCAATCGACGCCGATCTGCCCGACCTCCTCGGCGGCGGCAGGCAGGTTGAGCAGGCAGAATGCGGCGGCCAGGGCGGGGGTTGCTCGTGTCATTTGAAACTCCTCTGGATTGCAGGCAGGGCAGGTTTTCCGTGTCTGTCTCTTAACGCCCGCAAGCGGGAAAAGGTCCCTGCCGGCTGAACTGCCAGCCTGAATTCTACGAGAATTCCGGCCCGGAAAGCACGTGTTTTCCGTTCCGTTTCCCGTGCCCGAAAACGGTGCCTTCTAAATTGGGGCTGTTATGCGGCTTGGACGCTGCGTTCGTGGGCGCTGGACCGCCATTGACCCGAATCGAAGGCTCCTTTATTGAATTGAACAACTGTTCATATAATCGGCTCTGGCCTGGAGGATCCGCGGGATGTTCAACGCAAGCATGACTTTCGACCTTGGTGAGGACGTGAACGCGCTGCGCGATGTGGTTCACCGCTGGGCGCAGGAGCGCATCAAGCCGATGGCGCAGGAGATTGACCAGAAAAACGAGTTTCCGGCAGAGCTTTGGCAGGAGATGGGCGAGCTGGGCCTCCTAGGCATCACTGTGCCGGAAGAATTCGGCGGTGCTGGCATGTCCTATCTGGCTCATACCGTCGCGATTGAGGAAATCGCCCGCGCCAGCGCTTCTGTCTCGCTGTCCTACGGTGCGCATTCCAACCTCTGCGTCAACCAGATCAAGCTGAACGGCAACGCGGAACAGAAGTCAAAATACCTGCCGCGGTTGCTGTCCGGCGAACACGTCGGCGCGCTGGCCATGTCCGAAGCAGGCGCTGGCTCTGATGTGGTGTCGATGAGCCTGCGCGCGGAAAAGCGCAACGACCACTTCCGCCTGAACGGCAACAAGTACTGGATCACCAACGGCCCTGACGCCGATACCCTGGTGGTTTACGCCAAGACCGATCCGGAAGCCGGCTCCAAAGGCATCACCGCCTTCCTGATCGAAAAGGAATTCAAGGGCTTCTCCACTTCCAAGCATTTCGACAAGCTGGGAATGCGCGGCTCCAACACGGCTGAGCTGGTGTTCGAGGACGTGGAGGTCCCGTTTGAGAATATCCTGGGCGAAGAGGGCAAGGGCGTGCGTGTGCTGATGTCCGGTCTGGATTATGAGCGTGTGGTGCTTGCTGGCATCGGCACGGGCATCATGGCTGCCTGCATGGACGAAATGATGCCCTACATGAAAGAGCGCAAGCAGTTCGGCCAGCCGATCGGGAACTTCCAGCTGATGCAGGCCAAGATCGCCGACATGTATACGGCGATGAACACCGCGCGGGCTTATGTCTATGAGGTTGCCAAAGCCTGCGACAAGGGCACCGTGACCCGTCAGGACGCAGCGGCTTGCTGCCTCTATGCTTCCGAGGTGGCGATGACTCAGGCACACCAGGCTGTGCAGGCCTTCGGCGGGGCGGGGTACCTGTCCGACAACCCGGTTGGACGTATCTTCCGGGATGCCAAGCTGATGGAAATTGGCGCTGGCACCAGTGAAATCCGCAGGATGCTGATCGGCCGCGAGCTGATGGGCACCATGTAAGAACGAGAACCCCGCGCAATCACAAGGACGGCGCGGGGATTGAAACAGGCCTGGCAGCACGAGGCAAGCCGCCAGGCCTTACTTGGATCACCAAGGATCAGAAGCGGTGCACGTAAGCGAAGTTCACGACAACCGGATCAATCTCGGCGGTGCCGATGGCGGCGCCGTCCAGCGTTGCGTCGGTGTCGATGTCCATCCAGCGGACGTTGAACCGCAACGCGCCATTGTCAGAGATCTGGTAGTCGGCCCCGGCGTTCACCGCGACGCCAAAGCTGTCGTCCAGCTTGAGCGTGCCAAGCGCGGTCTCTTCCTCAAAGAAGGTGGTGTAATTCAGGCCCAGGCCAAGGAACGGCTTGATCACCCCTTGGGTGGGGAAGTGGTAGTTGACCGACAGGGTCGGCGGCAGCTGCTTGGCGGAGGCCGCATAGGCACCACCCAGGTTGACGTCGTGCTCAAACGGCGTGGCCGCCAGCAACTCGACACCCCAGTTGTCACGGAAGAAGTACTCAACGGTCAGCGACAGCGCGGTGCCGTCATCAATGTCAGCCAGCGCGCCGGCCAGGGTGCCATTGCCGGATTTCGGGTTCACATTGGCGATACCGACGCCGACAGTCCAGTCGCCTTGCTCCTGAGCAAGTGCGGGGGCGGCCAGCGCGGCCAGGGCGGAGGTCAGCGCAAGTGCGGAAACCATGCGTTTCATGGGGTGCGTCCCTTTTCTTGTGTTCACCTCGACGTGATGCGCCCGAAACGGGCGGCAGACCCTGATCTGAGTCAAATGGGTGTGATGTTACCTATTGAAAACGCGAAGAAAAAACGCATACCGGCTATGCGTTTCAGGAATGTCTAAACATGCATCAAGAACGTAACATTCCAGGGCTTCGCGCAGACGGCAGCTGGGACTTGCCAGGGCGGTTGAATATGGCCGCGCAATGCCTGGCGCAGCCGGACGATGCGCTGGCGCTGATTGACATGACCGGCCCTGTACGCCGCGACATTTCCTATGGCGAATTGGCGGCAATGACAGACGGGCTGGCGCGCTATCTGCTGACCCGCATCCAGCCCGGCGACCGGGTCGGGGTGCTGCTCAGCCAGTCGCCCTGGTGCGCGGCGGCACATCTGGCGGTCTGGAAGACGGGCGGCATCTCTGTGCCGCTGTTCAAACTGTTCAAACATGACGCGCTGGCCTCGCGGGCTGGCGATGCCGGAGTGCGGTTTGTCTTTACCGATGCCGAGGGCGCGGACTTGCTGGGCAATTTGGCCGAGGCCGTGATGGCGGACACAGCCGGCATTGATGGCGCGCCGGTGACCTTCGCTGACACCGAACCGGATACCCCAGCCGTTCTGATCTACACCTCCGGCACCACCGGCAGCCCCAAAGGCGCGCTGCATGGCCATAGAGTGCTGACCGGCCACCTGCCGGGCGTTGCCATCAGCCATGATCACCTCGGCCAGCCGGGTGATGTCCTTTGGACGCCGGCGGACTGGGCCTGGATCGGCGGCCTGTTCGATGTGCTGATGCCGGGCCTGGCGCTGGGCGTGCCGGTGGTTGCGGCGCGGCTGGACAAGTTCACGCCGGAGGCCTGCGCGGAGCTGATCGCGCAGGCAGGCGTGCGCAACATCTTCTTTCCGCCGACCGCACTCAGGATGCTGAAGGCAGCCGGGCAGGGGCTCAGCGGTCTGCGCTCTGTTGCCAGCGGCGGAGAGCCCCTGGGCGCCGAGATGCTCGCCTGGGGCCGGCGGCAGCTGGGGGTGACCATCAACGAGTTTTACGGCCAGACCGAATGCAACATGGTGGCCTCCTCCTGCGCCGCGGACTTCGAGCCGCGCCCGGGCTGCATCGGCAAGGCGGTGCCGGGGCATGAGCTGGCGGTGATCGACGAAGCGGGCAACCCTGCGCAAGGCGAGGGCGACGTCGCCATCCGCCGCGGCTCGGCCTCGATGCTGCTGGAATACTGGAACCGGCCTGTGGAAACTGCGGCCAAATTTCGCGACGACTGGCTGGTGACTGGCGACCGCGGCATCTGGGAGGGGGATTACTTGCGTTTCGTAGGCCGCGAGGATGACGTGATTACCTCCGGCGGCTACCGCATCGGTCCGGCAGAGATCGAGGATTGTTTGATGACCCACCCGGCAGTGGCGACGGTTGGCGTGGTCGGCAAGCCCGACAGCCTGCGCACCGAGATCGTCAAAGCCTATGTGGTGCTGAAGCCGGGGGCGGAGGCCTCGGAACGGGAACTGCAGGATTACGTAAAGGGCCGCCTCGCGCAGTACTCCTATCCGCGTGAGGTGGCGTTCCTGGACGCGCTGCCGATGACCGTGACCGGCAAGGTGATCCGCAAGGAATTGAAGGCGCGGGCTGCGGGGGAGATTAAGCAGTAATGAGCAACAGTGACACAGCCGACGACCTGCAGCGGTTTCTGACGGATGTAGACCGAAAGTTTTATGCCGAGTTTGACCCTTTTTACTTCTGGACCCTTGCTGAGTGTTTGAACAAGGCAACACCAAGCAGCTTACGAATTCAGGACATCGATTCTGGTGAAGTCTTGGGAGAGCATTCCGTTCTAGATGGGCTTAAAATTTCTCGTGAACGGTATGAAGAGTATGCGATCCATACCATTAGGGCGTTGCGCTACTTTTCCTCTGAAACATTGGTTCTGTTCATTTTGTGCGGCTCAGACTTCGGGCCATTTGCGCGAATTGCATCCACGATGCGGGAAAGGGCATTGGCTCAGGTCTATCGGGCACTGAAAGATGAAAAAGTGCCTGAAGGGTTTGAGGTAGTTATTGGCGGGCAACCGCTCGCATTCAATGAATGGCTGTCCTACCAACTTTTCGCTGACCCGCGACAGTTGGAGGCTGTCACTCAAGGGGAGATCAAGCGGCTGGTTGTAGAGGAAGCTGATCTACTCTCTGAACGCGGAGCAATAAACGCATTTAAGCACGGAAAGCCAACTTATTTTGGCCCTGGCGTTGCTTTGAAGGTCAAAGACGAAACTGGTGAGTTTAGCCCCCTGAACGAAGTGGTTTCAGGGCTGAATTGGGTTGATTGGTACGAAAGCAAGGGGCGGGACTTCTCCGTAGCTTTCGGGACCGAAGAACTGAATTCGGAACAGGATATGAAACGCCTCATGGCTGTTTCTTTACTGCTGCATTCGATTTGTTTGGTCAGAGGAGCAGTATCAAGAGGGGAAGCACAAGTTGATGTACACCTCCCCAATAACTTTGAAACCGGCCTTTCCGTGAAAAGGCAGAAGTTCAAGTTTTCGTTCAAACAAAAGGGAGTGCCGGTTAAATGAAACTCACATCCAAGGCGATGCCCTCCTCGGACGGCTTCAAGCAGAACCGCGAGGCGCATCTGGCGGCTCTTGCGCAGATCAGCGAGGCGGCTGAGGCCGCGCGCTTGGGCGGCGGCGAGAAATCCCGCGCCCGGCACGAAAGCCGCGGCAAGATGCTGCCGCGCCGCCGGGTGGCAAACCTGCTGGACCCCGGCTCCCCGTTCCTGGAGATCGGCGCCACCGCGGCGCATGCCATGTATGACGGCGCCGCGCCCGCGGCGGGCGTGATTGCGGGCATCGGCCGGGTGCACGGGCAGGAGGTCATGGTGGTCTGCAATGACGCCACCGTGAAAGGCGGCACCTATTACCCGATGACGGTGAAGAAACACCTGCGCGCGCAGGAAATTGCCGAGGAAAACCGTCTCCCCTGCATCTATCTGGTCGACTCGGGCGGCGCCAACCTGCCCAACCAGGACGAGGTCTTCCCCGACCGCGACCATTTCGGGCGCATCTTCTACAACCAGGCGCGGATGTCGGCCAAGGGCATCCCGCAAATCGCGGTCGTCATGGGCTCCTGCACCGCGGGCGGCGCCTATGTGCCGGCTATGTCGGACGTCACCATCATCGTTAAGGAGCAGGGCACCATCTTCCTGGCCGGCCCGCCGCTGGTGAAGGCCGCGACGGGCGAGGTCGTCAGCGCCGAGGATCTGGGCGGCGGTGATGTGCACACGCGCCTCTCCGGTGTGGCCGATTATTTGGCCGAGGATGACGCCCACGCGCTGGCGCTGGCCCGCCGTGCGGTGCAGTCGCTGAACATCACCAAGCCGCTGACGGTGAACTGGGCCAGCCCGGAAGAGCCGGCTTACGACCCCGAGGAAATCCTTGGCGTGGTTCCGGGCGATCTGCGCACGCCTTATGACATCCGCGAAGTGATCGCGCGGCTGGTCGACGGCTCCCGCTTTGACGAGTTCAAACCGCGCTTCGGCGAAACCCTGGTGACCGGCTTTGCCCACCTCAAGGGCTGCCCGATCGGCATCATCGCCAACAACGGCGTCTTGTTCTCCGAAGCCGCCCAGAAAGGCGCGCATTTCGTGGAACTGTGCAGCCAGCGCAAGATCCCGCTGGTGTTCCTGCAGAACATCACCGGCTTCATGGTCGGCCGCAAATACGAAAACGAAGGCATCGCCCGCCACGGCGCCAAGATGGTGACGGCCGTCGCCACCACCAATGTCCCCAAGATCACCATGCTGGTCGGCGGCTCCTTTGGTGCCGGCAACTACGGCATGTCGGGCCGCGCTTACTCCCCGCGCTTCCTGTGGACCTGGCCGAATTCCCGCATCTCGGTGATGGGCGGCGAGCAGGCGGCGGGTGTGCTGGCGACCGTGAAACGCGACGCCATCGAACGCCAGGGGGGCAGCTGGAGCACCGAGGACGAAGCGGAGTTCAAACGCCCCACCATCGAGATGTTCGAGGAACAGAGCCATCCGCTTTATGCCTCGGCCCGCCTCTGGGATGACGGCATAATCGACCCGCGCAAATCCCGCGACGTGCTGGCCCTGTCGCTGAGCGCCGCGCTGAATGCCCCGATCGAAGACACGCGCTTCGGCGTGTTCCGGATGTGAGGATCTCCCATGTTTGACAAAATCCTGATTGCCAACCGCGGAGAGATTGCCTGCCGCGTGATGGAAACCGCCCGTGCCATGGGGGTGCTGACCGTGGCTGTTTACTCCGACGCCGATGCGGCTTCGAAACATGTGGCGCTGGCGGATGAGGCCGTGCATATCGGCGGCCCGGCCCCGGCAGACAGCTACCTGAAGGGCGACGAGATCATCCGCGTCGCACAGGAAACCGGCGCCCAGGCGATCCACCCGGGGTACGGCTTCCTGTCGGAAAACCCGAAATTCGTCGAGGCGGTGGAGGCTGCGGGCCTCACTTTCATCGGGCCGTCGGCGGATGCGATCCGCAAGATGGGCCTCAAGGACGCCGCCAAGGCGCTGATGGAAGAGGCCGGCGTGCCGGTGGTGCCGGGCTATCACGGTGCCAATCAGGACCCGGAGTTCCTGGCCGGCGAGGCGGAGAAGATCGGCTATCCGGTGCTGATCAAGGCGGTTGCCGGCGGCGGCGGCAAAGGCATGCGGTTGGTCGAAAAGCCTGCCGAATTTGCCGATGCCCTGAAAAGTGCCCAAGGCGAGGCGACCACCGCCTTTGGCAACCCGGATGTCCTGATCGAGAAATACATCCAGCAGCCGCGGCATATCGAGGTCCAGGTCTTTGGCGACGGGACCCACGCGGTGCATCTGTTCGAGCGCGACTGCTCCCTGCAGCGCCGCCATCAGAAGGTGATCGAGGAAGCGCCCGCGCCGGGCATGACCGAGGAGATGCGCGAGGCGATGGGACAGGCTGGCGTGCGGGCGGCGGAGGCCATCGGCTATAAGGGCGCGGGCACGGTCGAGTTCATCGTTGACGGCTCTGACGGGCTGCGCCCCGACGGGTTCTGGTTCATGGAAATGAACACCCGCCTGCAGGTGGAGCATCCGGTGACCGAGCTGATCACCGGCGTCGATCTGGTGGAGTGGCAGTTGCGCGTCGCCTCTGGCGAGAGTCTGCCCGCCAAGCAGGAAGACCTCACCATCACCGGCCACGCCTTTGAGGCGCGGCTTTACGCGGAGGACGTGCCCAAGGGCTTCCTGCCCGCAACCGGCACCCTAACCCATCTGTCCTTCCCGGCTGAGGCCCGCGCCGACAGCGGTGTGCGGGCAGGGGATACTATCAGCCCCTGGTACGACCCGATGATCTCCAAGGTGATCGTGCATGGTTCCACCCGCAAGGTGGCGCTGTCGCGGCTGGCCCGCGCGCTGGAGGAAACGCAAGTCGGCGGAACCGTCACCAACCTGGCATTCCTTGGCGCACTGGCGGCGCATGAGGGCTTTGCCAACGGCGAGGTGGACACCGGACTGATTGCCCGCGATCTGGACGCGCTGACCGCAGCGCCGGTGGTGGAACTGCGCCACAAGGCAGCGGCCGGCATGGTGGCGCTGGATCTGGTGGAGGCTGCACCGGACACCGGTTTCACCCTCTGGGCGCCTCTGCACCGGGCCGTCATCCTTTCCCATGCGGGTGAGGAGTTTACGGCGGATGTGCAGGTGGACGGGCCGGACCGGCAGCTTTGGACCATTGATGGCGAAACCGTCGTGGCCGAACGCAGCCAGGGCCAGTGGCGCATTGACGAGCGCCGGATGCCCGCGGTGTCGCAGTCGGGAACGCTGATCACTGTGCATGATGCCTACGGGCTGGAGTTCACCGCGATAGACCCGCTGGACCGCGATGCGGCAGCAGGCGGCGACAGCAACGTGATCGAGGCGCCGATGCCGGGCCTCGTGAAGGCGGTCTTTGCCGAAGCCGGCCAGGCGGTGAAGGAGGGCGACCGGCTTGCGATTCTGGAAGCGATGAAAATGGAGCATTCGCTGCTGGCGGCCCGCGACGGTGTGGTGGCCGAGGTTCTGGCCGCTGCAGGCGACCAGGTTGAAGCCGGTGCAGCGCTGGTGCGGCTGGAATAAGAAGACGGCTGATCTGGGGCGGGGGCGGCGCGCCTGCCGCCCCCGCTGCGGTTTGAGTATTTTTGGAAAGATGAAGCCGGAGGGCATTCCATGGGTGAATTTGCCGAAATCTTCGAAGTTGGCCCGCGCGACGGGCTGCAGAACGAAAAGCGGGAGATCCCGGTTGCGGAAAAGGTGGCGCTGACCGACTGCCTCAGCCGCGCCGGGTTCAAACGCATCGAGGTGGCCAGTTTCGTGTCGCCCAAATGGGTGCCGCAGATGGCGGGCAGCGCGGAGGTGCTGGCGGGTATCACCCGCGCATCTGGCGTCCGCTATGCAGCTCTGACCCCCAATATGCGCGGATATGAAGACGCGGTAGCCGCCAAAGCGGATGAGATCGCGGTCTTTGCATCGGCTTCCGAAGGCTTCTCCAAGGCAAATATCAACGCCACCATCGAGGAAAGCATAACGCGCTTCCTTCCGATCCTGGAGGCCGCCAAGGAAACCGGGCTGCCGGTCCGGGGCTATGTCTCCTGCGTGACCGACTGCCCTTATGACGGGGCCACGCCGCCCGGGAAGGTGGCAGAGGTGGCCGAACGGCTGTTCTCGCTCGGCTGTTACGAGATCTCGCTGGGCGACACCATCGGACAGGGCACCCCGGAGGCGATCACTGCGATGCTCAATGCTGTCACCGCGCGGGTGCCCGCTGTACAGCTGGCAGGCCACTACCACGATACCGCGGGCCGGGCGCTCGACAATATCGAAGCTTCGCTGGCGCAGGGCGTGCGGGTGTTCGATGCGGCCGTTGGCGGCCTCGGCGGCTGCCCCTATGCGCCGGGCGCGGCGGGCAATGTGGCAACGGAAGCGGTGCACAAGCGCCTGACCGGACTGGGCTATGAAACCGGCCTGGATGCGGAGGTGCTGGAAGAAGCCGCAGCACTCGCCCGGGCCATGCGCGGCCTGCAGTAAGAATTCAGCGGAGATACAAGATGTTCGAGACAATCACCCTGGACACCGACGCCCGCGGCGTTTGCACCCTGACCCTGAACCGGGCCGAGAAGCACAACGCCATGTCCGGCCAGATGCTGCAGGAACTGACCCTGGCGGCAAAGCGGCTGGCCGAGGATGAGACCGTCCGCGTTGTGGTGCTGACCGGTGCAGGCAAGAGCTTTTGCGCAGGCGGCGATCTGGGCTGGATGCGGGCGCAGATGGATGCTGATGCTGAAACCCGGGCGCGCGAGGCGCGGGTGCTGGCGGAGATGCTGATGGCGCTCAACATGCTTCCGAAGCCGCTGATCGGTGCGGTGCAGGGCAACGCCTTTGGCGGCGGTGTCGGGATGGCATCGGTTTGCGACGTGGCTATTGGGGCGGATCATCTGAAGATGGGCCTGACCGAGACCAGGCTGGGGCTGATTCCCGCCACCATCGGGCCTTACGTGATCGCCCGCATGGGCGAAGCCAAGGCGCGCCGGGTGTTTATGTCGGCCCGTCTGTTCGGTGCGGCAGAGGCCGTGGAACTCGGGCTGCTGGCCAAGGCGGTGCCCGCGGAGCAGCTTGCTGAGGCGGTCGCGGCGGAGGTTGCGCCCTATCTGAACTGTGCTCCCGGAGCGGTTGCCGCAGCCAAGAAGCTGGCCCGCGATCTGGGTCCGCGGCTGGACAGCAGCGTGATCGACCATACAATCAAGGCGCTTGTGGATTGCTGGGAAGGGCCGGAGGCTGGCGAGGGCATCGCGGCGTTCTTTGAAAAACGCAAACCGGCATGGCAAAGCTGAAAAGCGGCATAATTGAATCACGTTTTCACGGCGGCTGCAGATCTCCCTGCGGCCGCTTTTCTTATGAAAACACTTGGGAATTATCCCTGTGTTGCAACAGTGCTTTTTCTATCCAAACCCCTGTGGATTAACCTTGCTTTAGTTGACGCTCCCCGGGCGCGGGGGTATGCACTGTCCAAATCAACACGCCAATTGACGCCGCGCGGAAAACCGCCCGGGGAAAGGAGCTGCTCTTGGAAGAGATGTTGAGGGAATACCTGCCAATCCTGGTCTTCCTGGCCGTCGCGGCAGGTTTGGGGATTGTCCTTATCCTTGCAGCCGTCGTTCTGGCGGTCCGCAACCCGGACCCGGAAAAGGTCAGCGCCTATGAATGCGGTTTCAACGCCTTTGACGATGCCCGCATGAAATTCGATGTCCGGTTTTATCTGGTGTCGATTCTCTTCATCATTTTCGACCTTGAGATCGCCTTCCTGTTTCCCTGGGCCGTCGGTTTCAAGGACATCAGCGACCTCGGCTTCTGGTCGATGATGGTGTTCCTCGGTGTGCTGACCATCGGCTTTGCCTATGAATGGAAGAAAGGGGCTCTGGAATGGCAGTGATGACCGGACCCAACACGGCGGGCGTGGACAAGGAAGTCGTCACCCGGGCCATCAATGCCGAGCTTCAGGACAAGGGCTTCCTGCTCACCTCGGCTGAGGATATCATCAACTGGGCCCGTACCGGCTCGCTTCACTGGATGACCTTTGGCCTGGCCTGCTGCGCAGTTGAGATGATGCACACCTCGATGCCGCGCTATGACGCCGAACGCTTCGGCATCGCACCGCGCGCCTCGCCGCGCCAGTCGGACGTGATGATCGTCGCAGGCACCCTCACCAACAAGATGGCGCCGGCGCTGCGCAAGGTCTACGACCAGATGCCCGAGCCGCGTTATGTGATCTCGATGGGCTCCTGCGCCAACGGCGGCGGCTATTACCACTACAGCTATTCCGTGGTGCGCGGCTGCGACCGGGTTGTGCCGGTTGACGTCTATGTGCCCGGCTGCCCGCCAACGGCAGAGGCGCTGCTCTATGGTCTGATGCAGTTGCAGCGCAAGATCCGCCGCACCGGCACCCTGGTGCGCTAAGGAGGGGCGGAGACAACATGACTGAAGCACTGAAAGAGCTGGGCGCCCAGATTGAAGCCAAACGCCCCGATTGCGTGGTGGCCTGGGATGTTTCCTTTGATGAACTGAACATCGACGTCACACCCTCGAACATCGCCGGTCTGGTGGAGTTCCTGAAGCTGGACGCCAACTGCAAGTTTTCGACCCTGGTGGACATCACCGCGGTGGACTACCCCGACCGCGCCAAGCGCTTTGACGTGGTCTACCACTTCCTGTCGATGTACCGGAACCAGCGCATCCGCCTGCGCGCTGCCGTGCGCGAGGATGAGATGGTGCCCTCGATCATCAACGTGCATCCCTCGGCCAACTGGTTCGAGCGGGAAGTCTACGACATGTTTGGCATCCTGTTCTCCGGCCACCCGGACCTGCGCCGGATCCTGACCGACTATGGCTTCCGCGGCTATCCGCTGCGCAAGGACTTCCCGACCACCGGGTATACCGAGGTCCGCTATGACGAGGCGCAGAAGCGCGTGGTCTATGAGCCGGTGAAGCTGGTGCAGGAATACCGTCAGTTTGATTTCATGTCCCCGTGGGAAGGTGCCGAATACATCCTGCCCGGCGACGAGAAGGAGGGGGCGCAATGATGGACGGCTCCAAATTTGACGACGGCAGCGTTGACGCGCTGAGCGGCGAGCAGAAGATCCGCAACTTCAACATCAACTTCGGCCCGCAGCACCCTGCGGCGCATGGGGTTCTGCGTCTGGTGCTTGAACTCGACGGCGAGATTGTCGAGCGCTGCGACCCGCATATTGGCCTGCTGCACCGCGGCACCGAAAAGCTGATGGAAAGCCGCACCTACCTGCAGAACCTGCCGTATTTCGACCGCCTCGATTACGTGGCGCCGATGAACCAGGAACATGCCTGGTGCCTGGCCATCGAAAAGCTGACCGGCACCGAAGTGCCGCGCCGGGGCCAGCTGATCCGGGTGCTCTACTCGGAAATCGGCCGGGTGCTGAACCACCTCCTCAACGTCACCACGCAGGCGATGGACGTCGGCGCGCTGACCCCGCCGCTCTGGGGCTTTGAAGAGCGCGAAAAGCTGATGATCTTCTACGAGCGGGCCTGCGGCGCGCGCCTGCATGCGGCCTACTTCCGCCCCGGCGGTGTGCATCAGGACCTTCCGGATGAACTGCTGGACGACATCGACCTCTGGGCGATGGAATTCCCCAAGGTGCTGGACGACATTGACGGCCTCTTGACTGAAAACCGCATTTTCAAGCAGCGCAACTGCGACATCGGTGTGGTGACCGAGAAGGACATCCAGGAATACGGCTTCTCCGGCGTCATGGTCCGCGGCTCCGGCCTTGCGTGGGACCTGCGCCGCGCGCAGCCCTATGAATGTTATGACGAATTCGAGTTCCAGGTGCCGATCGGCAAGAACGGCGACTGCTATGACCGCTACCTCTGCCGGATGGAAGAGATGCGCCAGTCGACCTCGATCATCCGCCAGGCGGTTGCCAAGCTTCGCGAAGCCACCGGCGACGTGATGGCCCGCGGCAAGCTGAGCCCGCCCAAGCGCGGCGACATGAAGACCTCGATGGAAAGCCTGATCCACCATTTCAAGCTGTACACCGAAGGGTTCCACGTCCCGGCAGGCGAGGTTTATGCAGCAGTCGAGGCGCCCAAGGGCGAGTTCGGCGTCTATCTGGTGGCGGACGGGTCCAACAAGCCCTACCGCTCCAAGATCCGCGCGCCGGGCTTCCTGCATCTGCAGGCGATGGACCACGTTGCCAAGGGCCACCAGCTGGCCGACGTCGCCGCCATCATCGGCACCATGGACGTCGTATTTGGAGAGATTGACCGCTAATGCTTCGCCGTCTGCATTCCGAACAACCCGACAGCTTTGCCTTCACCCCGGCCAACCAGGCCTGGGCTGAGGCGCAGATCACCAAGTATCCTGAGGGCCGTCAGGCCTCTGCGGTCATTCCGCTTTTGTGGCGTGCGCAGGAACAGGAAGGCTGGGTTACCAAACCCGCGATCGAAGCCGTCGCCGATATGCTCGGCATGGCCTATATCCGGGTGCTGGAGGTTGCCTCCTTCTACTTCATGTTCCAGCTGCAGCCGACCGGTTCCATCGCCAATATCCAGATCTGCGGCACCACGTCCTGCATGATCTGCGGCGCCGAGGATCTGGTGGCGGTCTGCAAGGAAAAGATTGCCGAGAAGCCGCACACCCTTTCGGCAGATGGCAAGTTCACCTGGGAAGAGGTCGAGTGCCTGGGGGCCTGCACCAACGCCCCCATGGCGCAGATCGGCAAGGACTATTATGAAGACTTGACCGTCGAGAGCTTCACCAAGCTGCTGGACGATCTGGCGGCTGGCAAGGTTGTGGCACCAGGGCCGCAAAACGGGCGTTATGCAGCTGAGCCGAAATCGGGCCTCACCTCGCTGACCGAGTTTGACAGCGGCAAGACCCAATACAACGCGAGCGCGCAGCTGGCGATGGACATCAAGGACGGCGTCAAGCGCATCCAGGGCGATGAAGTGCCGCTGCTGACGCCTTGGGTCGGCAAGGACGGTGTTGTGGCCGGCCGCGCCGCCGAAGGTCAGCCGCCGAAAGCGCCGGAAGCACCGAAGCCTGCCGTGAAGCAGGCAGAGGAAGCCGCCAAGGCAGCGCCGAAGAAATCCGCCGCGGCAGAACCCGCTTCGCCGGAAGGGGCTGCGGCGAAACCCGCGGCAGACAGCCAGGCAGAAGAAAGCCAGCCCGAGGTCCTGAAAGAGGCCCGCGGCGGCCTGCCGGATGATCTGAAGCTCCTGAAGGGCGTCGGCCCCAAGCTGGAAGAAAAGCTGAACGAACTGGGTTTCTTCCACTTTGACCAGATCGCCGAATGGACCGGGGCCGAAGTCGCCTGGGTTGATGCGCGTCTCAAGTTCAAAGGCCGGATCGAACGGGACGGCTGGATCGAACAGGCCAAGCGCCTTTCGGTGGGTGACGAGACCGAGTTTGCGAAGCGTGCCAAAAAAGAGCACCTCTACGACGATAAAGAAGATTGATCGGAAGCGGCCCGTCTGGGCCGCCTTCGGGTGATAGGGAACAGATGAGCAAGGAACAGGATCAGGCCATTGCAGCAAAAGGCCGGCATATCGCATTGGTGATTGCCGGGACCATTTCGCTGTGGATCGTGGTCTCGCTGTTCATCGGCCCCATGCTGGGTCTGCCGGGGCGCTATGCGCTCTTGTTCGACTTCGCCGCGCTGGCGGGCATGATCTATGCCCTGGTCAACATATTTCAACTCTGGCGCATGCGCCGGGACAGCCAAAGGTAGGCACACATGCTGAAGGATCAGGACCGGATCTTTACCAACCTTTACGGAATGCACGACCGCAACCTGGCGGGCGCCAAGGCGCGCGGCCATTGGGACGGCACCGCTGGCATCATCGAAAAGGGCCGCGACTGGATCATTCAGACGATGAAGGATTCCGGTCTGCGCGGCCGTGGCGGCGCGGGCTTCCCGACCGGCCTCAAGTGGTCCTTCATGCCCAAGGAAAGCGACGGCCGCCCGGCGTATCTGGTCATCAACGCCGATGAATCCGAGCCCGGCACCTGCAAGGACCGGGAAATCATGCGCCACGATCCGCACACGCTGATCGAGGGCGCGCTGATCGCCTCCTTCGCGATGAACGCGCATACCTGCTACATCTACCTGCGCGGCGAATACATCCGCGAGCGCGAGGCGCTGCAGGCCGCGATCGACGAATGCTACGACAAGGGGCTGCTGGGCAAGAACGCCGCCGGTTCCGGCTGGGACTTCGACGTCTTCCTGCACCATGGGGCAGGGGCCTACATCTGCGGCGAAGAAACCGCGCTGATCGAGAGCCTGGAAGGCAAGAAGGGCATGCCCCGGATGAAGCCGCCGTTCCCGGCGGGCGCGGGCCTTTACGGCTGCCCGACCACCGTGAACAACGTGGAATCCATCGCGGTTGTGCCGACCATCCTGCGACGCGGCGCCGACTGGTTCGCGTCCTTCGGGCGCCAGAACAACGCGGGCACCAAGCTGTTTGCGATCTCCGGCCACGTCAACAATCCCTGTGTGGTCGAAGAGGCGATGTCGATAGGTTTCGAGGAATTGATCGAAAAGCATTGCGGCGGCATCCGCGGCGGCTGGGATAATCTGCTGGCCGTGATCCCCGGCGGCTCCTCTGTCCCCTGTGTGCGCGGCGAGAACATGCGTGACGCGATCATGGACTTCGACTACCTGCGTGGCGAGCTGGGCTCCGGCCTCGGCACTGCGGCGGTGATCGTGATGGACAAGCAGACCGACATCATCAAGGCGATCTGGCGACTGTCCAAGTTCTACAAGCACGAAAGCTGCGGCCAGTGCACCCCCTGCCGCGAAGGCACCGGCTGGATGATGCGCGTCATGGACCGCCTGGTGAAGGGCGAGGCCGAGCTGGAAGAGATCGACATGCTGTGGGACGTGACCAAACAGGTCGAAGGCCACACCATCTGCGCCCTTGGCGACGCAGCTGCTTGGCCGATCCAGGGCCTGATCAAAAACTTCCGCGAAGAAATCGAGGACCGCATCAAGGCCCAGAAAACCGGCCGTATGGGCGCGATGGCGGCGGAATGAAGAAACTTGCGACGATACTCTTTCTGGCATGCGGGCCAGCTTCTGCAACGGAGCTGCCGTATCCGCCGTATGAGTTCTCGCTGTACTTGTCCTGGGGGCAGATCGCCGTTGATGTTGCAAAGCACTGTAAGACCTTAGCAATCGACAAAGAGCAGTATCGTGTCCTGGAAGAAGAAAATTTTCAGTTGCTAGAGCGGGAAGGCTTCTCGCGTGGCAATTGGCGAAATGAAATGGAGGAAGTCCCGGTTGGGATCAGAGACCAAGTGAACTTCGAGTTCTATTTTGCCTATGGCATTCGCACTGGAACGCTTGAGAGCGAATGGTGCCATGCGGGGCGGCAAGCGATGAAAAAAAATAAGTATTTGGACCAGTTGTTGACTGAGCAATGGTGGTAACTTGATGGAAGCCTTCGACGCATATTCCCACGCTCTGGCCGCGCTGGTGATCTTTACCCTGATCACCCTGGCGCTGTCGCCGTTTTCGGCGCTGGCCAAGCAGAAGGCGGGCCTCGCTCCGGGCGCCACGCCGCAAGAGGACTATGCGGAGAAGGCCTACCGGCTGAACCGGGCGTATCTGAACGGCTGCGAGACTTTGCCGGCCTTCCTGACTGTGACACTGGTGGCAATTCTTGCGGGTGCGGCGCCGTTCTGGGTGAACCTGCTGGCGTCTATGGCGGTGGTGTCCCGTGTGTTCATGATTTTCATTCACCTGCAGGGCATCGGCAAACCGCACAGCGGTCCGCGCTCTGTTTTCTACGTTCTCGGCTGGGCCTGTATGGCGGGTCTGGCGATCCTGGCATTGGCGGCAGTATTTTGAGCATGATGAAGACATACCGGATGGCCGTTCCGGCGGCCTGCCTGGCGGCTCTGGCGCTGGTTTCGGCCTGCGGCACCTCCACGACCAACAAGAACCGCGAGCTGTACGACGGCGTGGCGTTCAAGGCGAAGGCCAAGCCCATCGACAAGAAGACAAACCCCGCGGTGTTCCAGATCGACATCAAAGGCGTTGAGCGCTCGGTCAAGGGCGCGCGGGAAGCGGCGGCCCATGGCGGCACCACCTACTGCGTGACCACCTACGGGTCCTCAAAGATCAACTGGGCCAACGACCCGCGTGACGAGGAGACCCCGCTGACCATCACTGATGGCCGCGCTGTGTTCCAGGGGACCTGCACCCCGTGAGCGGATTTCCGGCATATCAGGGCCTTACGGTCCGGCTGCTATTGCATAGCAGAAGCGCGCGCCTGCGCATGGGGGCTTCGAAACTGAAGGAGACCCATGCCATGCGTGCCCTGATTGCCGCTGTTCTGTCCACTGTTGTTGCCTTGCCAGCCGCAGCGCTGGCGAAACCGTCGCTGCGTGATGTGCAGGAAATCGAAGACCCGCTGTTTGCCGTTGCGGTGGCCAAGGAAGTCTCGGACTACTGCGACGACATCTCTCCGCGTTACCTGAAAGGGCTGGGCGAGTTGCGCCGGCTCAAAGCGCGGGCCAACGCGCTGGGATACTCGGACGCGGAAATCCGCAGCTACATCGAATCTGATGCTGAAAAGGCCCGGATGCGCGCCAAGGGAGAACAGCTCCTGGCGCAGAACGGCGTCGACTACGGCGAACCCGAAACATTCTGCGCCTATGGCCGCGCAGAGATTGAGAAAAACAGCGCGATCGGCGTGTTACTGAGGGCGAAATAGACCATGTCTGACCTCCGCAAGATCAACATTGACGGAACCGAGATCGAGGTGGATGGGGCAATGACCCTGATCCAGGCCTGTGAGGAGGCCGGCGTCGAGATCCCGCGCTTCTGCTACCATGAGCGCCTGTCGATTGCCGGCAATTGCCGCATGTGCCTGGTTGAGGTCGTCGGCGGCCCGCCCAAGCCCGCCGCCTCCTGTGCGATGCAGGTCCGCGATCTGCGCCCCGGGCCCGAAGGCCAGGCGCCGCAGGTGAAGACGAACTCGCCGATGGTCAAGAAGGCCCGCGAAGGCGTGATGGAGTTCATGCTGATCAACCACCCGCTGGACTGCCCGATCTGCGACCAGGGCGGCGAATGCGACCTGCAGGACCAGGCGATGGCCTATGGCCTGTCGGGCAGCCGCTTCAAGGAAGCCAAGCGCGCGGTGGATGATCTGGACCTCGGTCCGCTGGTTTCCACCACCATGACCCGCTGCATCTCCTGCACCCGCTGCGTGCGCTTCACCACTGAGGTCGCCGGCATCACCCAGATGGGTCAGACCGGGCGCGGCGAGGATGCGGAGATCACCTCCTATCTGAACCAGACACTGCAATCGAACCTGCAGGGCAACATCATCGACCTGTGCCCGGTGGGCGCGCTCACGTCGAAACCCTATGCCTTCACCGCCCGTCCGTGGGAGCTGACCAAGACCGAAACCATCGACGTGATGGACGCGCTGGGGTCGAACATCCGCGTGGATACCAAGGGCCGCGAAGTGATGCGCATCCTGCCGCGCAACCACGACGGCGTGAACGAGGAATGGATCAGCGACAAGACCCGCTTTGTATGGGACGGGCTGCGCCGGCAGCGTCTTGACCGCCCCTATGTGCGCGTCGATGGCAAGCTGAAGCCCGCGACCTGGGCAGAGGCGCTGTCTGCTGCCGCAACCGCCATGAAGGGCAAGAAGATTGCGGGTCTCATTGGCGATTTGGCCCCGGTTGAGGCAGCCTTTGCTCTGAAACAGCTGGTTGAAGGTCTGGGCGGCAAGGTTGAATGCCGTACAGACAACGCGCGCCTGCCGATCGGCAACCGGGCGGGCTATGCCGGCACCGCGACCATCGAAGACGTCGATGACGCACAGATGATCCTGCTGATCGGCACCAACCCGCGCGACGAGGCGCCGGTGCTGAACGCCCGCATCCGCAAGGCCTGGGCCAAGGGCGCCGAAGTAGCGCTGATCGGACCGGCGGCGGATCTGACCTATGAATACTACCATGCCGGCACCGGCCGCGACGCGCTCAGCGATATGATCGCCAAAGGCGTCTCGGAAGAAACCCGCGACAACAAGAAGACCTTGATCATCGTGGGGCAGGGCGCCCTGCGCGAGGCTGATAGCCTGGCGGTCCTGGCGGCTGCGCAGAAGATGGCGGAGCTGTCCGGCTCCAAGCTGATGGTGCTGCATACCGCCGCCTCCCGCGTGGGCGCGATGGACATCGGCGCTGTGACCGAAGGCGGCATGGCCGCCGCCATTGACGGGGCTGACGTGATTTACAACCTCGGTGCCGATGAGGTGGAAATCGACGCAGGCGCCTTTGTGATCTACCAGGGCAGCCACGGCGACCGCGGCGCGCACCGCGCCGATGTGATCCTGCCGGGCGCTGCCTATACCGAGGAAAACGGCCTGTTCGTGAACACCGAAGGCCGGCCGCAGCTGGCGATGCGCGCAGCCTTTGCGCCGGGTGAGGCCAAGGAAAACTGGGCGATCCTGCGCGCGCTGAGCGCGGAGGCGGATGCCAAGCTGGGCTATGACTCGCTGGCCCAGCTGCGCCAGGCGCTGGTCGCTGAGGTGCCGCATCTGGCAAAGATCGACGAAGTGGCCGAGAAGGACGGCGAGGCGCTGGAGCAGGACAAGCTTGGCAACGCGGACTTCCTGCCCGCAATCAAGGATTTCTACCTGACCAACCCGATTGCCCGCGCGTCCCAGCTGATGGCGGAACTGTCGGCAGGTGTGAAAGCCCGCGGAAACGAGGCAATGGCCGCCGAATGATCCGCTTTGCCCTCATAACGCCCTTCCTGCTGGCCGCCTGCGCAATGGCGCCCGGCACCGGAGGCGAGCGGCCCGCTCCGGTTTACGAAGGGGTGGAAACCAGCCTGCTGGAGGGCGATCTGGTGCAATTTCACGTCTCCATGCGAGGGGCTGCCGCACCGGAAGACGTTGAGAACTATGCGGAATGCGCCGCCGCGCAATACGCGCTGATCCGGGGCTACGGATTTGCGCGACATGTGCGCACAACTTTGACACAGGCTGGGGGCAAATCTTCCGCGGATGCGGTCTATCTGATTTCGCCCTCTCTGCCGCGCGGGCTGCGCACCATCGACGCCAATGTCGCGGTTGCGGATTGCACGGCAAACGGAATACCCACGGTGTGAGGACCTATGGCTGATTTCTTTAACACTCCAGGCGGCATCGCTGTTCTGATCCTGGCGCAAGTGCTTGCAGTTGTTGCCTTTGTGATGATCTCGCTCCTGTTCCTCGTCTACGGGGACCGCAAGATCTGGGCTGCGGTCCAGATGCGCCGGGGCCCGAACGTGGTGGGCGTCTACGGCTTGCTGCAATCGGTGGCCGACGCGCTGAAATACGTGGTCAAGGAAGTGGTGATCCCGGCCGGTGCCGACCGAACCGTCTTTATCCTGGCGCCGATGACCTCCTTCGTGCTGGCGATGATCGCCTGGGCGGTGATCCCCTTCAATGACGGCTGGGTGCTCTCGGACATCAACGTCGCCATCCTCTATGTCTTCGCGGTCTCATCTCTGGAGGTCTACGGCGTGATCATGGGCGGCTGGGCGTCGAACTCGAAATATCCGTTCCTGGGCAGCTTGCGCTCCGCGGCACAGATGATCTCCTACGAGGTCTCCATCGGCCTCATCATCATCGGCGTGATCATCTCCACCGGTTCGATGAACTTCGGTGACATCGTTCGCGCGCAGGACGGCGATCTGGGACTGTTGAACTGGTACTGGATCCCGCATTTCCCGATGGTCTTCCTGTTCTTCATCTCGGCGCTGGCGGAAACCAACCGGCCGCCGTTCGACCTGCCGGAAGCGGAATCGGAACTGGTGGCGGGCTACCAGGTTGAATATTCGGCAACGCCGTTCCTCTTGTTCATGGCCGGGGAATACATCGCAATCTTCCTGATGTGCGCGCTGACAACCCTGCTGTTCTTCGGCGGCTGGCTGTCACCGATCCCGGGCCTGCCTGATGGCGTCCTGTGGATGGTTGCCAAGATGGCGTTCTTCTTCTTCCTCTTCGCAATGGTGAAGGCGATCACCCCGCGCTACCGCTACGACCAGCTGATGCGCCTGGGCTGGAAAGTGTTCCTGCCGTTCTCGCTGGCCTGGGTGGTTTTCGTGTCCTTTGCTGCAAAATTTGACTGGTTCTGGGGCATCTTCGCCCGCTGGACCGTGGGAGGCTAACTGATGGCGAACATCGACTACACCCGCGCCGCCAAATACTTCCTGCTGCAGGATTTCTGGGTCGGCTTCAAACTGGGGATGAAGTATTTCTTTGCCCCCAAGGCTACCCTGAACTACCCGCACGAGAAGGGTCCGCTGTCGCCGCGTTTCCGCGGCGAGCACGCGCTGCGCCGCTACCCCAACGGCGAGGAGCGCTGCATTGCCTGCAAGCTCTGCGAGGCGGTCTGCCCGGCGCAGGCGATCACCATCGACGCGGAACCGCGCGAGGACGGCAGCCGCCGCACCACGCGCTATGACATCGACATGACCAAATGCATCTACTGCGGTTTCTGCCAGGAAGCCTGCCCGGTGGATGCGATTGTCGAAGGCCCGAACTTCGAATTCGCCACCGAAACCCGCGAGGAGCTGTTCTACGACAAGGAGAAGCTGCTTTCGAACGGCGAACGCTGGGAAGCCGAGATTGCCCGCAACCTGGAAATCGACGCGCCGTACCGATGAGCGATCCCAAGAACCCTTTCGAGGCCATGATGGCCCAGGCCCAGCAGATGGCCAAGGCGTTCAACCCGGCGCTGGAGAACTTCTCGCCTTCCGAGGCGTTCAAGGAGTTCGAGGCGCTGTGGCCCACCATGCCCAAAGAGGTCATGGAAATGATGTTCGGCAACACCGTCAACAAGGACGGGCTGGATGCCAAGACCCGGCTGCTGCTGACACTGGCCGGGCTGACAATGCAGGGCGCACAGGCCGACAGTGCCGTGCGCCAGACCGTGCGCCACGCCCTTGCGGCCGGCGCCAAGAAACAAGAGATCGTGGAAACGATCGGACAAATGTCGGTATTTGCCGGCATTCCGGCCATGAACCGGGCGCTGGATCTGGCGCAGGGGGTCATGGACGACAAAAGGGACGATGAGACATGAGCGTTTTTGCCTTCTACCTCTTCGCCATCAGCGCCATCACCGGCGGGCTGTTCACCGTGATCAGCCGCCAGCCGGTGCATTCGGTCCTGTGGCTGATCCTGGCTTTCCTTTCTTCGGCCGGGCTGTTTGTGCTTCTGGGGGCGGAGTTCGTCGCCATGCTGCTGGTCATCGTCTACGTGGGCGCGGTCGCGGTGCTGTTCCTGTTTGTGGTGATGATGCTGGACGTGGACTTTGCCGAGCTGAAGGCGGAGATGGCGCGCTACATGCCGCTGGCGCTGCTCATCGGGCTGGTGATCCTGATGCAGTTCGTGATGGCCTTCGGTGTCTGGGAAACCGCCCACAAGGCGCCGGAGCTGCTGGCCAATCCGGTGCCTGCGGACCGCCACAACACCGAGGCGCTCGGCCTCATCATCTATGATCAATATTTCCTTCTGTTCCAGCTTGCGGGCCTGATCCTGCTGGTGGCGATGATCGGTGCGATCGTGCTGACCCTGCGCCACCGCACCGACGTCAAGCGCCAGGACGTGGTTGCCCAGATGATGCGCGACCCGGCCGCTGCGATGGAGCTGAAGGACGTGAAACCGGGGCAGGGGCTGTGATGAGGAGAACAATCCTTACCGTTGCCGCGCTGGGTACAATTGCAGCGCAGATTGGCTTCATTGGCACAGAAGGCCTCGCCGGTACTCATCCTTGGAGCCATTCCTTCGGCCCCAACCTACCGGGGGTGTACACAACCGTTTCCGGATCATTCTTAGAACCAGTTGATGGATCGATATGCTCCTTCGGCTTTGGTTGTATCGATCAGCGTCCTGGACTTATTCAGCTATACGAGAGCTTGTTACCATGATCGGACTTGAACATTATCTGACCGTCGCGGCGACGCTGTTCGTCATCGGCATCTTCGGGCTCTTCCTGAACCGCAAAAACGTGATCATCCTTCTGATGAGCATCGAACTGATGCTCCTGGCGGTGAACATCAACCTGGTCGCATTCTCCAGCTTCCTGGGCGACTTAGTGGGGCAGGTATTCACCCTGTTCGTGCTGACCGTGGCCGCGGCTGAGGCCGCCATCGGCCTTGCGATCCTGGTCTGTTTCTTCCGCAACCGCGGCACCATCGCCGTCGAAGACGTCAACGTGATGAAGGGCTGAAGACACATGGAAACCATCCTCCTCTTTGCCCCGCTGGTTGGCGCCATCATCTGCGGCTTCGGCCACAAGATGATCGGCGAGAAAGCCGCCACCGTGACCGCCACGGCGCTGCTGTTTCTGGCAGCGCTGCTCAGCTGGATCACCTTCCTGACTTTCGACGGGCAGACCGAGACCATCCAGATTCTGCGCTGGATCGAAAGCGGCACGCTCTCCACTGACTGGGCGATCCGCCTGGACCGGCTGACCGCGATCATGCTGATCGTGATCACCACGGTCTCCTCGCTCGTGCACCTCTATTCCTTCGGCTACATGGATCATGACCCGCAGTGGAAAGAGGGCGAAAGCTACAAGCCGCGCTTCTTTGCCTATCTGTCGTTCTTCACCTTCGCGATGCTGATGCTGGTGACCTCCGACAACCTGGTGCAGATGTTCTTCGGCTGGGAAGGCGTGGGCGTGGCCTCCTACCTGCTGATCGGATTCTACTACCGCAAGCCTAGCGCCAATGCAGCGGCGATGAAGGCCTTCATCGTCAACCGGGTCGGCGACTTCGGCTTTGCGCTGGGGATCTTCGGGCTGTTCCTCGTTACAGACGGAAGCATCAACTTCAAAGATATTTTTGCTGAAGTGCCGACGATTGCGGAAACCCAGGTCTCCTTCCTGTGGAGCGAATGGAACGCCGCGAACCTGCTGGCCTTCCTGCTGTTTGTCGGCGCCATGGGCAAATCGGCGCAACTGATCCTGCACACCTGGCTGCCGGACGCGATGGAAGGCCCGACCCCGGTGTCGGCGCTGATCCACGCCGCGACCATGGTGACCGCGGGTGTGTTCCTGGTCTGCCGCATGTCGCCGCTGATCGAATTTGCGCCTGAGGCCGCGGCCTTCATCACTGCCCTTGGCGCGGCGACCGCCTTCTTTGCCGCAACCGTGGGCCTGGTGCAGAACGACATCAAGCGCGTGATTGCGTACTCGACCTGCTCGCAGCTGGGCTACATGTTCGTGGCTGCCGGCGTCGGGATGTATTCGGCGGCGATGTTCCACCTGTTCACCCACGCCTTCTTCAAGGCGATGCTGTTCCTGGGCGCCGGCTCGGTGATCCACGCCATGCACCACGAGCAGGACATGCGGAACTACGGCGCGCTGCGCAAGAAGATCCCCTATACCTTCTGGGCGATGATGATCGGCACGCTGGCCATCACCGGCGTCGGCATTCCGCTGAGCGGCTGGGTTGGCTTTGCCGGCTTCGTCTCCAAGGATGCGATCATCGAAAGCGCCTATGCGGGCGGTTCCATGTTCGGCTTCTGGGCGCTGGTGATCGCGGCCTTCATGACCTCCTTCTATTCCTGGCGCCTGATCTTCATGACCTTCTACGGCGAGGCGCGCGGCGACAAGCACACCCACGACCACGCCCATGAAAGCCCCTGGACCATGCTGGTGCCGCTGGGCGTGCTGGCCCTCGGCGCGATCTTCTCGGGCATGCTGTGGTACAGCAGCTTCTTCGGCCACGCTGATCAAGTCGGCAAATTCTATGGCATCCCGGTGGCGGAAGCGTCTGCTGCCGCGCATGGCGAAGAGGCCGAGCATGGCGATGACGCTGCGCACGGTGAAGAGGCCGCCCATGGCGAAGACGCGGCACATGGCGGCGAGCACCACTATGTGTTTGCCGGCAAGCCGGGTGAGGGCGCACTGTACATCGCGCCGGACAACCACATCCTGGAGGATGCCCACGCGGCGCCGAAATGGGTGAAGCTGTCCCCGTTTGCAGCCATGATCGGCGGCCTGGTGCTGGCACTGTGGTTCTACATCTGGAACCCGTCGCTGCCCGCACGCCTGGCCAAGCAGCAGCGTCCGCTGTACCTGTTCCTCTTGAACAAGTGGTACTTTGACGAAATCTACAACGTGATCTTCGTCAAGCCGGCTGTGGCCCTTGGCCGCTTCTTCTGGAAACGCGGCGATGGCAACACCATCGACGGATTCCTGAATGGCCTGGCCATGGGTGTGGTGCCCTTCTTCACCCGTCTCGCTGGGCGCGCGCAGTCCGGTTACATCTTTACTTATGCCTTCTGGATGGTGCTGGGCATTGCTGCCCTGGTCACCTGGATGTCGATCGGCGGAGGAGCGCACTGATGGACAATCTCCTTTCTATTGTCACCTTCATCCCGGCGCTCGCGGCGGCCATCCTGGCCCTGTTCCTGCGCGGCGAGGATAAGGCGGCGCAGCGCAACGCCAAGTTTGTTGCGCTCTTTGCCACCACGATCACCTTCCTGGTGAGCCTGGGGATCTATTCCCAGTTCGACCCGGCCAACACCGGCTTCCAGTTTGTCGAAGACCGGGCCTGGATCTTCGGCCTGAAGTACAAGATGGGCGTTGATGGCATTTCGGTTCTGTTCGTGATGCTGACCACCTTCATCATGCCGTTGACCATCCTGGCCAGCTGGTCGGTCACTGACCGGGTGAAGGAGTACATGATCGCCTTCCTGCTCCTGGAGACCCTGATGCTGGGTGTCTTCGTGGCGCTGGACCTGGTGCTGTTCTACCTGTTCTTCGAAGCAGGCCTCATTCCGATGTTCCTGATCATCGGCATCTGGGGCGGCAAGGAGCGGATCTACGCGTCCTTCAAATTCTTCCTCTACACCTTCTTCGGCTCGGTGCTGATGCTGGTGGCGATGGTCTTCATGTATGTGGATGCCGGCACCACTGATATCGAGACCCTGCTGACCCACAGCTTCTCGGCGGCGTCGTTCGACGTCTTGGGCATCCATGTTCTGGGCGGCGCCCAGACCCTGATGTTCCTCGCCTTCTTTGCCTCCTTCGCGGTGAAGATGCCGATGTGGCCGGTGCACACCTGGCTGCCGGACGCCCACGTGCAGGCGCCGACCGCGGGTTCCGTGGTGCTGGCGGCGATCCTGCTGAAGATGGGCGGCTACGGCTTCCTGCGCTTCTCCCTGCCGATGTTCCCGGTGGGCGCGGATGTGATGACCGATGTGGTCCTGTGGATGTCCGCGATTGCGGTGGTCTACACCTCGCTGGTGGCGATGGTGCAGGAGGACATGAAGAAGCTGATCGCCTATTCCTCGGTGGCGCACATGGGCTTTGTCACCATGGGCATCTTTGCCGCCAATCAGCAGGGCATCGACGGCGCCATCTTCCAGATGCTGTCGCACGGGTTCATCTCCGCCGCGCTCTTCCTTTGCGTTGGCGTCATCTATGACCGCATGCACACCCGCGACATCGATGCCTATGGCGGCCTGGTGATCCGGATGCCCTCCTATGCGCTGGTCTTCATGTTCTTCACCATGGGCAACGTCGGCCTGCCGGGCACCTCTGGCTTCGTCGGTGAATTCCTGACCCTGATGGGAACGTTCCAGAAGAACACCTGGGTGACCGCTGTGGCGGCAACCGGCGTGATCTTCTCGGCCGGCTATGCGCTGTGGCTCTACCGCCGGGTGGTGTTCGGCGATCTGATCAAGGGCAGCCTGATGGGGATCAAGGACATGTCGGCACGCGAGCGTTTCGTCTTTGCGCCGCTGGTCGTCATGACCCTGCTTCTGGGCGTTTACCCGTCGCTGGTCACCGACATCATCAGCCCCTCGACCGAGGCGCTGATTGCAAACTTCAACCAGTCTCTGGCAGCGGCCGATACCTCGGCCGCGACCCAGATTGCTTCGCACTAAGGGAGCATCAGGCAGATGATCCAAGCTGATCTTACCGTAATCCTGCCAGAGATCGTTCTGGCGCTTTACGCCATGGCAGCGCTGCTTGGCGCCGTCTACACCGGCAAGGACAAGCTGGCTGTGCCGCTGGTCTGGAGCACAGCCGCGCTGCTGGCGCTGGTTGCGTTCTGGATCGCCTCCAGCCCGGCCGGTACTCAGACCGCATTCAACGGCATGTTCATCGACGACGGCTTTTCACGCTTTGCCAAGGTGGCGCTGCTCTTGGGCGCCTCTGCCGTGCTGCTGATTGGCCAGGACTATATGGCGCGCCGGGGCATCCTGCGGTTCGAATACCCGGTTCTGGTGGCGCTGGCTGCTGTCGGCATGATGATGATGGTCTCCGCCGGTGACCTGATGTCCCTCTACATGGGGCTGGAGCTGCAGTCGCTGTCGCTCTACGTCGTGGCCGCCATGCGCCGCGACAGCGTCAAGTCGACCGAGGCGGGCCTCAAATACTTTGTGCTGGGCGCACTGTCCTCCGGCCTGCTGCTTTATGGCGCCTCGCTGGTCTACGGCTTTGCCGGAACCACCCAGTTCGCGGGCATCATCCAGGTTGCGGAGCAGGGCCATATGTCCATCGGCATGCTGTTCGGCCTGGTGTTCATGATCTCGGGGCTTGCGTTCAAGGTCTCGGCGGTTCCGTTCCACATGTGGACCCCGGACGTCTATGAAGGTTCGCCGACGCCTGTGACGGCCTTCTTTGCCACCGCGCCCAAGGTTGCGGCCATGGGCCTGTTTGCACGCGTCCTGTTTGACGCCTTCGGCGGCGCAATCGCCGACTGGCAGCAGATTATCGTGGTGCTGTCGGTGCTGTCGATGTTCCTGGGTGCCATCGCGGCAATCGGCCAGCGCGACATCAAGCGGCTGATGGCGTTCTCCTCGATCGCCCACATGGGTTATGCGATGATCGGCCTGGCGGCGGGCACCGAAGCCGGCATCACCGCGATGCTGGTGTACCTCGCGATCTACGTCACCATGAACATCGGCACCTTCTCCTTCATTCTGATGCTGGAAAAGGACGGCAAGCCGGTGACCGATATTCAGGCCCTGAACCAGTTCGCTGCGCGCGAGCCGGGCAAGGCGCTGGCCGTGCTGATCCTGATGTTCTCGCTGGCGGGCGTTCCGCCGATGCTGGGTTTCTTTGCCAAGTTCGGCGTGTGGCAGGCGGGTATTGATGCGGGCCTGATGACGCTGGTCATTGCCTCCGCCGTCGCTTCTGTCATCGGCGCATTCTACTACCTGCGCATCGTCTTCTACATGTATTTCGGTACTGGCGAAGACGACGTGGAGGCGAAGGGCTCTCCGGTTCTGGGCGTGGCGCTGATGGCCTCTGCCGCGCTGATGCTGGTGGGCGTGGTCTACCAGTTCGGCATCGACAGCGCCGCGGCTGCCGCCGCAGCAACCCTTGTAAATTGATCTGCTTTTCAGGCAGGCTAGGGAGGCCCGGTCACGCGACCGGGCCTTTTCGCACTTTCTAAGGAACGCAGATGAGCTGGCCAGCAGGATACGGAAAACGGGTGCTCGCCGAGGTGGACAGCACCTTGAACGAAGCCGCGCGCATCGCAAACGAGCTGGCAGGCCCGGAGTGGATCCTGGCGCTGCGCCAGACACAAGGACGGGGCCGCCGCGGCCGTGACTGGAAAGATCCCAAGGGAAATTTCGCCGCCACTCTGGTGATGCGCCCCGAAGGCGCACCGGATCAGGCGGCACTGCGCAGCTTTGTCGCCGCCTTGGCGGTTTATGACGCCTGCGTCGCGGTCACAGGCCGCAGTGAGGGCCTGTCGCTGAAATGGCCCAACGATGTGCTGCTGAAGGGCGGAAAGCTGGCAGGCATCCTTTTGGAAAGCGCGGGCAATGGCAAAGGCGTCAGCCACCTGTTCGTCGGCATCGGCGTCAATCTGGTGGAAACGCCGATGAAGGAATGGCTGGAACCCGGCGCGGTCTGGCCTGTGTCGCTGCTGTCGGAAACTGGCGTGCAGGTCACGCCGGAGGAATTCCTGGAGGCCGTGGCCGGGGCCTTCGCCCGCTACGAGCAGCAGTTCGCGACCTACGGGTTCGAGCCGATCCGCACCGAATGGCTCGCGCGTGCAGCCAAACTGGGCGAGGTGATTAGTGCCAGGACCGCGTCGTCAGAGACCGAAGGCACCTTTGAAACGGTGGACGCCAGCGGCAACCTTGTCCTAAACACCGCCAAGGGCCGCGTCAGCATTCCCGCGGCGGACATCTATTTCTAGGAAGGAGCAGCAATGCTTCTGGCAGTTGATTGCGGCAATACCAATACCGTCTTCTCGATCTATGACGGCGAGAAGTTCATTGGCATGTGGCGCACCGCCACCGAATGGCAGCGCACCGCCGACCAGTATTACGTCTGGCTCAGTACCCTGATGAAACTGCAGGGGATCGAGGCGGACATCACCGACATGATCATCTCCTCCACCGTGCCGCGGGTGGTATTTAACCTGCGTGTGCTGGCGGACCGCTACTTTAACACCCGGCCGCTGGTGGTGGGCAAACCCGAATGCCTGCTGCCCGTCGCAGTGCGGGTGGACGAGGGCACCGCCGTCGGTCCAGACCGGCTGGTCAACACGGTTTCGGGGTTCGATACCTACGGCGGCAACCTGATCGTTGTCGATTTCGGCACGGCGACAACTTTTGACGTGGTGGCCGAGGACGGCGCCTATGTCGGCGGGGTGATCGCGCCCGGCGTGAACCTCAGCCTGGAGGCGCTGCACCAGGCCGCCGCCGCGCTGCCCCATGTCGACATTTCCAAGCCGCAGAACGTGATCGGCACCAATACCGTCGCCTGTATGCAATCCGGCGTGTTCTGGGGGTATGTCGGCCTCGTGCGCGAGATTTGCACCCGCATCAAGTCGGAGCGGGCGGTGCCGATGAAAGTGATCTCGACAGGCGGACTGGCGCCTTTGTTCCAGCAATCTGCTGATCTGTTTGACGCATTTGAGGATGACCTCACCATGCACGGGCTGCAGATCATCCATAAATACAATAAGGATAACGGTACTGACGCATGAGCAGTGATAGATTGATCTACCTGCCCCTCGGCGGGGCAGGCGAAATTGGCATGAACGCCTATGTCTACGGCTACGGCCCGCAGGGCAAGGAACGGCTGGTCCTGGTGGATCTGGGCGTGACTTTCCCTGACATGGACACCACTCCGGGCGTGGACTTGATCATGCCCGACATCACCTGGCTGAAGGAGCGCGCCGACCGGCTGGAAGGCATCTTCATCACTCACGGGCATGAGGACCACATCGGCGCCATTGCCCATCTTTATGCGCATCTGAACGTGCCGGTCTACGCCCGCGCTTTCACCGCCAACCTGGCGCGCCGCAAGATGGAAGAGGCCGGCCACGACCCGGCCAACGTGCACACCGTGCAGGCCTGGCCGGAGACAACCAAGCTTGGCCCCTTCACCATCGGCGTTGCGCCGATGAGCCACTCGATTCCCGAAAGCGGCGGTTTGGTGATCGACAGCCCGGCAGGGCGGGTGGTGCACACCGGTGACTTCAAGCTGGACGCAAACCCGCTGGTGGGTGAGCCCTTTGATCCGGAGATGTGGGAGGAGATCGCAAAGGACGGCATCCAGGCACTGGTCTGCGATTCCACCAATGTGTTCTCGCAGCATCCGGGGCGTTCGGAATCGGAACTGCCCGAGGAAATCACCCGGCTGTTCTCCGAGGCCAAGGGCCTGGTCGCCGCGACCACATTTGCCTCCAACGTGGCGCGGGTGAAAACCCTGGCAGAGGCCGGTGTGAAGGCAGGCCGCTCCGTGGTGCTGCTGGGCCGTGCCATGCGCCGGATGATCGAGGCGGCTGTGGAAACCGGGGTGCTGGTCGATTTCCCCAAAGTGATCAGCCCCGAGGACGCCGCCAATGTACCGCGCGACAACCTGATGCTGATCACCACCGGCAGCCAGGGCGAGCGCCGCGCGGCCACCGCGCAGCTGGCGCGCGGCAAGTACCGCGGGCTGGAGCTGAAGGAGGGCGATCTGTTCTTGTTCTCCTCCAAGACCATTCCGGGCAACGAAAAGGGCGTCATCCGCATCATCAACCAGTTCTCCGAAATGGGGGTGGATGTGGTCGATGACAGCTCCGGCCTCTATCATGTGTCCGGGCACGCCAACGGTCCGGACCTGGAGGTTGTTCACAAACTGCTGAAGCCCAAGATGCTGATCCCGATGCATGGCGAGCACCGCCACCTGCGCCAGCACGCCCGCCTGGGCGAGGAAAAGGGAATTGCCAGCGCCGTCGTGGTAAACGGCATGATGATGGACCTGACCGGCGATGTACCGTCTGTCACCGAATGGATCGATACTGGGCGCACCTATCTGGACGGCTCCGTCAAATACGGTGCCATGGACGGCATCATCCGCGATCGCATCCGCATGGCGCTGAACGGGCATGTGCTGGTGACGGTGATTCTCGATGAAGAAGACGAGCCGCTGGGCGAGCCCTGGTGCGATCTCAAGGGCTTGGCCGAAACCGGCACCTCCAAGGCCGCGCTGGTTGATGTGCTGGAGGAGGACCTGAACCAGTTTTTGATGCGGGCAGGCGCCAAGACTCTGCGCGACGACGACAAGCTGGAACAGGAGCTGCGCCGCATTACCCGCCAGACCGCACAGGCTGAGATCGGCAAGAAGCCCGAGGTAACGGTGGTGGTCAGCCGCATGCGCTGATTCTGCCAAACGGGCAGGGCGGCTCTCCCGCCCGGCCCATGCCGCATCAAAGATGCAGCAGGCCCCGTTGGGTCTGGCGCCGCAGCCCCTGAGGGGCCTGCGGCGCGGGCACGGACCGGCAAGGCTGAATGAACAGAAACGCCGCGGCCCCCGGGGCACGCGGCGTTTTCATTTCAGGGCGCAGCTTCGAAAGAAGCCGCGACAACCTCAGCTGTGCAGCGGACGGGCGCAGCTGGGGCAGGAGACCACCTTGCGCGGGGCGCTGAACAGGGCGCCGAACAGGCGGCGCATCATGGCGGCGAAAGCCTGGGCGCGCAGCTCATGGGCGCGGGCTTCGATAGCTTGGAACTGGGAAATGGTCAGGGTTTTGGTGTCGGTGGTGTTCATGGCGTGGCCCATCATCAATGGCGCGTTTCGTGTTGATGGAAGCAATACGCCCGTTTGCGCGGTTTGACGCCATACAAGATCGAAGACCCGCTATGCTGCAAGTGCAAAGGTAGCCATGTGCTGACAGCATGCAGACAGCAAGGTGAATGTGCCTGGGGCCAATGCAGAAGGCCGCCCGGGGCAGGGCGGCCTTGAAAAAATCAGAATGTGCCAGGATCAGCTGGCGCGGCGCTCGGCAAAGCTGAGCGCGATAAAGCTGGGCAGGTGGTCGCCCATGCCGACCACAGCCTTGTCGTCGCGTTTGCCGTGCTTGCCGCCGCGGCCCGAGGAACGCTCCTGCTTCTGCGCAGGCTTTTCATCCCTGCGGCGCTCGCGCGCCTCATCCTTGCGGCTCTCGCGGGTGTCCGCGTCTGCCTTCTCTGCTTTTGCAGGCCGGGCAGGCTTTTCCTTCTTGGGTTCCGGCTTGACCGGATTCTCCAGGCGCGGGATTTCCTTCTGGATCAGGCCCTCGACAGCGGCCAGCGCCTTGTCGTCGCGCGGGATGCAGATGGTGATCGCCTTGCCCTCGCGGCCGGCACGGCCGGTGCGGCCGATGCGGTGGACGTAGTCCTCGGCATGGCCCGGAACGTCAAAGTTGAACACATGGCTGACGCTCGGCACATCCAGACCGCGTGCGGCCACGTCAGAGGCGACCAGTATGCGCAGATTGCCTTCGCGGAAGGCATCCAAAGTCCTGGTGCGCTGGCTCTGGTCCAGATCGCCATGAATGGCAGCGGCGTCATAGCCGTACTTCTTGAGCGACTTCGCGCAGATGTCCACATCCGTCTTGCGGTTGCAGAAGATGATCCCGTTGGTCAGCTTGTCGCCCTCAGCGTCGATCAGGGCGCGCAGCACGGTGCGCTTCTCGCTGCCCTCGCGGTCGCGGCGCGACGCCTTGAACTGCACCACGGCCTGCTCGATGGTCTCCGACGCAGTGGCCTGGCGGGCTACTTCAATGCGGGCAGGGCCGGACAGGAACGTGTTGGTGATCCGCTCAATTTCCGGCGCCATGGTGGCCGAGAAGAACAGCGTCTGGCGGGTGAACGGAGTCAGCGAGAAGATGCGTTCGATATCCGGGATGAAACCCATGTCGAGCATCCGGTCGGCCTCGTCCACCACCATGATCTGAACGCCGGTCAGCAACAGCTTGCCGCGCTCGAAATGATCCAGCAGGCGGCCCGGGGTGGCAATCAGCACGTCGACACCCTTGTCGATCAGCGCGTCCTGCTCCTTGAAGGAGACGCCGCCAATCAGCAGCGCCTTGGTGAGCTTCACATGCTTGGCATAGGTGTCGAAATTCTCGGCCACCTGGGCGGCCAGCTCGCGGGTGGGGCACAGGACCAGGCTGCGCGGCATTCGGGCGCGGGCGCGGCCGCGGGCCAGAAGCGTGATCATCGGCAGCGTGAACGATGCGGTCTTGCCGGTTCCGGTCTGGGCGATTCCCAGAACATCGCGCCCCTCCAGCGCCGGCGGGATTGCCCCTGCCTGAATCGGGGTGGGGTTTTCGTACCCGGCTTCCTCAATAGCTTTGAGGACCTTGGGATTAAGGTTCAGATCGGTGAATTTTGTCATTTGCATCCGTCATTGCGGACACTGACCTGGCCCGCGCGTGTGTGTTGCAGCCGGCTCCGCAAAAGGTCATGCGGTGTGGCAGCTGCCGGCTCGTCGCGGGGCATAGCAAAATCCCATGCGCAGGTCAATTAATGCCGGGTTTTGCAGGGTTTTCGTCGCCGGGATCGGCAAATTAGAAACAATTTACCCAAAATCCGGGAAATGTTTTTGCCGTTTGCCCACGAGGCCGAGCGGGCGATTCCGCACCAGCCCGCGCTCCTGCAGTTTGCGGTAGACCTCAGGATCCCGGGCACTGACTTCATCGAAGAAGCTGCGCAGGCCCTCCTGTCCGTGCTCCTCTTCTATCAGTAAAAGCAGTTCATGAGAATTCAATCCGCCGAACAGCCGGGAATACCCCGGTCTTAATCCGGGCCGGTAGGAACCGTGCTGCAGCAGGGGGCGGCATCGTTGATGCTGATGGCTCCTGACGGTGCAAGTTCAGCCGTTTTCCTCGTGGGGGACTTTGTACCGCTGTATTCGGCCAAAGATGCTGCGTGGGTCGCTCATCACTAGCCGTAGCATCTGAACGCCCAGGGGTTGCAGAACCACGTCGTTCTCCGTGTAGCGCCAAAGACGGGCGAGCATGTTCTTGTCCAGATCACCCCGGTCAAGAGAGTAGGCGTCCATGCCAAAGGCCAGATCGTCGGGTCTCGGCCCGCCCCGTCTTCTGGGAAACCCGCTGCTGTTTTTGCGACCGCTTTGGCGGCGTTCGCTGTCGTGAAGCTTGATCAGATCGAACAGCATCATGAGGCCTTGACCGCCTAGGCGCTGATCGATGGTTTTCCCATGATCAGCAAAAGTTGTGGCGGCAGCAACTAGCCATCGCACCGGCAGTGCGGTGGCCATTTGATGTCCGTGTTCTGTCCATATGCGCAGAAACAGCTGCCGCGCCTGCTCGACCGGAGGCTGCCTGCGCAGGATTGCGATACAAAGCGCATGCAGGGCCAAGAGTTCGGGCTCGCCGCAAAACTCTGCCCTGAGTAACGCGTGCTTTTGTATAGCGTCGGTGCGGTCGCCGGGCCCGTCTGCCGCTTCGACAGGCTCAGCTATGCGTTGCTCCAGAAGCGATTCCAGGTCGCAATCCGGCGGGGGCAGGGCTGCAAGCGGATTGTGAAACGGACGTTCCCGTTTCTCTATCCGCCGCATGATGGAATAGAACCTGCCAGGGTAGTTTTCTCGATCCAGGTCCAAGGCGGCTCCTTTGGCACTGAGTTGGAAAATTGAGCGCTTAGACCATCATTTCCTTGGTCGCGGTCAGGTTCAAGTCCGGGTAATCCCGCACCACCCGGTCGATGTCCCATTGCAGGCGGGTCAGGTACACGATGTCGCCGTCGTGGTCATGGGCGATGTGCTGCTTGTTGGCGTTGATGAACTTGTCCACCGCCGCCTTGTCGCCGCTGACCCAGCGCGCGCTGGTGAACTGGCTTGCCTCGAACCGCACCGGCAGGCCGTATTCCATCTCGATCCGGCTGGCCAGCACTTCGAACTGCAGCTGGCCGACCACACCGACGATGAAGCCGGAGCCGATCGAGGGTTTGAACACCTTGGCGGCGCCTTCCTCGGCGAACTGCATCAGCGCCTTTTCCAGGTGCTTGGCCTTCATCGGATCGCCCGCGCGCACCGTCTGCAGCAGTTCCGGCGCAAACGACGGGATGCCGGTCACCCGGATCGCCTCGCCCTCGGTCAGCGTGTCGCCGATGCGCAGCTGGCCGTGGTTCGGAATGCCGATGATATCGCCGGCCCAGGCCTCTTCTGCCAGTTCCCGGTCGGAGGCCAGGAACAGCACCGGGTTCGACACGGCCATCGGCTTCTTGGTGCGCACATGGGTCAGCTTCATGCCGCGCTTGAAGTGGCCTGATGCCATCCGCACAAACGCCACCCGGTCGCGGTGCTTGGGGTCCATGTTGGCCTGAACCTTGAACACGAAGCCCGCAACCTTCTTTTCCTCCGGCGCCACCTGGCGCGGCTCGGCGGACTGGGGCTGCGGTTCGGGGCCGTATTTGCCGATGCCGTCCATCAGTTCCTTGACACCAAAGGAGTTGATGGCCGAGCCGAACCAGATCGGGGTCATGTGGCCCTCAAGCACCGATTGCGGATCGAGGGCGGGCAGCAGTTCGCGCGCCATCTCGACCTCTTCCAGCAGTTTGTCCAGCAGATGCGCGGGCACGTGTTCGGCCAGCTTGGGGTCGTCCAGGCCCTCAATCGCGATGCTTTCCGCCACCTTGTTGCGGTCGGCGCGGTCCATCAGCTCCAGCCGGTCGCGCAACATGTCGTAGCAGCCGATAAAATCGCGCCCGACACCGATGGGCCAGCTGGCCGGGGTCACATCGATCGCCAGCATCTCCTGGATTTCGTCGATGATCTCAAAGGTGTCGCGGCTTTCGCGGTCCATCTTGTTACAGAAGGTCAGGATCGGCAGATCGCGCAGGCGGCAAACCTCGAACAGTTTCTGGGTCTGGCTTTCCACACCTTTGGCGCCGTCAATCACCATCACCGCCGCATCCACCGCTGTCAGGGTGCGGTAGGTGTCCTCGGAGAAATCCGAGTGGCCGGGCGTGTCCACCAGGTTAAAGCGGAAGCCGCTGAAATCAAAGGACATCGCAGATGCGGATACCGAGATTCCGCGGTCCTTTTCCATCTGCATGAAGTCCGAGCGCGTGCGCCGCGCCTCGCCCTTGGCGCGCACCTGGCCGGCCATCTGAATCGCACCGCCGTAAAGCAGGAACTTTTCAGTCAGCGTTGTCTTGCCGGCGTCCGGATGCGAGATGATCGCAAAGGTCCGGCGCCGGGCAATTTCGGCGGGCAGTTCGGGGCGGTTTGCAGCGGTGTCCAACATGCGGCTGGCTGTATCCACAAACCGCGTCAGAGGCAAGAAAAACGGAACCCGGCGGGCGTTGGAGCGGCATTCCGCAATGAGATAGAATGTTTTGCCTATAATTCGCTAACGCTTTTCCTGTAACACTTGCGCTGCACCTGTGTGTTACAGGGGATCAATAAGCTCTTTCGTTTCAGGAACGATGCGTGCAGCAGGATGAGATTTCAGATCATTTTGGCGTTCTCGACGCCGTCGAGTTAGCGGTGATAGTCCTGAAGGTGGGCGAAGACGGGCTGCCGCGCTACGTCCACATGAACACCAAGTCGCGTGAGTTCACCAAGTTCGAGTACGGCGATTATGCAGGCAAGACCGCACTCGAACTTTACGGCGGGGCAACCGGGCGCCGCGCTTTGAACCACCATCTGGCCGTGATCAGCAGCGGCAGGGAAGCAACCTACGACATTGTCCTCCCGACCCAGAACAAGGAGAAATACCTCAGCACCACGCTCCGCCCCGTGTTTGGCGCGGACGGGCGGATGACCTATCTTGTCGGGTCGTCGACAGACATCACAACCGAGCGGGAGCGCGACGAGGCGCTGGAGCTGACCCGGATGGCCCTGGACAAGGCCGAAGAGGCCAGCCAGGCCAAGGAACGGTTTCTCGCCAACATGAGCCATGAGATCAGGACGCCGATGAACGGCATCATCGGCATGTGCGAGCTGCTGAAAGAGACTGATCTTGACGAACAGCAGCAGCTGTTTGCCGATACAATCTTCAATTCCGCGACGGCCCTGCTGACGGTGATCAACGACGTGCTCGATTTCTCCAAGATCCAGGCCGACAAGATCTCCTTGCACGATGCGCCGTTTTCGCTGCGGGACGTGGTTCAGGACGTGGGAACCCTCCTGTGGGCCAGGGCCGCGTACAAGGGGATCGATCTGCGCACCGAATACCCCGGGGACGTGCCGCATGAATTTGCAGGCGATGCGAGCAAGATCCGTCAGATCCTGATGAACCTGCTGGGCAACGCGATCAAGTTCACCGAAGACGGCCATGTCACCGTCAGTGTCGCCTATGACCCCGGGGCTGCCTCGCTGCCCCTGTGTATCCAGGTCTCCGATTCCGGTATCGGGATTGAGCCTGCACAGATGAATTGGATCTTTTCCGCCTTTGAACAGGTCGACAGGAAGGAAGCCCGCGTGATCGAGGGGACAGGGCTGGGGCTGGCCATCACCCGTGCGCTGGCGGAGCGGATGGGGGGCAGGGTCACGGCTGCCTCTGTGCCCGGTGAGGGGTCGGTTTTCACAGTTCGCCTGGACTTGCCGCAGGCGGGCGGCGCGGCTCCTGACGGTCCGGGCATGGCGCCTTTTCAGGACAGCAGGCGGGCGCTGGCCGCCCCGCCCAGCATGGCAGTGCCGGAGCTGCCGCCGGAGGCGCTGAATGGCATGCGTATTCTGGTGGCCGAAGATAACAGGACCAACCAGCTGCTGGTCCGGAAAATGCTGAAGTCCACCGGCGCCGATCTGCGCTTTGCCGCCAATGGGTTGACTGCGCAGGAAATTTTTACCGCTGAAGGCGCGGATCTGATCCTGATGGACCTGTCGATGCCGGTCCTGGGCGGGCTGGACGCCGCCCGCCGGATCCGCGCGCATGAACGGGAGCGAGGCCTGCCGGAATGCCCCATCGTCGCTCTGACCGCCAATGCCCAGCCCAGCGATGTGGAGGCCTGCCTGGCCGCCGGGATGAATGATTTCCTGGCCAAACCCTTCCGCAAGAATGAGCTGCTGGCGCGGATCCTGCGGCAGGCAAAACCAGCCTGAAAAAGCGGGGGTGCCGGGCGTGCACCCCCTGTACACCCCCTGTGCCCCCCCGGTGCCGCGTGGCGGGGCAGAGGCCTGCCCGGCGGTGTTGCGGGGGCACCGTACGCACCGCTGGCGCGGAATTAACCGGATCGGGGCAGGGTGGGATCAGCGCGGAAGTGCCGCCCCGCGCCGAAACCGCCGCCACGGGAGAGAGCGATGCCCAGCAAGCGATACTATGACAATGAAATGCAGCTGGAGCTTGATGAGCTGCAGCAATCCCTGCGCCGCGACTGGCTGGACAAGAGCCTGCCCCGCGAATGGGACGGCATGGACAGTTGGGAGCGGACCAGCAAGCCCAAGACACGGGTGACGATCCGGCTGGATGCGGACATGGTGAAATGGTTCCGCAAGCTGGGCCCGAACTACAGCCGCCGCATCAACTCCGTGCTGCGGACCTACTGGATGGCGCTGATGGCGGGCTATATCCAGGCCCACGACAAGGACAACACCATCCTGCGGCTGAGCCTGCAGGCGCGCTACATCGCGATGGGCCGGAATGCCGACGGGACGGAGCGGAAGTGACGGGGGAAGGGTGGGCGTTGTGACTATTGCCCCGTTCGGAAGGCTCTGTTGCGCAAATCGGGTGAGGGATTCATCTCATGAATCCAGCGTGATAGCTGGAGGGCATGAGCAGACCAACACCCCCGACCTACAAGATCAAGAACTGGCGGGCCTATAACGAAGCGCTGAAGCGTCGTGGCTCTCTGACGATCTGGTTCGATCCCGAGATGACGTGGGAGGCCCGGCCGACCGGCAAGAGAGGCCGACAGCCCATCTATAGCGACGCCGCGATCAAGACCTGCCTGACGATGAAGGTGCTGTTCCGTATGGCGCTCAGGCAGACGACCGGCTTCGTGGAAAGTCTCCTGCGATTGAGTGGATTGGACTGGTCGGTACCGGATTTTAGCACGCTTTCACGCCGCCAGAAGTCTCTCGCCGTGAACATCCCGTATCGTGGTTCTGAGGGGCCGCTACACCTGCTGATCGACAGCACTGGGATAAAGGTAGAGGGCGAAGGCGAGTGGAATGCGCGCAAGCACGGTGGCTCGAAACGCCGCGTGTGGCGCAAGGTTCACCTCGGTATCGACGAAAAGACACTGGAAATCCGGGCAGTCGAGTTCACCAGTAGCAACATTGGTGATGCGCCCATGCTGCCGGAACTGCTTAATCAGATCCCGCCCGAGCAGGAGATCGGCAGTGTCACGGCAGATGGCGCCTACGATACGCGCAAGTGCCACGATGCCATCGCCAACCGAGGTGCCAATGCCGTCGTCCCGCCCCGCAAGAACGCCAAGCCCTGGAAACCCGACACCGCAGGCGCGATTGCGCGCAACGAAGCGCTGCGGGCGTCGAAATACCTTGGCCGAGCGCTTTGGCGGAAATGGAGTGGATACCACCGCCGAAGTCGTGCCGAAACCAAGATGCACTGCATGAAACTGCTGGGACAAAGACTGATGGCACGGGATCCTGGACGTCAGGTTGCCGAGCTTCAGCTCCGTGTTGCGGTCATGAACGGATTCACCGCGCTTGGCATACCCGTCACAGAGGCAGTGGGATAAGTCCGTCTGGGGAAAGGGGAACCTTGGCCCTCAACCGATTTGCGCAACAGAGTCTCTTTGATCAAGCGAGATCGGCGCCCCTGAATGACCGGTCTGAACTTCGTCCCTGTTGCCGGACACCAGGGTAATTTACCCCTGTCCAGGAAAGGAGCATGGAATGGGACAAACGAGACGGACGTTCACAGATGAATTCAAAGCCGCAGCGGTTGGTCGGCTTTATAAGCCTGGTGCTACACAAGGTGGTGTTGCCAAGGAGCTTGGAGTGACGAGCTCGCAATTGAAGCCGTGGCGCTTGGAGATCGAAGCGGCGGGATCAATGGCGGCACTGCGCAGGCAGCAGGCGGATGCGGCGGAACTGGATCGTCTACGGAAGGAAAACAAACGTTTGAAGGTGGAAAATGAAATCCTTGAGAAAGCTTCCGCTTTTTTCGCCTCAAGGGCAGCGAAGACATGACTGCGAAACATGCCTTTGTCGCTGCCCATAAGGCTCTTTATCCCATTTCCCTGCTCTGTCGCATTCTGGGGATCGGCCGCAGTTGGTTTTATGGTTTTACTCAGTCGCAACCAACCCGAGATCAGCGGCAAAAGCTGCGTACCGACCGGGACGCCGAGTTGCTGCCAAAGATAAAAGCGGCGTTTTCTCAAAGCAAAAAACGATATGGGTCAAAGCGGGTCCACCAGGATCTGAAAGCCGATGGCGAGGCAGTCTCGGAGCGTCGCGTCGCCAGAATAATGAAGGAAAACAGTATCTCACCGCGTCTGCGCAAGCGCCGGAAGCCGCGCACGACTGACAGCAATCACTCTTTGAAACCATCGCCGAATTTGCTGGAGCAGCAGTTCGATTGTTCCGTTCCAAACCGGGTTTGGCTGGCCGACATTACCTACGTCGATACGGACGAAGGATGGCTCTACGTCGCCGCCATCAAAGACATGGCAACACGTGAAATCGTCGGCTGGGCCATGGACGGTCATCTGCGATCCAAACTGTGCTGTGATGCCTTGAACATGGCCCTGGGGCGGCGTGGTCCGGTGCCTGGGCTCATTCACCATTCGGATCGCGGCGTGCAATACGCTGGCAGCGAATACCGTGCGCTGCTCGGGTCCGCGAAGATCATCCAATCAATGAGCCGAACCGGCGAATGCCTGGATAACGCTCCAATGGAAAGTTTCTTCGCATCACTGAAAAAGGAACTGGTTCACCGGGAGCGCTTCAAAACGCGCGCCCAGGCAAAGGCGGCGATCTTCGAATACATTGAGGTCTTCTACAATCGCCAGCGACGTCATTCTGCCATCGGCTACCAAACCCCCGCGCAAGCATACGAAACCATGGCTTGGAAAAGCGCAGCGTAGGGTCAATAATCAAACTGTCCGGAAATCGGGACGAACTCCAGTCTGGCGAAATTCGCTGCAAGACAGCGATGAACGTGCCGCACTTGCGAACGAATGCTGCGTCAGCGAAGCCCAATGAACTTCGTCCCTGTTGCCGGACACCAGGGTAATTTACCCCTGTCCAGGAAAGGAGCATGGAATGGGACAAACGAGACGGACGTTCACAGATGAATTCAAAGCCGCAGCGGTTGGTCGGCTTTATAAGCCTGGTGCTACACAAGGTGGTGTTGCCAAGGAGCTTGGAGTGACGAGCTCGCAATTGAAGACGTGGCGCTTGGAGATCGAAGCGGCGGGATCAATGGCGGCACTGCGCAGGCAGCAGGCGGATGCGGCGGAACTGGATCGTCTACGGAAGGAAAACAAACGTTTGAAGGTGGAAAATGAAATCCTTGAGAAAGCTTCCGCTTTTTTCGCCTCAAGGGCAGCGAAGACATGACTGCGAAACATGCCTTTGTCGCTGCCCATAAGGCTCTTTATCCCATTTCCCTGCTCTGTCGCATTCTGGGGATCGGCCGCAGTTGGTTTTATGGTTTGACTCAGTCGCAACCAACCCGAGATCAGCGGCAAAAGCTGCGTACCGACCGGGACGCCGAGTTGCTGCCAAAGATAAAAGCGGCGTTTTCTCAAAGCAAAAAACGATATGGGTCAAAGCGGGTCCACCAGGATCTGAAAGCCGATGGCGAGGCAGTCTCGGAGCGTCGCGTCGCCAGAATAATGAAGGAAAACAGTATCTCACCGCGTCTGCGCAAGCGCCGGAAGCCGCGCACGACTGACAGCAATCACTCTTTGAAACCATCGCCGAATTTGCTGGAGCAGCAGTTCGATTGTTCCGTTCCAAACCGGGTTTGGCTGGCCGACATTACCTACGTCGATACGGACGAAGGATGGCTCTACGTCGCCGCCATCAAAGACATGGCAACACGTGAAATCGTCGGCTGGGCCATGGACGGTCATCTGCGATCCAAACTGTGCTGTGATGCCTTGAACATGGCCCTGGGGCGGCGTGGTCCGGTGCCTGGGCTCATTCACCATTCGGATCGCGGCGTGCAATACGCTGGCAGCGAATACCGTGCGCTGCTCGGGTCCGCGAAGATCATCCAATCAATGAGCCGAACCGGCGAATGCCTGGATAACGCTCCAACGGAAAGTTTCTTCGCATCACTGAAAAAGGAACTGGTTCACCGGGAGCGCTTCAAAACGCGCGCCCAGGCAAAGGCGGCGATCTTCGAATACATTGAGGTCTTCTACAATCGCCAGCGACGTCATTCTGCCATCGGCTACCAAACCCCCGCGCAAGCATACGAAACCATGGCTTGGAAAAGCGCAGCGTAGGGTCAATAATCAAACTGTCCGGAAATCGGGACGAACTCCACAAAAAGTGAATGACCGAAAAGTCCCGCACTGTGTGAGTTCACCGGTTCCAAAACCTCGCAGCCGCAGCGAACGGCCGGAACGGCGGGCTGCGCCGCGGCATGAAACCTCGGCGGGTTGCGTCAAACGGCCGAGTTTGCAAAGGGTGCTTTCTGCGCAAAGCGGATGCGCGACGTTACCCAGGCTGCACCCGCAGCGAACGGCAGCAAGGTCCGGCCCCCCCCGATTGATTTTTTCCGCCGCCTTTGCCTAGATACCCGCAAGCCCTTGATTGCAAACCACGGGGAAAGAGGCGGGATGCTGTATCGGATTTGGCTGTTCCGGGCCGCGGTGGCGGGGTGGTGCTGGCGCTCCTGGCGCTTGTCAATTCTCCGGCCCGGGCGGGGGAGCGGATTGCGCTGGTGGTGGGCAATTCGAACTATGCCCATACCGCGCCGCTGGCCAATCCCGGCAATGATGCGCGGGTGATGGCGGCAGCGCTGGAGGGGGCGGGGTTCGAGGTGACCACGCTCTTGGATGCGGATCTGGGCGGTATGAAACAGGCGCTCTTGCGGTTCGGGCGGCGGCTGCGCGGCGAGGGGGGGAGGCCGGGCTGCGCCAGGAAGTGGTGATGGAGGACCGCGACGGGCTGCAGGAGCTGCGCCTGCGGCCGCTGGGGCAGGTCACCTGGATCACGCTGACGCTGAGCGGCGTTTATCCCGGCAGCAGGTACCGCGATACCGCGGTCAGCGAGGTGCAGTTCCGCTGAGCGCGGGCGGTTTTTGCGGCTGCTGTGCCGGGGCGTCCCGGCCCAGGGAGCGGAAACCGGCCCCGCGTCAGGCCGTGGCGCATTGCGGCGGGGTGCATATCTCCCACATATCCTGCAGCGCGCTCAGCACCTTTTTGGTGCCGGCGGCGGAGCTTGGCTTGATGATGTAGCCGCTCACGTTGCGGTGGTAGGCACGGGCGATGTCCTTGGGGTTGTCCGAAGTGGTGAACATGAACACGATGTTGCCGGAAATCTCGTCCTTGGCGCGCAGTTCCTCAAGAAACTCATGCCCGTTCATGCGCGGCATGTTGATGTCCAGCAGGATGAAGAACGGGCGCGGCAGGTCCCGCGCGCGTTCAGTGGTGAGGATCTCCAGCGCCTCCAGGCCGTCGCAGGCCCGCACGATCCTGGCTGACGGGGACTGCTTTTTCAGCGTGCGCTCCAGGATGAGCGCATCCACGTCATTGTCCTCAACCAGAAGGATGTTCATTCAGTATTCTCCACGTCAGGCGGCTTTGTCTTGGTGTTCTGCCGGGGCACTGCGCCCCTGGCCCGGCCAGCTAAACCGGAATTCGGCGCCGTGTCCAACCTCTGATTCCACGGTCACCTCAAACCCGTGCTGTTCCACAGATTTCTTGACGATGGCGAGGCCTATGCCGGTGCTTTCCGGCTCACCGGCGCGGCGCAGCGTCTGAAAGACATCGAAGATCCTGCTGTGGTAGTCAGGAGCGATGCCGGCGCCGTTGTCGCAGACCGAGACGTCGTAGCGGCTTCCTTTATCCTCCACTGTGACAGTGATCTGTGCCTGTTCCGGGTCGGGGTGGTACTTGACCGCATTACCCACAAGGTTTTCCAGCACGCGGACAAAGTTGAAGGTATCCGTGGTGATGCGGGTTGCGTTGCCGCTCAGCTCCAGCTGGGTGCCGGACAGGCCAAAGTCGGACCGCAGCGCCTTGATCATATCCTGCAGGCACAGCTCCGCGTCTTCGGCTGAATGCACGCCGGTCCGCGCATATTCCATCACCCCCTGCGTCAGGTTGTTCATCCGGGCCACCCGTTCGGTGATCCGGGCCAGGTTGGCGGCCACATCCGGGTCTGCATCAGCGGAGTTGAAGTAGTCTTCCAGGTCTTCCTGGATCATCTCCGTCAGCGCCCCGATACCGCGCACCGGCGTCTTCAGGTCGTGGGAGGTGATGTAGACAAACTGCTCCAGCTCGTCGTGGGCCTTCTCGAGCCTCAAGGTCTTTTCCTTCAGGTCCGCGGTGACCCGGTCCGCATAGGCCCTGGCGCGCCTGCCGGAGCGCGCCATGAGGAACAGCAGCGAAATCACCAGCGTTTCGATCACCAGGCCGCCGATCAGGATCAGCACCGGCTGGGAGTAGGAGTGCGCTTGCCGGAAGCCGAGGCTGGTACGGAAGTCGAGTGTCCAGGTGCGGCCGTAAATCTCCATCTCGACCGTCTCGGAGAACCGGGGGGCCGGGTCGAACTGAGGGTCCGCCGGATCATGTTCGTCATAGATCGTCTCGCCGCCGTCACTGATGCTGAAGCGCACGTGCCGGAGGTCCTTGGACAGCAAGCCCGCCATCAGCTTGCGGACCACAAAGGGCGCATAAACCATGCCGTCCAGATGCCGTTCGTCCGGTGCGGCGCTGGTGCTGATGCCGCCGGTGTAAAAGGGGGCATAGAACAGGAAACCCGGAGTGCTGCTTTCATCCTGCACCAGCACGATCGGGCCGGTGATCCGGGCTTCGCCTGTTGCGCTGCTGGCCAGGGCTGCTGTCCGGCGGTTCACCTCATGCGCGACATCCAATCCAACCGCTGCGGCGTTGATGTCTTCCGGCTCGATAAAGGAGATGGGCAGGCGGATGCTGTTTTCGTGATCCGGGTAAACGGCGAACCCTGGCCGCTCCTGACGCCGGGTCTGCAGATAGCTTTCGAAGTCGCCCGGCTCGACATGATGAATGATGCCGATGCCGTTGATCCCGGCATAGCGTTTGTCCACACGCAGGGAACGCGCAAATTCCTTCCACTCCTGATAACTCATGTCACCGCCATGGGACTGTACTGCGGAAACACCGGCCCAGAGCGCGTCCTCATATTTCGCCATCCGGGCGGAAATCAGGCCGACCGCCTGGTCGCGTGCGGCCTTGAAGGCGTTTTCGGTGCGGGTCTCGGTCTGCGCCTTGGCGTAGTACCAGGCCCCGAGGGTCATCATCAGCGACAGGCCGATGATCAGAACATGGATCAGCGAGAGATGGCTGTGGCTGAAAAGCCGGCGCCAATTTTGCAATCTAGAGGAATGTTCCGGCATGTAATCGCAATCCCTTGCCCACCAGTTCATTCTGCTTTTACGCGATTAATATTGTGTGAACAAACCTTTTGGGAGTGGCATGTTTTCTTGCGTCAGGCCGGAGATTCGGACTCCCTTCTGCTTCGATGCGGGACCGCCTTGCGTGGCCTCGGCAAGCCCTTGAATTTGAATTGCCTGCCGGGTCAAAGTTTCGCGGCTTAGCGCAGCGAAGAGCGTTTCAGCAGCCGAACCGCGTCCGGCCGGTCCAGCAGGGAGCGGTTCACGTCCAGCCCGTGGGCGCCGCGTGTGTGGGCCGCCGGCAGGGTGCCGGGGCGGGTGGCCCAGAAATCCTCGGGCAGCACCTGACGGGTGACCGGATCCAGGAAGGTGCTCTCGGCCGCGATGCCCTCGGCATAGATGATATGGTGCTGGTCGAACAGGATCTGGAAGTAGTCGGTAAAGCCGCCGTCGAGCACGACCACGCTGCCGCCGTTCACCAGATCGCGGGCGCGCACCAGCAGTTCCGGCGCGCCGGCGCCGATCTCATCCCTGCGCTGGTAGACCATCAGCCGGTGGCTGGGGCTGACGATCAGGTCGTTGGAATTGTTGAGGGCACCCTTGCGGATCAGGATCGGCGCCAGATCGCCCACCGCGCGCAGGGTGGACTGGCCGACCCAGCGCACCTCCTGGATGCCGTCGTCGCGGGTCAGCACCCGGTCGCCTGCGCGCATCTCTTCGATCGGGCGCTGTTCGCCGGTCGACAGGGTGATGCGGGTGCCGCGGGTAAAGGAGACGCAGGCCGACTGCGCCAGCTTGCGCCGGGCCGGTTCGCGCGCAGCCTTCACCAGCGTGTAGGGCATCTGGGTCTGCAGCGGCGCCAGCGGCACCAGGAAAATGGCAGCGATATAGCCCTCTGCGTCGGCTTCCACCATCACCAGGGTCTCAGTGTTGGGGCCGCGGTCAGGCATCAGGGTCAGCAGGCAGTCAAGATGCAGCACCGCGCCGGGGGTGCCGATGGCGCTGCCTTCCGCAATGGTGAAACTGCCGTCGTGATGGGCGGCGATGCCAAGGCGCTGCGGCGGGGCCGGGCCGTCGAGCAGATAGATGTCGTCCAGCACCAGATCTTCCAGCACGCCAAGCGGGTCGCCCGCGTTGGCGCCGTATTCGACACGGAAACGCTCGGCCGGGTAGGCCTGAACGGAAGAGAGGCTGGCAGTCACTGTCTGTCCCATCTGCGGGTCTGTCTTGGTCCATATGTGGGCGCGCGCAGGGCGCTGTCCAACAAAAATGCCTGCGGAATGTGGCACAATGGCGGTGGAACGGGGCTGATTTTCCGGCAGCTTCACGATTGGGTCAGCCGCCGTCCGGGGCTGGCCTTTGGCGGGCGGGCGGTGCACTCTCCGGCAAACGGTGAAGAATCCGGAGGGAGGAAAACGATGGATCTGGGTATTTCGGGCAAGCGCGCGCTGGTCTGTGCCAGCAGCAAGGGGCTGGGCCTTGGCTGCGCAGAGGCGCTGGCGGAGGCCGGTGTGAACCTGGTGATGAACGCCCGCGGTTCAGAGGCGTTGGAGGCCTCGGCGCAGGCCATCCGTGACCAGTACGGCGTAGATATGGTGACGGTGGCTGCGGATGTCGCCACGCCGCAGGGCCAGAAGCAGGTGCTGGATGCGGCAGAGGGCGTCGATATCCTGGTCACCAACGCGGGCGGTCCGCCGCCGGGCATGTGGACCGATTGGGACCGCGAGGATTTCATCAAGGCCCTGGATGCCAACATGCTGGCGCCGATTGCGCTGATGAAGGCGCTGCTGCCCGGCATGATGGAGCGCGGCTGGGGCCGGGTGGTCAACATCACCTCGGTTTCGGTCAAATCGCCGGTGTCGGTGCTGGGGCTGTCGAACTCGGCCCGTGCAGGGCTGACGGGCTATGTCGCGGGCACTTCGCGGCAGGTGGCGGGCCACGGCGTCACCATCAACAACCTGCAGCCGGGCATCCATGCCACCGACCGCGCCGTGGCGCTGGATGGCGGCGCGGCCAAGGCGCAGGGGATCACCCCCGAAGAAGCGCAGAAACAGCGGTTTGCCACCATTCCCGCGGGCCGCTATGGCACCCGGCAGGAATTTGGTGCCGCCTGCGCCTTCCTGTGTTCGCAGCACGCGGGCTTTATCGTCGGGCAGAACATCCTGCTGGACGGCGGCGCCACCAACAGCACGATGTAAGGAGGGGCAGGGCGCATGGACGGCGGGTTTTCCCTGAAGGACCAGTTGTTTAACCGGGGCAAGGTTCGCTATCTGGCGGGCCTGTTCGCGGCTGCGGACGGCGGGTTCGATGCTGATGCTTTCGAGACCAAGGTGATGGCAGACCTGCCGGCGCTCGAGCTGAAACAGCGGATGACGCTCATTGCGGATGTGCTGGCGGATCACCTGCCGGAGGCGCTGCCCGAGGCCGCGCCGGTGCTGCTGAAGGCGCTGCCGCCGCCCTTGGACCCGTCGAAAACCGATGATGATTTCGGAGATTTCATCTTTGCTCCCTTGGGCGAATATGTGGCCGCCAGGGGGATCGGGGCGCATCCGGAGCTGTCGCTGGACCTGCTGGAAGAAATCACCCAGCGGTTTTCCATGGAATGGGCGATCCGCCCGTTCCTGAACCGCTGGCCGGCAGAGGTGCTGGCGCGGATGGAGCTATGGGCCAGCCACTCCAGCTATCACGTCCGCCGCCTGGTCAGTGAAGGCACCCGGCCGCGGCTGCCCTGGGGTGAGGCGGTGGGATTGCAGCTGGATGAGCCGCTGCCGCTGCTGGACCGTCTGCATTCCGACCCGACCCGTTATGTCACCCGGTCAATCGCCAACCACCTGAACGACGTCGCCAAGAAAGACCCGGATCTGGTGATGGACCGTCTGGAGCACTGGCAGGCAGCCGGGGCGCAAGCGGCCAAGGAATTGGACTGGATGACCTCCCACGCGCTGCGCGGGCTGGTCAAGGCAGGGCACCCGCGGGCAATGAAGATGCTGGGCTATGACCCGGATCTGGCGCTGGGCGTAGAAATCGCGCTGAAAGCGCAGGATGTGCGGATTGGCGAAGCTCTGGAGTTCTCGGTGCATCTGGAGGGACAGGCAGGTTCGCCCGTCCTGATCGACTATATCCTTCATTTTCAGCGGCCTGGCGGCAAGGTCTCGGCGAAAGTGTTCAAGCTGAAGCAATCGAAAATTTCTGGCAAATTGTTGAAATTGGACAAGCGCCACAAGCTGAAGGGCAACGCCACGACCTTTAAACTGGTGCCGGGGCCGCACCGGATTGAGCTGATGGTCAATGGCAGAGTGCGGGCCGAGGCGGAGTTTGAACTGCTGCCGGAGAGGTGAGCCTCAGCCACGTCATCGAAAAAATTTTCCGCCCGGCCGGCAGGCCGGGCCGCGCAATCCCCACGTTCTATCACAGTTGCGTCAGGCCTCCCGCCGGCCCGATTGCCGGAGTGCCTGAGGGGCGCTATCCCGATGGTCCGGAACCATCAGGAAAGGCGCCCCCATGAAACATGAAAACGTGCAGACTTATTACGGCGAGGTGCTGCAAGGCAGCGACGACCTCCAGACCAACGCCTGCTGCACGCCGGATGATATGCCGGATCATGTGAAGGCGGTGCTGTCGAAGATCCACGATGAGGTGCTGACCCGCTACTATGGTTGCGGGCTGATCGCGCCCGAGGCGCTGGAAGGGGTCAAGATCCTCGACCTTGGCTGCGGCGCGGGACGGGACGTCTATGCGCTGTCGGCGCTGGTTGGCGAGCACGGCAGGGTGGTCGGCGTCGACATGACACCCGCCCAGCTGGAGGTGGCTCGCCGCCATCAGGACTATCACGCTGAGGTATTCGGCTATGCCAAGTCCAACGTCGAGTTTCACCGCGGGTTTATCGAGACGCTGGAGGAACTGGACCTGGAGCCGGGCTCCTTTGACATCATCGTCTCCAACTGCGTGATCAACCTGGCCACCGACAAGGGCGCGGTGCTGCGCGGCGCGCATCACCTGCTGAAAGAAGGCGGGGAGATGTATTTTTCCGACGTTTACGCCGACCGGCGGGTGCCGCAGGAGATGGCGGAGGATGAGGTTCTGTACGGAGAGTGCCTGTCCGGGGCGCTCTATTGGAACGATTTTCTGTCAATCGCCAAAGAGTCCGGTTTCAAGGACCCGCGGATGGTGACCTCACGCCTTTTGACCATAGAAAACCCGGTGCTGGAAAAACGGGTGCAGCCGCTGAAGTTCCTGTCGGCCACCTACCGGCTTTTCAAGCTGCCAGTCTTGGAACCGGCTTGTGAGGATTACGGACAGGCGGTGATCTACAAGGGCACCATTCCGCACGCGCCCCACGTCTTTGCGCTGGACGATCATCACGTGATCGAGGCGGGCAAGGTGTTTCCGGTCTGCGGCAACACCTGGATGATGCTGCAGAATACCCGGTTGGCGCCGCATTTTGAGTTCATTGGCAGCTTTGAGACCCACTATGGGATATTCGAAGGCTGCGGCGGCAATTCGCCCTTCAACGGGCTGGAACAGGACGGCGCCGCGCCGGGGTGCTGTTAACACGGCAAATCCGAAATTGAAGTCTGCCGCCCGGCGGCACCGCCGGGCGCTGCCCTCGCCAAATTCTCTTCCTTGGCCTTAGGCTGACCGCACCGCTTGCGGCGCTGCCGCTGGGTTGCTATCCCGGCGTGAACCCAAGCGTTTTCATCGGAAACAGCCCGAGGCCTCATGAACACTGCCCCTGCCGGCATCAGCCGCACGATTGCCCCGCCGCGGCTGGAAATCCGCAACCTCCGGCGCTTCTTCGAAGGGCGCGCGGTGGTCGACGATGTCTCGCTGCAGATCCAGGCCGGGCAGGTGACCTGCCTGCTGGGCCCCTCGGGCTGCGGCAAATCCACCACCCTGCGGATGATCGCGGGCGTGGAGATGCAGGACAGTGGCGAGATTTATGTTGATGGCAAGCTGATTTGCGACACCGTGTTCCGGGTGCCGCCCGAGCGGCGCGAGATCGGGCTGATGTTCCAGGACTTTGCCCTGTTTCCGCACCTGAGCGTCGCTGACAACGTGGGCTTTGGCCTTAAGGGCAGCAAGGATGAGAAACGCACCCGGGTCGAGGAACTGTTGAACCGGGTGTCGCTCAAGCGTTTCATCGACGGCTACCCGCACCAGCTGTCGGGCGGCGAGCAGCAGCGGGTGGCGCTGGCCCGGGCGATTGCGCCGCGCCCGCGCATCATGCTGATGGATGAGCCGTTCTCCGGCCTCGACAACCGGCTGCGCGACGGCATCCGCGACGAGACGCTGAGCCTGCTGAAAGAGGAAGACACCGCTGTTCTGCTGGTCACGCATGAGCCGGAAGAAGCGATGCGCATGGCTGACGAGATCGCGCTGATGCGCGGCGGCAGGATCGTGCAGCAGGGTGCGCCCTACAACGTCTATACTCACCCGGCGGACAAGGCCGCGGTGTCTTTCTTCAGCGATGTGAACGTGCTGAAGGCCGAAGTGAACGGCGCACTCGCACGCACCGCCTTTGGCGAGTTCCTGGCCCCCGGTGTGGCGGATGGAACCGCGGTGGAGATCGTGTTCCGCCCGCAGCATCTGCGCATCGACTTCGACCGCGGCGGCCAGGGGCCTTTGCCGACCCCCAGCGATGGCGTGCCGGCGCGGGCGGTGGTGGAGCGCGCGCGCTTTCTGGGCAGCGAGAGCCTGGTGGAGTTCCGGATGGATTTCGACGGCTCTGTGCTCAAGGCGACGGTGCCCAACGTGTTCCTGCCGGAGGCCGGCCGGGTGATGTGGCTGACAGTGCGCCGAAACCGCTGTTTTGTCTTTCCTGCCTGACCGTTAGAGGGCAGTCTGCAGCCAGCGGAACGGGAGGTGCAGATGCAGGGCAGCTATCAGATCAGGCCGCTGGCGGGTGCGGAAATCCAGACTGCTGTGGACTGGGCCGCGCGCGAAGGCTGGAACCCCGGCCACCGGGATGCCGCCTGCTTTGCGAGCGTGGATCCGGAAGGCTTCTGGGGCGGGTTCCTGGACGGGCAGATAATCGCCTGCATTTCAGTGGTGAACTACGGCGCGGCGTTTGCCTTCCTCGGCTTCTACATCGTGGCGCCGGAGTGTCGCGGGCAGGGTTACGGGTATGCCTTGTGGCAGCAGGCGCTGGCCCATGCCGGGGGGAGGGTTGTCGGCCTTGACGGGGTGGTGGACCAGCAGGAGAACTACCGCCGCTCGGGATTTGAGCTTGCCTACCGCAATATCCGCTTTGGCGGGGTGCCGTCAGCCGGGCTGGCGGTTTCTGAGGACTATGATGTGACAGCACTTACTGCCCCCGCGGCGGAGCTGGAGGCGCTGGACGCCCGCGTCTTTCCAGCGCCGCGCCGGGTGTTCTGGCGACAATGGCTTGGGGCAGAGGGGCATCACTCCGTTGCCGCGTACCGGGACGGGAGTCTTGCCGGTTTCGGCACCCTGCGGCCCTGCGGCAACGGTTGCAAGATCGGGCCGCTGGTCGCGGTCTCCCGCATGGCGGCAAAGGCGGTGCTGGCGCGGCTGCTGCAGGAACTGCCACCCGGACAGGAAGTGTTTCTGGATGTGCCGGAGCCCCATGGCGCGGCGGTGGAACTGGCGCGCGGCATGGGGCTGGAGCCGGTGTTTGAGACCGCCCGGATGTACCGCGGGCCTGCGCCGCAACTGGATACGGATTTGATTTACGGTGTGACGAGCTTCGAGCTGGGTTAGGGGCGCTGCCCCCGCCGCCGCTGGCGGCTCCCCCGGAGTATTTTGAGAAAGATGAAAGAGCTTAGCCAGAGTTTCCGTAAGGATCGTAATCCTGCAGCCGCTTGCCGGGTTCGTCCACGAACAGCTCGGGCAGGGCAGAGGCGTCCTCGATCAGGTCGACCCGGAACACCCGGAAGGCCTCGCGGGTTTCGCACCAGGCGGTGAGGGTCCAGACCCGGCCCCAGTACTCCATGTGCAGCGGGCGGATTTTGCGCTCTGTCAGGGTGCCGTCGATGCGGCGGTATGTCAGCTGCAGTTTCTGGCGCGCTTTGATGGCAGCGCGCAGGGTTGGCATATGGGCAAGGGCGCGGGCGGCGTCCGAAAACGGATAGACCGCGAATTTCCAGGCGTCGGCCTCTGCGATGGTCTGCTCCGGCAGCACCGCGTCCACCTTGGCTGCCAGCGACAGCGCGGCAGCCTTCAGGTCCGGATCGGCGGCCTCAGCCACAATGGCCATGCCAAGGTTGAGCGCCTCCAGTTCCTCTGGCGTTAGGGTCAGCGGCGGCAGGCTGATCTGCTCGCGCACCATGTAGCCGACGCCGCGCTCGCCCTCCACCGGCACACCGGAGGCCACCAGCGTGTCCATGTCGCGGTAGATAGTGCGGGTGGAGACCTCCAGCCGTTCGGCGATGTCCTGGGCGCGGTGAAGCTTCCCGTCGCGCAGGATCTGGATGATTTCGAAAAGGCGGTCGGTGCGGCGCATGGGGCTAGCCTTTGCGCGGTGGCGTGAGGAGGTCAAGGGCTGCGCCCGGCCCGCAGGCGCAGCCTGCAGTGATTCCGGCCTTCAGGCGCAGCCCGGCAGGCTTAGGGCGTCATCTGCCACAGCACCTCTTCATGGCGCATGCTGGCACTGTCAGGCGCAAGGGCCGCCGCCACCTCCGGCGCGAAGTCCTGCTGCATGAAGGTCTGCGCCACCTGTTTTGCCGTTGCCATGTCCTTCCAGACCACATAGTCGGTCCACTTGCCGTCCTCGCCCTGGCTGAGCTGGCGTGTGACAAAGCCGTCCTGGGCGCGCACGAAGCCCTCGGTGCGCTGCATCAGCGCTGTGAAATCTGCGGGACTCACGCCATCGGCCAGTTTGAAGGTCACGATTTCGGCGACATGTTTGCTCATCACGTTTCTCCTTTGTTCATGTGATGGGCTGGATTTACCGCCTTGCAACTGACATAAACCTGTCAGTTGGATGCGGGCGGCCGGCAAAAACTTCGGATTCCCGCGCTTGCAGGCGCTTTCTGCGTGCGGAGTTGCTTTCGCTCAAAGCAGCGGCCGCGCTAAACCCGTAGCGAACAATTCCACCGGCGCCGCCAATCTGCGCCGGATCAAGTAAGTAGCGAACAATTCCACCGGCGCCGCCAATCTGCGCCGGATCAAGTAAGGAGAGACTCATATGCTCAACAACATCGGCCTGCCTGGCCTGCTGCTCATCGCTGTCGTGGTGCTGGTCCTGTTCGGCCGCGGCAAGATTTCCTCGCTGATGGGGGAAGTCGGCAAGGGCATCACCTCGTTCAAGAAGGGCATCAACGAAGGCACCAAGGAGCTGGAGCAGGACGCCGCTGACGCCGCCAAGGACGTCACCCCGGGAGCCGAATCTGCGACCGAAAAAGACAAGGCCTAAGCGCGGATGTTCGATCTTGGGTGGACCGAACTGCTGGTCATCGGCGTTGTCGCGCTGATCGTCGTCGGCCCCAAGGACCTGCCGGTGCTGTTCCGCAATGTGGGGCGGTTTGTCGGCAAGGCCAAGGGGATGGCGCGCGAGTTCAGCCGTGCGATGCATGACGCGGCGGATGAGGCCGGGGTCAATGAGGTCGCCAAGGGGCTGAAGGCTGCGTCGAACCCGATGAGCACCGCCATGGACGGGGTCAAGCAAGCCGCGCAGGAGATGGCGTCGTCGATCGACCCCACCAAATACGACCCCGAAAGCGAGACCGGCAAGCTGGCGGCTGAGCGCGCGGAAGACGCCAAGAAGATCCAGGCGTCGACAGCGCGTGCCGCAGCCGAGCGCAAGGCGCGCGAGGCGGAGGAGGCGCTGGCTAAGGCGGAAGCTGCCGAGGCGGCGCTGAAACCTGCGGCAGCGAAGGAAGAAGAGGCCAAGTCATGAGCAAGACGGATGAGATCGACGACTCAACCGCGCCGCTGATCGAGCATCTGGCCGAGCTGCGCACGCGGCTCATCCATTCGGTGCTGGCTTTCATCGCTGGCATGGTGATCTGCTTCACCGTGGCGACGCCGGTGTTCAACTTCCTGACCGCGCCGCTGTGCCAGGTGCTGGCCGAGAGCGGGCAGGATTGCGCGCTGATCTTCATCAGCCCGCAGGAAGGCTTCTTCGTCGCGATCAAGATCTCCTTCCTGGGCGGTTTCATCCTGGCGTTTCCCTATATCGGGTTCCAGATGTGGCGGTTTGTGGCGCCGGGGCTGTATAAATCCGAGAAGGGGGCGTTCCTGCCTTTCCTGGTTGCGTCGCCCTTCATGTTCCTCTTGGGCGCCAGCTTTGCCTTCTATGTGGTCACGCCTCTGGCCTATGACTTCTTCCTCGGTTTCCAGCAGTTCGGTTCCGGCGGCGAGGCGGTGGTCGGCGAGGAAGTGAACCAGGGTCTCAGCGTGGTGTTCCAGGGCTCCGCCCAGGAGTATCTGAACCTGACGATCAAGTTCATCGTGGCCTTTGGCCTGTGCTTCCAGCTGCCGGTTCTGCTGACCCTGATGGGTAAGGCCGGGCTGGTCAGCGCCGACGGCCTGGGATCTGTCCGCAAATATGCGGTGGTGGCGATCCTGGTGCTGGCGGCCCTGGTGACGCCGCCGGATGTGATCACCCAGATCATCCTGTTTGTGGTGGTCTACGGGCTTTACGAGATCTCAATCTTCCTGGTCCGCCGGGTGGAGGCCAAGCGCGAGGCGAAGCTGCGCGCGGAGGGCTACTATGACGACGAGGAGATGGAGGCCCATCCGGATGATCCGGTGCCTGCCGAGGCCGAGGACGGCAAGGGCTGAAGGGCCTGAAACGGTTTGAAATGGAAAAGCGCGCCTGAGAGGGCGCGCTTTTTATTGGAAGTGCTGGTCTGCAATGAGCCCAACTTGACCGATGCTGCGCAATCAACGAATGTCGGGTTGCCGTTTCCCAGCTACAGTTCCGCCAATTATTCACAAACAAATTTCCGCAACGTCGTGCGACGCTGCGGATAATCGATTTTGTTGCGTTGTTGCCGCGCTTTAAGGCAGAAGATTATGAACGATCCGGCCATTCAACATTGTCATCAAGACCTTCGTTTCATGAATGGTATGCGGTTCGGTTTCGAACAAGTTTCGATCCAGCACAATCATATCAGCCAGTTTGCCCACTGAGATTGAGCCTAGGTCGTCTTCCTGGCCCATCTGATAAGCAGCGGACATGGTGTAAGCTTGGATGGATTGCTCAAGGCTGATGCTTTCCTCTGCCGGGGCCATCGGATCGCCCTCTGTCTGTCCAAGTCCCAAGCGTGTCAGTCCGACTTCCATTGCATGAAATGGAGTGCATCCGGTGATCGGGCGCCCGCAGGCCGGAAAGTCACTGCCACTGGTCAGGACCACGCCCGCTTCGATAAATGAGCGCGCCGTGCCAACCATCAGCGTGTCGTCCTCAAACACAGCAGGATTGCGGTGTTGGAAGTTCAAGTTGTTGCCTTCGAAATTCACCGCGCCAATGACACCCAGTTCCGCAAAACGCGGGAAGTCGGATTTCATGATCGGGTCCATGTGGGTGATGATGAACCGGCTTTCCGTGTCCGGTTGGGCTGCCCTGGCCGTTTCCATACCATCAAGCGTCTGAGTGACGGTAAAGGGCGTTGTGGCATGCACCATTACGTTGAGATCAGCCTCGGCAATCCGCGTGAAGATGTCGCTCAATTGCGCGCTGTCGAACAAAAGGTGAGATTTCGACGGATCAGGTGATTGTCCATCGTTAGAGACCTTGATGCCGGTAATCTTCAGCAGATCGCTGTCGTAGGTGTCCCGAAGCCTTTTGGCCTCTGCGACGGCCACATCTGCATCGGTTCCATCAATCACGTAGAAAGAACCGTTATAGCGGATGTTGAGTTGCCCGCCCGCTTCTAGTTCTCGCAAAGCGATGTAGGCGTTTTCCTGAACCGACGGCGTGCCTGCGTCGAACAGGGAAGTGATGCCGACGGTCGCAAAGTCCGGAAGAACCCGTTGATACCCGGCAAGGAACTGCTCGGGGGTGCCAAGTCCAAGCGCGCTGAGATGTGACCAGAACGCCGCGCCTTCAACCAGGTGGCCTGTTGGCTCGCCGTTGCTGTCCCGACGATAGAAATGCGCGCCAGGAACAGGGTCAGGCGTGTCGCGCGTGATATTCAAGACCTCCAGCGCCTTGCTGTTGGCCCAAGCACTGTGGCCAAATCCGGAAATGATAAAGACAGGGCGATCCGGGACAACAGTATCCAACATCTCCTTTGACGGCCCGGCGGGACCAAAGACGGGCGGTATATATCCAAACCCAGCGATGACTGGCGCATCCGGGTTGGCGTCCGCATATTGTTTGACAGCGTCCTGATAGTCACCGATGCGCATGTTCGGCGTCAGGATCACCCCGAGCGCTGTGGCGAGGCCAGCCACTCCGGGATGGGTATGAATGTCGTTCAGACCCGGCATCATCATACGCCCATCTACGTCAATGACCTGTGTGTCCTCGTTGCGGTATGTCAGTGCAGAATTGGCATCACCCACGAAAGTAATCCGGTTGTCGTCCACAACCACCGCCTCTGCCCAAGGCTGCGCTTGATCCACAGTGTAGACCTTGGCGTTTGTGAAGATGTAGTCATCCGCGAACGCGGCGCTGCACAGCGAGACTGACGCGAGTAGGGCAACCGATTGTGTGAGGCTTGGAAAGAGACGAGGAAGTTTCATCTTTCGTTCTCCTGGGGATGCTTAGTTTTGACTTAGGAGCGAATGTGGAAAGACTGGTCTTTAAGGAGCTGTTCTGCCGGAGTGATGAGCATCTATTGGGCTGGGATCTTTGTATTGGCGGAGGCAGGTATCATTCAGCGACCCGATAACTTATTAACGGTGTTAACTTGACGCTTATTAACACTGTTAGTATCTGTCAAGCACGAAGAATGCGAAAGTAGTGTAATGAACCAAAGGTTGCCGTCCGCTGAGCGCAGCAAGGAACTCATTGAGATCGCCAAGGCGCTGTTCGTAGATTTTGGACCTGAGGGAGTGAAGCTGAGAGAGATCGCTCGACAGGCCGGTGTGTCAGCCCCTTCGGTTTACAATCACTTTGCAAGTTTGGAAGACTTGCTGGCGGCAATCCTGGAAGAACATCTCGACGATCTCCTTGAGGTCTACGCGGCGATAAGCACGCTGCCACCAGAACGGGCTGTGAGGGAACTTTGCAAGGAGCACACAATGCTTCTGGCCGAAAATCCCGCAGCCGCGCATTTGCTGATGGCCCATCAGCAATTAAAGGCGAAACTCGGTCCCCTGCGCCACATCGCTGAAAAAATCTCCGCCTTGAACACGGCCGAAGCCGCAATTTTCAAGAGCGGTGAGTCCCAGGGCGTTTTCCAGGAGGTGGACTTTCATGACGTGACGTTGGCCCGACTTGGAATGACGACAACTATCCTGTCGGCGCATCGGACCAATAGTGGAATAGTACAGGATCAAGTTGCGACAACTGCCGAAACCGTCTCAGCGTTCGTGCTGAAAATCCTAAAAGCCACGCGGGTAGCTGGCGACACGCATCAGTAAGCGCCAATGATTCAGGATAATGCCTTGTTGTGGGGCACTGTTTTCAAGACCCGACATTGGAGCTCCCGCAGCGAAAGCTCAATTTGTCCCGCTCAATTGCCTTTCGCGGTTTCAGGCTATTCAGTCGATCTCCGCAAAAGTGTAAGGCCAAGCCGCAGGCAGGACGTCCACACCCCCAACACTCTTTCGTGAAACCCCGCCCGCCAGCGTATCTTTGCTCCACCCCATACGGCATCCTGCGGCCAGTCCTGGATTAAGGGAGGTTTCCATGAACAAGTTTCTTGCTGTCCTGACCTGCTCTGCGGCCTGTGCGCTGGCCTCTGCGTCTTATGCCGAAGACCCGCCGATGGGTTTTTTTGTCACCTCCGTCGGCCTCGGCGATGGCGGCAATCTGGGCGGGCTGGAAGGGGCGGATGCCCATTGCGCCAGCCTGGCAGAGGCAGCGGGCGCCGCGGGCCGCACCTGGCGCGCCTATCTCAGCACCCAGGAAGAGGGCAAGCGCGGCATCTCGGCCCGCTCCCGCATCGGCACCGGCCCCTGGTACAACGCCAATGGGGAGCTGATTGCTGTGGATCTGGACCAGCTGCACATCATGCCCAATATCTATGCCCGCACCGCGGTGGATGAGAACGGCAACCGCATCAAGGGCCGCGGTGACAATCCGAATGAGCATGACATTCTGACCGGCACTCAGGAAGACGGCACCGCCTATTTCCCCTGGCAGGAGGGTGACAAGACCTGCTCGAACTGGACCTCCAACGGCGAAGGGTCCGCCACGGTCGGCCACCACGACCGCCACGGTGGCGGCAACACGTCGTGGAATGCGGCGCATAACTCGCGCGGCTGCAGTGCAGACAACCTGCGCGGGACCGGCGGCAACGGGTACTTCTACTGCTTCGCCGCGGATTGAGACGGGGAGGGCGGGCTAAAGCGTTCCGCAGCCACTATGGCGTGCCGGCTCGGCGCGCCTTTCTATGTGGCACCACCGCGCAGGAAGAAGATCTCTACCGGAGCGGAAACCCCGCGCACATTATGGCGGCCGCAGCTGGCAAACAGACCGGGGGCGGCCGTGGCGACAGAAGCGGATGCCAGAACGGGATGCCCGGTGGATTTCGTCAGCCCTTCGATCCGGCTCGCCAGGTTCACCGCGGCGCCGAGCACCGTGAAATCCAGCCTGCCGGGGCTGCCGATGTTGCCATAGCTGACGCGGCCCGCATTCAGGCCGATGCCGATCTCCAGCGGCGGTTTGCCTGTTTCTGTGCGGGTTGTGTTCACCGCGGCGAGCCCGGCGAGCGCCGTATGCGCCGCCTGCGCTGCCTGCTGGCATTGGGCCTCGCGGCTGCTGCCGCCAGAGGCGGGGAAGATCGACAGAATGCCGTCGCCCATGAACTTCAGCACGTCGCCGCCCGCCTCCTCAACTGCCTGCACCACCACGTCGAAATAGATGTTCAGGGCGTCGAACACGTCCTCTTCGCTGGCGCTGTCGGAGAGGGCGGTGAAGCCGCGCAGGTCGGTGAACATGACGACAGCCTCCAGCGCCGTGCGCTCGCCGCGCTTGATGGAGCCGTTCCAGACCGCGTCTGACGGGCCATCGCCGAGATAAGTCCGCAGCAGGCTGCGTGACGATTTGCGCATGGTGACGGGTTCCAAAGCGCAGGAGAGGCCGGGCAGGGAGGCCTCTATCATCGCTAGGTTCTCCGCCGTGAACCCGTTGTCTGCCTGCGTGACAAAAGTGCAGCCATGCAGCGATCCGTCGCCGTAATACAGGAGCGTGGCATAATAATCGGTGCCGCCAGCCTCCGCGAATTCATGATAGGAGATGTGGTCGGCCTCAGGGTCGAGGCCGCGCAGGCTTTTGTGCAGCGGGCGGCGGTGGGCCAGAATGTATTCAAACGAGCTGCCGACGTAGCTGTCCGTCAGCATCATATCATGGGTGACATCGTAGCTTTCTGCGCCCTCCGGCGTCCATACCACGCCCCAGGCAATCAGCAGCGGGTTCGCGAAGCGCTGCCCGATGTTGACCCGCCATAGCGGCACGCCGGCCTCGATCAGCGTTGTGCAGAAATGCGAGACAACCTTGACCGGATCGCCGCAGCAGCGGCCTTCGGTCATCATCCAGCGGGAGAGTGCGTCCATGGTGTCCATGGGGACAGACTAGCCTGAGTGCCTGCAGTCGAACAGAACTGACTTCCCCTTGCCGCACGCCCCTGAACATGCTTTGAAATCCGGCAACTGACGGCCCGATAACGCAGGGAGGCACCCCATGGACCAGATCGCATTGACCCGCATTGCCGAGGCGCTGGAGCGGATGTCGCCCGCACCGCTGGAAACCCCGGATTTCAACGCGGCCAGCGCCTTTGTCTGGCATGTGGGGCCGGAGCGGCTGGAGCCGGTGGCAGAGGTCAACCGGATTGATCTGAACCTGCTGTTGGGTATCAACCGCTCCCGCGATACGCTGCTGGAGAACACCCGGCGCTTTGCCCAAGGGTTTGCCGCCAACAACGCACTTCTGTGGGGCGCGCGGGGGATGGGGAAGTCCAGCCTGGTGAAAGCCGTGCACGGGGCGCTGGCGGCGGACCACCCGCAGCTGAAGCTGGTGGAGCTGCAGCGCGAGGATCTGCCTTCGGTCGCGCGGTTGCTGGGGCACCTGCGCGGCTCGGAGCACCGCTTCATCCTGTTCTGCGACGACCTGTCGTTCAGCCATGACGACCAGCATTACAAGAGCCTCAAGGCGGTGCTGGATGGCGGTATCGAGGGGCGGCCGGAAAACGTGGTGTTCTATGCAACCTCCAACCGCCGCCACCTGATGCCGCGGGACATGATCGAGAATGAACGCTCCAGCGCCATCAACCCGTCGGAAGCGGTAGAGGAGAAGGTCTCGCTGTCGGACCGCTTCGGGCTGTGGCTGGGCTTCCACCCCTGCGATCAGGACGAGTATCTGGCGATGATCGAGGGCTACTGCGCGGCTTATGGCGTCGAGGTGGACGCCGAAGAGTTGCGCGCCGAGGCGGTCGAATGGCAAGCCACCCGCGGCGCACGCTCAGGCCGGGTGGCCTGGCAGTTTTTCACCGACCTGGCCGGGCGGCACGGGGTGGCTTTGCGCTGAGGCCGCCGGTCCTGTCAAAAGAAAAGCCCGGCTAATCAGCCGGGCTTTTCTTTGTTAACAGGCTGTTGCTGCCGTCAGTTCAGGTAGTTCAGCGGGTCGATGCTCTCGAAACCATCGCGCACCTCGAAATGCACATAGGCGTCGTCACCGCCGCGCAGCGAGGCAATGCGCTGGCCGCGGACCACGCTGTCGCCCTTCTTCACGGTGATATTGCCGACGTTCTGGTAGACCGTCAGCAGCTTCTGACTGTGGCGGATCACCACGATCGGCACATTGCTGGAATCCTTGGTGATCGCCGCGACGGTGCCGGCCTCGGCGGCATTCACCGGCGCCCCGGCGGTGCCGGCAATGTCGATGCCGTCATTGCGGCCCTTTGAGTAGGTCTTGATGATCTTGCCCTGCACCGGATAAGCCATTGCCGCGCCGCTGCTGCGGGTCGGTTCAGGCAGTTCCGGCTTGGGCAGGGTGTCCGCCGCCGGCTTGACCGCGGCAGGCTCGACCTTCTCGGCCGGCAGCGGCTTGCTGGCGCTGGGCGGCACCGGCGTCTCGGACCCTGCGCCCGGCTCTGTCACCACCACGGGGGCCGCTGCAGCGGCAGGCGTCACCTTGGCGGCGGGCTGCTCTTTCAGCGGGATCAGCAGGTACTGGCCTTCGCGCACGGCAAAATCGCTTCCCAGGCCGTTCCATTCCGCCAGCGACTTCACCGGCACCTGGTAAAGCCGCGAAATGGTATAGGCTGTCTCGCCGCGTTTCACCTTGTGGCGCACCGGCTCCGGGCCGGACTGCACCTTGGCGGGCTGCGGCTTGGGGGCGGGCTGGATTTCGGTCGTTGTTACGGAGCCCGCATTAGGCGAGGTCAGCGGCGCGCTGTCGATGGCCTGGCCCGCCAGTGTGGCGATATCGACGGAACCGGGCGCGGCGCTTCCGGGCAGGCTGGCCGGGGCGCGGCGCGGCAAGGCCAGAACCTCGCCCTGGCGCATCTTGTCGCTGGATTGCATGCCGTTGTAGCTAGCGACTTCATCCGCGGGCAGGCCGATGCGGGCGGCCACATCGCCGACTGTGTCGCCGCGCTGGGCCACGGCCACCTGATAAGACGGGTAGGAGATCAGGCCGCGGGCATCCGGTACCGGGCGGTTCGCGGTCGCGGATTGCGCAGCAGTGGTGGTGTTGAAACCGCCGATCTGGCCGCGCAGGTCATAGTCCAGCGGGCTCTGGCAGGCTGCCAGCACGCCGGCCAGCGGCAGTACGGCCAGCAACCGGGCCCGGGGCAGCACCGAACGGGACAGGCCGCGGAACACGGTCCGGGCGGGGGGGATCCGGGTCATTTCGCTCTCCTCAAAACACGCATCCCCATTTTCGCGGGGATCCTCTCGCGTCAATCACTATAGCCGATGCCTTTTGCGGCACGGCTGAATTCCGCCGCCAGTTTACGTGTCTTTCCCCAGGCCCTCAAGCAGGGGAACGAAGCGCACCGGGCGCAACTCGTCATACTCCAGCCCGTCCTCTGTCTTGCGGACCCGGATTAGGGTCTGGACGTGATCCGACTGGCCCACCGGCAGCACCATGATGCCGCCCGTCTTGAGCTGCGCCAGCAGCGGCCCGGGCGGGTCTTCGGCGGCGGCGGTCACGATGATGCGGTCAAACGGCGCCTGTTCGCTGAGCCCGTGGCTGCCATCGCCGACCAGCGAGGTCACATTGGCCAGCTGCAGCTGCTCAAACACCATCCGCGCCTCGCGCACCAGCCGGGCATGGCGGTCGATGGTATAGACGCGGCGCGCCAGTTTAGACAGGATCGCCGCCTGGTAGCCGGAGCCGGTGCCGACCTCCAGCACTGTATCGCGGGGGCTGACCTGCAGCGCCTGGGTCATCATGCCCACCACGGAAGGCTGCGATATGGTCTGGCCGCAGGCAATCGGCAGCGGCACGTCCTCATAGGCGCGTTCCGCAAAGATGCCGCGCACGAACAGCCCGCGGTCTATCTCCTCGATCGCCTCCAGCACCTTCTGGTCGGTCACCCCGCGCGAGCGCACGGAGTAGACGAATTGCATCTTGGTTTGCGCGTCGGGGCCGCTCATGCGTCAGAGCCCTCGATCGCTTTCAGCGCGTCCATTGCGTCCCGTGCGGTCAGATCAGCGCGCATCGGGGTGACGGAAATATAGCCGTCCAGGTTCATCGCCGCATCAGAGCCCGGCTCTGTTTCCACATGCTGGTTGCCGCCGCGGATCCACAAATAGCGCCGTCCTGTAGGCGACAGCTGCTCCTCGGCAGAGAAATGGCTGCCGCGGCGGAAGCCCTGCGGCGCGACGCGGGCGCCCTTCACATCCGCCGCCGGCACCGGCGGGAAGTTGATGTTGTAGAACAGCCGGTAGTCCTGGTTGTCCTGCGGCTGGGCCGCCAGGATCTTCTTCACCAGCGCCGCGCCATGCACGGCGGCGGCCTCAAACGGATTATCCGTCTCGCGGTTGGCGGGGCCGTAGTATTGCGACAGCGCCATCGCCGGGATGCCCTGCAGCGCCGCCTCCATCGCGCCGCCCAGGGTGCCGGAATACAGCGCATTCTCAGCCGAGTTGTTGCCGCGGTTCACGCCAGACAGCACCAGGTCCGGTTTCTGGTCGTGCATCGCCACATGGATGCCCGCCAGCACGCAGTCGGCGGGCGAGCCTTCTGCGGCAAAGCGGCGTTCGCCCAGCTGGCTCAGCATGGTGGGGCGGGTGTAGCTGATGCAGTGGCCGACGCCGGACTGCTCAAACGCGGGCGCCACGGTCCAGACCTCACCGCCGGGTCCCGCGACCTCATGGGCAATGGCGTCCAGAACCTTGAGCCCTTCGGCGCTGATGCCGTCGTCATTGGTGATCAGAATGCGCATGGGGTGCCTGCCGTCTTCAACCGGGTTTTCGATTGAATAGGACCTGCACCTGAAGGGGGCAAGGATTTCGCAGGGAGAAGCCGGATCCGCGGCAAAGCGGGGCAGGGAGGCAACAGGCGGGACGGACGGGAGAGGCGGGGAGCGCTCCCGCGCCTTTGGCCTGCATCCAAAGATGCCGCCCAAAGCCTTGGGCCGGGCGCCGCGCAGGAGCGCGGCGCGGGCCGGTCTGAGAGGTCAGTCCGCCAGGATCAGCGGCAGCAGGCGCGCGGCCTCGTCCTGGATCGGGGTCAGCGCATCACGGTCCTCGCCCGGATGGAAGCGGGCGCGCAGCGCGGTGGCCATCGGCTGCGGCTCCAGGATCCGAACCCGCGGGCCTGTGCGCTCTGTCTCGGCCTGCCAGCTGCGGGCCAGCGCCATCTGCGCCGCCTTGGTGGCGCCATAGGTGCCGTAGAACTTCTCGCCCGCGCGTGCGTCGTCAAAGAACACCGCGCGGCCCGACTGACCCAGCAGCGGCGCCACATAGGGGATCAGCACCGAGGTCGCGGTGGCGTTGACCGCCACGGCCCTGGTCCAGTCCTTGGGCGCAACCGACGGCGCCGGGCACAGGGCAGTGGCATGGATCGCGGTGTGCAGCCACAGGTCCAGCTTGCCCCAACGGTCATGGATGCCGCGGCAGAGCGTCGCCATCGCCTCCGGCACGGTGATGTCCATCGGCGCCAGGGTGGCAGAGCCGCCCGCCGCCTTGATGCGGTCGTCCAGTTCTTCCAGCGCGCCGGTGGTGCGGGCGACGGCAACGATGTGATGGGTGGGCGCAAGCGCCTCGGCCAGGGCCGAGCCCAGGCCGCGCGATGCACCGGTGATGAGAGCGATTTTGTCTGTCATGGCCGCCTTCTTGGGCCGCCCGCGCGGGCAGGTCAAGAGGCGGAAGGCAGCGCCGGGGATTTTCGAAAATCCCTGGCAGATTTCCTGGAAGAAATTTGCGCCGCAGCCCGCCTGCTCAGCTGCCCGGCATCTCCAGGCGCCGGGTTTCGCCGCGCTGGTTCAGCACCAGGCCATGGGCGTCGATGGCAATCACCTGGCCCTGCGACAGCCTGGTGCCGCGCTTCACCTCGCGGGTGCGCCCGGAGGGCAGGCGGATCAGCGCGCTCATGCTGTTTTCCGGCCCGTAGACCCCCAGCAGGCTCAGGTTGCTGCGGTTCACTGCATTGGTCTGGGTTGCCAGCCCCGCCACCTTGGCGGAGGTCTGCTCGTTCGCCATCTTCGTCTGCCCCTTGTTTGTCCGGATGGCATCTGGCGTGCGGCCGCTGCTGTTTCAAGCGGGCAGGGCAGGCCTCGGCGGAAAGCTGCAGTTGGCTGAGTGGAGGACCGCCGACGGCCCCGCGTCAGGCTGCTTGCACCGGGCCTTGCATCATGACTCAGGCGTCATAGACCAGCGACGGCAGGTCGTGCCCGTAGGCATAGAGCAGCTCCAGCAGCTCCTCCAGCTCTGCGCCGTCTTTCTGCAGCGGGTAGAGCGGGTGGTTCTGTTCGGTGACTTTCAGCTCCGGGTACTGGCCGCCGGGGCGCATTTCCAGCATGCAGCCCGCAGGCAGCGGCATGTCCGGCGGGATGGCATTGGCGAGCCAGGCCGGGCGGTCGCCCAGCTTGTCGGTCTCGCGCATCTCAAAGAGGTCGAGATAGGCGTCGAAATCATCGCGGCTGAGGCTGGCCCAGGTGCCCAGGATGAACTCCTCGCCGCGGGTGCCGTTCAATGGAATTGCCAGAACCGCGCGGACAAAGCGCAGATCGCCAAGGCGGCAGAAGTCCTCGGTCAGGATATCGCCGCGGGTCGCCAGAACGGCAGAGTTGTCCTCCACCTCCATGTCCTCGGAACAGGTGTCGGGCCGGTCGCAGCTAAGGCTGAGCAATTGCGCGAAAGTCGCGCCGCAGCAGCGGCACTGGCGCGGAGAAGTCAGCATGCGGGCAAGATGCGCGTCCAAGGGGCGGCCTTTCGTCAGGAGCATAGGAAAAGGCGCGGGCCATCACGGCCAGCGCCTCCCCATGCAAAGTTCCGGGCCCTCATAGACGCATGCGGGCCAAAGTTCAAACCCCTGTTGGCTGGGGTCAGCCAGTGGCCAGCTTGGAGGCGTTCCAGGAGGCGCCGGGGGCCGGCATGTCCTTGATCTTGGCGCTGACCCGGCTGCTGCCTTCCAAAGCCTCCAGATATTCCTCGGTGACACCGGTGATGTAGTTGCCGTCAAAGCAGGAGCAGTCAAAGCCCTGGATGTCCGGGTTGCCCTCCTGCGCTGCCCAGATCAGGTCTTCGAGCTTCTGGTAGAACAGCGCGTCGGCGCCCAGCTCCTCGCGGATTTCCTCGATGCTGAGGCCGTTTGCGATCAGCTCGTGCTTGGTCGGCATGTCGATGCCATAGACGTTGGGGTAAACCACCGGCGGCGAGGCAGAGGCGATATAGACCTTCTTGGCGCCGGCCTCGCGGCACATCTGCACGATCTTCTTGATGGTGTTGCCGCGCACGATGGAATCGTCGATCAGCAGCACGTTGCGGTCCTTGAACTCCAGCGGGATCGCGTTGAGCTTGCGGCGCACCGATTTCTGCCGCTCCGCCTGGCCCGGCATGATGAAGGTGCGGCCCACGTAGCGGTTCTTCACCAGCCCCTCGCGGTAGCGGATGCCGGTGGAGTTGGCGACTTCCAGCGCCACGGGGCGGGCCGAATCAGGCACCGGGATGATGCTGTCGATTTCGAGCCCCGAGTCCTGGATCTGCTTGGCCAGCGCCTGGCCCATGCGCAGCTGGGTTTTATACACGGAAACGCCGTCCATCATCGAGTCCGGGCGCGCCAGGTAGACATATTCAAAGATGCAGGGGGTCAGCTTGCCCTCGACCGCCTGGAAGGTATGCAGGTTGCCCTCAAGATCGATCAGAACTGCCTCGCCGGCCTTCACATCGCGGACCTTCTCGAACCCGTTGATGCCGAACGCCACGTCCTCGGACGCAATGCAATAATCGTCGCCGTCGCCCTGCGCCGGGCGCTTGCCCAGCGACAGCGGCCGGATGCCATGCGGATCGCGGAAGGCCAGCATGCCGACACCGGCAATCATGCACAGCACAGAATAGGCGCCCTGCACCCGCTCCATGGTCATCTTGACGCCGGCAAAGATGTTGCGGATCGGCTCGGCGTTGCCATTGACCTTGATCGCATCGGCCACCTTGTCGGCCAAGACATTCAGCAGGATTTCGGAATCGGAGGTGGTGCGCAGGTGGCGGCTGTATTTGCCGGTCACCTTCTCTCGCTGCTCGGCGGTGTTGGTGATATTGCCGTTATGGACCAGGTAGATGCCGTAAGGCGCGTTCACAAAGAACGGCTGCGCCTCTGCGGCACTCAGCGATCCTGCGGTGGGGTAGCGCACATGGCCCATGCCGACCCGGCCCGTGAGGGTTTCCGCGTCCGAAGGCCCGAACACATCCTTGACCAGTCCGTTTGCCTTGCGCTCGCGGAAGAACTCGCCGGTGTAGGTCACAATCCCCGAGGCATCCTGGCCGCGGTGCTGCAGCATCAGAAGCCCGTCATATATCTCTGCAAAGACTTCTGTGTCCCGGCTTGCGATCCCCAAAATCCCGCACATTGGCTGGCTCCAATCCCACTTAGGCTTTGCTGTTCGATGGCTGATGGAAACGGTTCTGCCGGCAGTCTAGCGCATTCTTGCGCGCCCGCGCCATTCTGGCGGCACCAAAGCAGCTTGCCGGCATAACCTCCGGAGCCTGGTGGCCGGTTGCAGCCCTGCTCCCTGGCGCTGCGCGCATCAGGTCAGGTCCACAAGGGCAGGCGGGCAGCGTCTGCAGCAGCGGCAAGGCGGTGTGGCTCCGAATCCGTTTCCTGTTCGCGCCCTCACATAGAGGCTTTCGCGGCTGCTGTCATCAAAGGATCACATTTCCCTTCTGCGCTGCGGCAACAGGGGCGGTTTGCCGGCTGCGCGGGCAGGGCGGGCCGCCCGCATCAATGCAGCGTCAGCAGCGACACTGCGCCAACCAGGACCAGGCTCAGCGCCCAGACCAGATCCAGGTTGAACCAGCCGCGGGACAGGAACTTCAGCCCCAGCCAGTGATAGACGCCAAAGGCGATGGCGCCGCCCGCCAGCGTCATTGCCAGCGTATGGGCCAGGGCGACCATTATGGCGATGCCCGCGCTGCCGGTCATCAGCGTCCCCGCAGCAGCATGTCCGGCATCTGTTTCCGCCGTAGCGCATAGCCCCAGATAGATAGGCACCAGCATCAGCCCGGCGCCATGCGCCATTGCTGCCAGGAACGACCACAACGCCAGCCGCGACGGCGGCACGCGGGCCAGCAGGCGCGGGTGGCGGCGGTTCCACAAAAGATACAGCCCCAGCGCCATCACCAGGCAGGCAGCGCCGATCCGGATCTCGCGCTGCCATTCGGCCAGCACCAGCAGCATCGAGAACGGAAACAGCACCGCTGCCATTGCCAGCAGGTGCCCCGCCGCCAGCGCGGCCAGCGCCCGCCACAGGCTGCCCCGCGCGCGCTCCATCAGCGCGGCCGACACCGCCAGCGGCCAGCCCATGCCGGGGTTTACACCGTGATACACGCCCGAAAGCGCAACGGCCCCCCACAGGGCCGCCGCCGTGCTGATCTCTGCCACGCGTCAGACGGAGGGGTAGCAGAAGCTGTCTGTGGAGCAGTCGCCGCCTTCCAGCCGGATCTGGTGGCTGCGGTAGCCCTCGGGGAACTCGACATAGAAGTCCTTGTCCAGCTCCAGCCCGCCGCTTTCGCCGACGTTGGCCATCACCATCTGGCCGCCGCCGCTGTCCGGGTAGAACTGGTCGTCCCAGGTGGAGTAAAGCGAGTTGGTCCAGTAGACCCGCTTGCCGTCGCGGCTGATCTCCACCATCTGCGGGCCATAGGCGAAGTCCTTGCCGTTCGGATGCTTGGCACCGCGCGCAATGCCGCCAAGCTCGACCTTGCCGGCCAGCTTGGGGTTCATCGGGTCGCTCACATCATACTGATGCATCTCGCCCAGCCCCCAGCAGGCCACATAGAGGTATTTGTCATCCAGGCTCAGGTCGATGTCGGTGACCAGCGGCGGCACCGCCTCGAACCCCTGCAGCAGCGGCGGCAGGTTTTCCGCCTTTTCCGGGCGCGGGTCGATGGTGATGGTCTTCTTGGCCTCAAAGGTGCCGTCGTCCTTCTGCCACCAAGTGAAGATCGAACCTTGCAGGTTGGTGGTGTCCACCACCACGCCGCAGAACCCGTAATCGCGTGAGGGATCATGCGCGGGCCGGATTTCCAGCGCCATCTGGTGGTTCTCGCCCAGGTCGATGGTCTGCACGTTCTTGCGCTGGCGCAGGTTCCAGAAATGGATCGAATGGCCGTATTTGTTGCTCAGCAGGTCCTCCGGCACGATGCCGTTCTCAAACTGCGGCGGCAGGCCCCATTCGGAACTGACCATGTAATCGCGCGGCAGGTTCCACCAGAAATCATAGTGCTTGTCCTGCTTGCCGCGGTCCATCTCATAGCGGCCGAGGATCTCGAAGGTCTCGCAATCCATGATGAAGATGCCCGGCGGCCCGTCGGTGCCGTCCTCGCCGCCGCCGCCCAGGGTCGAGACATAGATGCCCTCGGGGCCGCAGTGGATGGTGTGCGGGCGCGAATAGCCGGTCTTGGCAAAGACCTCCTCCGGCTCGATGATCTTGTGGATCTTGGCCTTCAGCGGCTCTTTCACGTCCACCACATAGATCCGGCTGGAGCGGATGCCGGGGATGATCAGATAGCGCCGCTCCAGGAACGCATGGCCCGACAGCGGCGACAGCGAGGAGGAACAGGCGTTCCAGCCGAAATGATGAAACTCGTCGCCCTTGTTGGGCATGATCAGCTGATGCACGATCTGGCCGTAGGTGTCTGAGCCCGGGTCGACATCGACCACTGCCAGTCCGTCGGGCTGCGAGAAATCGGGGCTCAGCATCAGCGTGAAGGCCAGCTTTTCCGCCGGCGCCTCCATCGCCAGTTTGGGTGTTGCGTGAAATGTTGGGTCGGGCCGCAAGTTCATCGTCAAATCCTCCCTGAATACCGGGCGCCGGTTGCTCTGCGGGGCCTTTGGCGCCTGGGGGGATGCTGGCATACATATATTTTCCGGGCAACTTTTTCCGGAAATGCTCCTGCGTATGGAACGGACGTTCCGTCTTTCCGCCAAAATGCAGGGGCGGAACCATGCGAGCCTCTCCGGGTTCCCAAAAGAAGAGGCCCGCACAAAGGCGGGCCCGAGGGGGGAGGGAATGTCTTGCAGGCTGGCCTTTGGGTCAGGCCGCCAGGATGCGGTCCAGAAGGTTGTCCAGCGGGCCGGGCAGGCGGGCGTCAATCTCGCCCATGCCGGTCTGCGACAGCGCGCGGCCTTCGTCGCTGGCCAGAACCTGGCGGGTCTCTGTCAGCGACAGCTGGTGGAACGCGGAGTCCCTGGTGGCGTCACCGGCGGACAGCAGCATGCCGCATTCGGCCCAGACCAGCTCTTCCTCTGCGAATTCGAAATGGATGCGGCCCAGGCGCTCCGGTGCAGCCGCGGTGATCCCCTTGTATCCGGCCAGGGCGATCAGCTTGGCGACAACAACCGGCAGGCCGAACAGGCGTTCCGCGGTCTCCATCTCCAGCGCCACTTTCTGGTCCGAGGGCAGCATCAGGGCAGTGTCATTCCCCAGCGCACCGGCCGGGATATGCATCAGCGTGGTCAGGCGCGGCACAGCGTGTTTCACCGCCTTCACTTCCTGGGCGCCGCCGTCAAAGGTGAACACCATGTCGCCGGGCTTGATGTCGCGGGCCTGCTTGAAGCCTTCTTCGGTCTCCACCAGCGTATCGGGCAGGAAGCCGCCGCTGCGGATACGGGCACGCTTGGGCGCCGGCTTCACGGAGTGCGGCAGGGGATTGGTCAGCAGCAGCACGTCAACCGGCAGGTAGTCTGCGAAATCTGTGGTGTGATCCAGCTGCATTGTAGCGTCCCTTCTGAGCGTCTTCGTCCCGGCGTTTTGCCGTTGACGCCATGTGGCCCCCGAATTGGGACCAAATTGGGGCAGGGGTGCGTCGCCTTTCGGGATGAGGCGGTTTTTTGGGGATAAAAGCTGCTTTTTCCGAGGTATTGTTAACCTTTTCACGGTGCAGGCTGAGGATTTATTAAGAATTGACGCAATTTTTGAGACGCGCTGAATTGCCCTCTGGCGCCCGATTCTCTTTGGTTAACAAAGTGTTAATGCGAGTTTGCTGTGTTAACGGCTGCACCCCGCAACCTGTGGGTAACTGTGTGAACGCATTGATATTCAAGCAAAACGGGCGCCCCTTGGGCGCCCGCGTATCTGACTGAAGGTGGTAATCCCTTGGAATTACTGGCCACAGGCCCCGATCAGCGCCTCATATTGCTCAGTCACCCAGCCCAGGGCCTGCTCCGGGTTGCGTTCCTCGATTTTGCCGGTCAGGCGCTCGAACACCTCGGCAGAGCGGCTTTCGTCAACGATTGTGAAGCTCTGCCCGGTCATCACAACATCATAGAGGAAGAAGGCAATTGCGATCAGAAGAATGCCGCGCAAGACGCCAAAAAAGAAGCCCGCGCCCTGATCCAGGCCGCCAAGCGCCGACCGCTGAACAAGGGTGGAAAACAGCGGCGTGAAGAAGGAGACCACGATCAGCGCCAGGGCAAACACCGCGGCAAAGGCGGCAATGATCGACAATTCGCAGCTGTCGGCGATGAAGTCGCCGATCACCGGGATCTCCGCCATCAGCGGCTCCACCTGCGGCGCGAAGATGAAGGCCAGGACACCAGCGGCGATCCAGCCGGCAATCGCCATCGCCTCGCGCACGAAACCGCGCGAATAGGCCAGCAGCGCCGATACCACGATGACCAGGGCCACGACCCCGTCGATAATTGTGAAACCTTCCATGTCCCTCGCCCGTTTGCCTGCGATCTCAAATTTTTTGCGACTTTAACCGGCCCCGAAGAATTCGCCAACAAAACCTGCCAGATCGCCCGACTTTCTGAGGTTCAGGCCGTTTACGGACACGGTTTTGCTGCCGCCAGGGGCAATCGCCGCCGTGAAACCAAGTTTTTGCGCCTCTTTCAACCTGTTTTCGGTCTGCGGGGCGGGCCGGAGGGCGCCTGACAGCGAAATTTCTCCGAAAACCACCGTATCGGCGGGCAGGGCGACGTCCTCCCGCGCGCTCAGCAATGCAGCCGCTACCGCCAGGTCGGCGGCAGGTTCCGAGATCTTCATGCCGCCCGCCACGTTCAGATAGACGTCCAGGCCCGCAAAGGGGATGCCGCAGCGCGCCTCCAGAACGGCCAGGATCATCGCCAGCCGCGATGAATCCCAGCCCACCACCGCGCGGCGCGGCTGCGAATGGGGGGAGGGCGCAATCAGTGCCTGCATCTCGACCAGCACCGGGCGGGTGCCCTCAATGCCGGCAAAGACCACCGACCCGGGCGAGGGCTCGCCGCGCTCCGACAGGAACAGGGCAGAGGGGTTGATCACCTCGCTGAGGCCGCTGCCGGTCATCTCGAACACGCCGATCTCATCCGCCGGGCCAAATCGGTTCTTGACCGCCCGCAGGATGCGGAACTGGTGGCCGCGCTCGCCCTCGAAATACAGAACCGTGTCGACCATATGCTCGACCACCCGCGGGCCTGCGATCTGGCCCTCCTTGGTGACATGGCCAACCATGATGATCGAGATCCCGTGCCGCTTGGCGAATGTGGTCAGCTCATGGGCGGCGGCGCGCACCTGGCTGACCGAGCCGGGCGCGCTGTCCACATGGTCCGCCCACATGGTCTGAATGGAGTCGATAATGGCCAGCTGCGGCCTTTCCGCCTCCAGCGTGGTCAGGATGTCGCGCAGGTTGGTTTCGGCCGCCAGCTGCACCGGCGCATCCGCCAGCCCCAGCCGCTGCGCCCGCATCCGCACCTGGGCCGAGGCCTCCTCGCCGCTGACATAGACGGTCTTGACGCCGGCCTGGGCAAACCGCGCAGCCGCCTGAAGCAGCAGGGTGGACTTGCCGATGCCCGGATCGCCGCCCACCAGAATGGCCGAGGCTGCAACAAGGCCGCCGCCCAGCACCCGGTCCAGCTCGCCGACGCCGCAGCAGGCGCGCGGCGGCGGGGTTTCCCGGGTGGACAGATCAGTCAGCGGGATGGCGCGGCCGCGCTTGACGCCCAGCGACTTCTTGGAGGGGCCGGAGGACAGCCCCTGATCCTCGGTGATGGTGTTCCACTCGCCGCAGCCCTCGCAGCGGCCCGACCATTTCGAAAAGCTGGCCCCGCAGGCGGAGCAGGAGAAAGATGTTTTTGCCATTCCGGATCAGTGGCAGATGTTTCCCTTTTGTTCAAGGGGCTGCGCGCCGCGGCCTGCGGCGCGTCAGTCGGCGCGGCGCGGCGGCTGGATCGGCACCACGCTGCCGCCTTCCGGGTCCGACCCGTCCGGCTGGCCCTGCAACTGCGCCGACAGTTCCGGCAGCAGTTCGAACAATTCGCCGCGCAGCCGGGAGAGATGCGACTTGGCGATGCTTTCCTCGATCTCCACGTCGCGGGTCCACTGGCGCAGCTCATGCATGATGATCTGGGCATCCTCCAGCCGCGCCTTGAAGGTCTGCAGCTCCTCCTGCCGCTGTTTCAGGAACTGGCGGGCGCGGGCCACCTTGGCATTTGAATAGGTCTCCGCCAGTTCGCGGCTCACCTGGCTCATCTGCGCGGCGACTTCCAGCACATCCGGCTCCAGCCCCTGCAGGTCCGGGTGATCGCGCAGGAAGGTCAGCCGCTCCTTCACCGCATCAAACTCTGAGGCCAGCGTGAAAACGCCTGCGCGGTCGCCGGCATGAGCCAGCTGATAGGCCTGCAGCACGTCCTCCATGTTCATGGAAAACCGCCGGTGCGAGGTCTCAAGCGCCATGATGCGCCCGTTGGCGGGCAGAAAGAACGCCAGCATCACCGCCAACGCGGTCAGGGTGATCTGCGCGGCCATGCCGGCCCGCGGCATGACTTCGCCGCCAAGGCCCGCTTGCAGTGACAGCCAGGGCCAGACGCCCAGGGCGGCCAGCGTGGTTGCCGCCAGCATCGCCGCAGCGGCCAGGCAAATCAGCGCAAAGGCAAACCGCATCAGCACGGTCTGCGCGGTGAACAGGATGGATTGAATGCCGGCCATTGGCCCCCCTCCAGCAAATGCACGCCCGGAACCGGGGCCTGCAAGGCGGGGGAGCCCGAAAAGGGCGCAGCTGGCCAGGTCCGCGACGGTGCGTTTTCACTTGTCCGGTCTTATGAAATGGAGCGGTTTGCTCCCGGATCAAGGGTTTAACGCGGCTTGTGCTGCATCCTGGCCGTGCGTTCCGTCAGCATTCCCAGCACAATCGACGCCAGAATACAGGCGGTGAACAGGTACAATCCCCAGGCGGTCTCAAGCGTGGCAAGGCCGATGCCCTTGGCCAGCGTGATGTAAAGCGCGATCAGGAAAATGTCGGCCATCGCCAGTTTGCCCAGAACATGCAGCGCAGGCTGCACCCGTGCATCCAGCAGATCCCACTGCACCAGCGCGGTGCCGATGGTCTTGAGGTAGGGCGCAAAGATAGCAAAGAAGGTGACAATCAGCGCAAGCACGGCATCGCTGCCCCACAGGGATTGCAGCCCGGTGATCACCGAGATCTCGCTGAGGCCGAAGATCGGCAGCAGCCCCGCCCGCATCAAAGGGGCAAACCAGGCGACGGGGTAGAGGATCAGCAGCGACAGGGTCGCAATCTTTATCAGGCGTTTGTTCATTCGATGTCTCAGGCGCGCAATTTAGTCTGTACAATTCCGGTTGCCCACTATGTCCGCGGTAAGCTCTTTGCCTTGTTTTCTGAGGGCATCAGCTGCGAAATTCCGCAGCTTGTCGCTGGTCGCACATGGCGGAAGGCTGGTCGCTCGCGGTGTTGTGTACCAGACAAGTCCCCCGGCAGTCAGACATCCGGCTATAAAGAATACCAGAGCATGACGGAGTTTCAGCCTCCTGCCTGAATTCGAAGCGTCCTTACCTTGTTCTGCTTCCTGCTTGCTTTCTTCCTTCCGGTGCCCGCGGCGGTCCTCTGGAGGGTCAAAAAGAACCCAGCCAAGAAGCAAGCCAAAGACTGCGATCGACAAAGCGGAGAGGATGGCCCAGCCTGGGTAAAACTCTTCCTGCGAAGATAGCCCACCAAACATGAACCCGTACAGCAGGTACACAAAGCCTGCTGCGGATAGGGTGTAGGCTGCCAGCGAAAGTCCGCGTGCCCGCTGTGCCATGCCAAGCGCTTCGATGATCCCCCAAATAAGAGAGGCCACCATCAGAAAAAGGCCGCTGATGACAGCACCTATGAACTCGAAAACAGGAAAGAGAAAGGGTGCCAAGAGCTCTAAGAAAAAGGCCGCGACGCCCTGAAGAAATGCGAAAATTGCTTCAAAAACTGGGGCAAGCAGTGCCCCAGCTAAGTCTCCGAACGCCATTGACGGTTTCAAGATTCTACCTCAAAATGAATTCACACAGTACCTGATTGGTTCTGGCTGAGAATTCAAGAGAGGTGGTTCGAAGAAAGTCCACAGGTAGGGTAGTTCCTGAACGGGGAAGCTCTACCGCACCGCCTCAATCGGCCCCTCTGCGCGGCCGTGGATGAACTGCTCCATATAGGGGTCGCCTGACTGGTCCATCTCAGCCACCGGGCCTGTCCATTGGATCACCCCGCCGTGCAGCATCGCCACATTGTCGGCAATGGCGCGCACCGAGGTCATGTCGTGGGTGATGGTCATCGCCGTCGCGCCCATCTCCACCACGATCTCGCGGATCAGGTCGTTGATCACACCTGACATGATCGGGTCGAGGCCGGTGGTCGGCTCATCGAAAAAGATGATCTCAGGCTCAGCCGCAATCGCGCGGGCGAGGCCGACGCGTTTCTGCATGCCGCCTGACAGTTCCGCCGGGAACCGGTCGGCGACATTCGCCTTCAGTCCCACCCGGCGCAGCTTTTCGATGGCGATTTCGCGGGCTTCCTCCTGCGGGCGTTTCAGGGCACCGCGCAAGAGGCGGAAGGCAACATTCTGCCAGACCGGCAAGCTGTCAAACAGCGCGCCGCCCTGAAACAGCATGCCAAAGCGCGCCAGGAACTTGTCGCGGTCGCCTGATCCCGCCGGCTTGCCGTCGACGTAGATCTGGCCTGAGTCCGGCTGGATCAGCCCCAGGATGCTTTTCAGCGCCACCGACTTGCCGGTGCCGGAGCCGCCGATGATCACCATCGAGGTGCCCTTGGCGATCTCCAGGTTCATGCCGTTCAGCACACGGTTGTCGCCAAAGGCCTTGTGGACGTTTTCCATGCGGATCATAGCGAGAAGAACACCCCTGTGAGGACAAAGTTGGCGGCCAGGATCAGGACGGCGGCGGATTCCACCGACCCCTTGGTGGCCCGGCCCACGCCCTGGGCGCCGCGGCCCGACTGCATGCCGTAGTAGCAGCCCATCATCGCCGCGATAGTGCCAAAGGCGGCTCCCTTGACCAGCGAGGAGATGATGTCGAGCGCCTCCAGGAAATCGACGGTGTTCTTGAGGTAGGCCGCCGGGTTGAAGCCGAGGTTCTGCACCGCCACGGTGTAGCCGCCCATGATGCCGATGATGTCGCCGACACCGACCAGCACCGGCACCGTGATCAGCGCGGCCAGCACCCGCGGCGCCACCAGGTATTTCATCGGATGGGTGGAGAGCGTGACCAGCGCGTCGATCTGCTCCGTCACCTTCATGGTGGCGATCTCAGCCGCGATGGAGGAGGTCACGCGCGCCGCGATCATCAGGCCGACCAGAACCGGGCCGAGTTCGCGCACCATGCCGATGGCGACGATCTGCGGCACCACCGCCTCGGCGTTGAACCGGGCGCCGCCGGCATAGATCTGCAGCGCCAGCGCGCCGCCGGTGAAAATCGCGGTGAGGCCCACCACCGGCAGCGACAGCCAGCCGACGTTCAGCAGCGCCTGAAGGAACTCGCGCGGGTAATAGGGGGGGCGGATCATGTGGCTGAAGGCAGACAGGGCAAACAGCGCCGCGCGGCCGACAGCCGCCAGTCCCGCCAGGGCGGTGCGGCCCAGCCGGGCCAGGAGAGCGATTGGGTTCATCCCAGATAGGTCCGCGCCGACCGGTGGCCCGAGGAGGTCAGGATCTCATAGCCGATGGTGCCTGCCGCGTCGGCCAGCACGTCCACGGTCTGACGCTCATTGAGGATCGCCAGCATCTGCGGCACCTCCGCCAGATCCGTGACATCCACGGTGATCAGGTCCATCGAAACGCGGCCGACCACGGGGCAGGGGGTCTCGCCCGCATAGACGTGAATGCCGCCCTTGCCCATCGCCCGGTGCAGCCCGTCGGCGTAACCCGCGGCGACAGTTGCGATGCGGCTGGGGCGCTGGGCGACCCAGGCATTGCCGTAACCGGCGCTTTCGCCCGGTTCCATATCGCGCACCTGAATGACCGGCAGGTCCAGCTGCACCACCGGTACCGCATCCGTGAACGGCAGCCCGCCATAAAGCCCGACACCGGGGCGGCAGAGGTCGAAGTGATAGTCCTTGCCCAGGAGCATGCCGCCGGTCGCAGCCAGCGAGCGCGGCACCTCCAGCCCGTCCGACATCTCGCGGAAGGTCCTCAGCTGCTGTGCATTCATCTCGTGCGCGGGTTCATCGGCGCAGGCCAGATGCGACATCAGCAGAACCGGGTTCTGGCCCAGGGCGATCTCCGCCACCGCGGCCCATTCGCCATGCTCCATCCCCAGCCGGTTCATGCCGCTGTCCAGCTGCACCCCGAACGGGTGGCCCGGAAGCGTCTCGAAATGGCGCAGCATCTGGTCCAGCGAATTCAGCATCGGCGTCAGCTGGAAATCCTTCAACAGCTTCGCATCGCCCTCCATGTGGCCGGAAAACACCGAGATGCCGGGACCCGGTCCCAGCGCACGGCGCAGCGCGCCGCCTTCCTCGGCTGCCGCCACAAAGAAGTTGCGCGCGCCCGCCTTGGCCAGCGCCTTGCCCACCCGGCCTGCATCCAGGCCGTATCCGTTCGCCTTCACCACGGCTGCAGTCTCGCAGCCTGTCAGCGCATCCAGATTCCGCCAGTTGGTCACCAGCGCATCCAGGTTGATTGTCAGTTTTGCCGTGCTCATGCGGTGTTCATGACATGGGAGGTGCGCAGGTCAAGTGGGAAAACCCGCCAAACAGGCCATTTGTTGCCAGCTTTCAGGGCGCTGATCAGCCTGTTGCAGCCAGCTCAGGCGGGCATCTGCTGGGTGGCGCAATGGATGCCGCCGCCAAGCTCTGCCAGCAGATCGGTGTCCAGCATCACCAGTTCACGCTCGGGGTAATGGCGGCGCAGCGCCTCTGCGGCCAGCGCATCGGTGCGCCTGTCGCCGCTTTCAGGTGCGATCACCCCGCCGTTGCAGACATAATAGTTCACATAGCTGCACTGGCTGTTCACGTCCCTGATCCGCCCGGCCTCGGGCCAGGGAAGGGTGTCCACCTGAAGGCCCTCTGCCTGCAGATGCCGCTGCAACTGCCGGGCCGAGGCATCAAAGGGATCATTTGGATCGGGCGCGTCTGCCAGCATCATCAGCACGCGGTCGCCGCCGGTAAAACGGGCCAGCCCGTCGATGTGGTCGTCGGTCACGTCCTGGCCCTTGACGCCCGTGCCCCAGATCATCCGGTCCGCGCCATAGGCGGCCAGCAGGGCCGTTTCAATTCCGCTGCGGCTCAGGCCGGGATTGCGGTTAGCATTCACCCAGCTGCTTTCATTGGCCATCAACAGGCCATGGCCGTCCGCCTCCGCCCCTCCGGCCTCGCCCCTGATGCCGCTGTCAAACAGCGGCAGCCCCAGCCGTTCTGCCACCCGTGCGGCGATGCGTTCGTCATTCGGCAGATGGTAGCGGCCCCAGCCGTTGAAGTTCAGCTGCCGAACGGACAGCTGCCCGCGCGTGTCGCGCCCGAACAGCGGCCCGGAGTCGCGGCACCACAGATCATCTGCAGGAATGTCCCACAGCTCGACGTTGCCGGACAGCTTGCGCCGGACACGGGCGTGTTCCTCCGGCGCGGCCAGCATCACCACCGGCTCGAAAGCGGCCACCGTATTGGCAATCCGCGCGATCTGGTTCTGCACCTGCCTGCGGTAGCGCCCGGTGCCATAGACCTGGGGTGTCACCGGCCATTGCATGAATGTCAGCTGATGCGGCGCCTCCTCGGGCGGCACCCGGAAACCGTCCTCTGCCATACCCGGACCTCCCGCAATGGACAGGGCGCCGGCGCCCGCGGCACCGGCCATTGAACCGGACAGAAACCGGCGGCGGTTAATAACCGCCGTCCTCATGCCCCTGCTGCCAGGCCTTGGCGAGGTTGCCGAAGCGGGTGAATTGCGCCTCGAACGACAGTTCCACAGTGCCGATGGGACCGTGACGCTGCTTGCCGACGATCACCTCGGCCTTGGCATGCAGCCGTTCCATCGCCTGCTTCCACTCTTCCATCTTTTCCAGCTCGTGGTCACCGGGCTTTTCGCGTTCCTTGTAGTATTCCTCGCGGAACACGAACATCACCACGTCGGCGTCCTGCTCGATCGAGCCCGATTCCCGAAGGTCCGACAGCTGCGGGCGTTTGTCTTCGCGGTTTTCCACCTGGCGCGACAGCTGCGACAGCGCGATCACCGGAATGTTCAATTCCTTGGCAATCGCTTTCATCCCCATCGAAATCTCGGCGATCTCGTTCACCCGGTTGTCGGCCATGCCGCGGCAAAGCTGCAAATAGTCGATCACCAGAAGGTCCAGCCCATGCGTCCGCTTCAGGCGGCGGGCGCGCGCGGCCAGCTGCGAGATCGGGATTGCAGGCGTGTCGTCAATGAACAGCGGGCAGCTTTCCAGGTCTTTTGCAGCCTGCACAAAGCGGCGGAACTCGCCCTCTGTCATGTCGCCCTGGCGGATCTTGTGCGAGGAAATCTCTGACGCTTCCGCCAGAATACGCCCCGCCAGCTGCTCGGCGCTCATCTCGAGGCTGAAGAACCCCACCACGCCGCCATCCAGCGCGCCTTCCGATCCGTCGGGTTTCACCCCGCGTTTGTATGCCTTGGCAACGTTGAAGGCGATGTTGGTCGCCAGCGACGTCTTCCCCATAGAGGGGCGGCCTGCGAGGATGAGAAGGTCCGAGGGATGCAGGCCGCCAAGTTGCTTGTCTAGGTCGACCAGGCCTGTCGAGATGCCGGCCATGCCGCCACCGCGCTGGTACGCCTCGTTTGTCACATTGACCGCTTCGGTGACGGCCTTGAGGAACGATTTGAAACCGCTTTCCGTCTGGCCCTGCTCTGCCAGCTGGTAAAGCGCCTGCTCAGCCTCAACGATCTGCTCTTTAGGTTCTGATGCCACGTCTACGCGGCGCGCCTTGTCCGAAATCGATTGGCCCAGGGCGATCAGCTCGCGCCGGATCGCCAGGTCGTAGATCATCTGCGCGTAATCCCGCACCGCAAAGGCGGAGATCGACGCGCCTGCGAGCTTGGCCAGATAGGCCGGCCCGCCCAGTTCCTTCAGACCTTCGTGGTCCTCCAGGAACGCCTTCAGCGTCACCGGCGAGGCCAGCGCGTTCTTGGAGATCCGCGCCGCCGCCACCTCATAGATGCGGGCATGGACCGGGTCGTAGAAATGCGACGAGTCGATGATCAGCGCGATCTTGTCGTAGACCTCGTTGTTGGTCAGGATCGCGCCCAAGAGCTGCTGTTCCGCCTCCACTGAATGCGGCAGTTCGTTGTCCGGCATCGCCTGGTCCGCCTGCGCGGGGGCCGGCAGATGCTCCGGCATCGGGGCGGGGGGCGGCATGTCGCCGTCGAAAGGGGTAATTTCGTTCATCACTGCTCTCGTCACTCGGCCCGCTTATACGGTGCCGCGCGGGTTTCTCCTATCTGGGAATCTCTGTGGATTCCCTGTGGATAAAGCCGCAGGGTTTGTGGGCCGTTTACCACAAAAGGCCAGTAAGCCTGTCCTATCCAGGCTACATGATGCGGTGCGCTGTGGGAAGGCCCCAAGATCTGCGCATCAACCTGTGCGGGAAACGATTCGGGGCGGGCTTGTCCACATCCCGTCCCGTAACGCTTTCCCTTGCGTTAATCTGCAAGGGGCGCGGCAGGACACCGGTGCCGGCACGGGATGCAAATTGCCGCCCTGCGGGGGCGTGCAGGGCGGGCGGTTCCGCCCGCCATCCGATCAGGCCTTATGCGCGTCCTGCCAGGCGCGCGGGTCTTTCAGGAACTTTTCCACCTCGGCCAACGTCTCTTCGCTGAAGCTCTTCTGCGCCTTGGCCTCGGCCAGCACATCCCACCAGGTGCACAGGTAATGCAGCTCAACCCCGTGGTCGCCCAGGCGCTTAGTAGTTTCAGGAAAGATGTCGTAATAGAAGATCACCGCGGTGTGGCCGCAGGAGGCACCGGTTTCGCGGATCGCATCGACAAAGGACAGTTTGGAGCCGCCGTCGGTGGTCATGTCCTCCACCAGCAGCACCCGCTGATCCTCGGTCATCACCCCTTCAATGCGGGCATTTCGGCCATATCCCTTGGGTTTCTTGCGCACATAAGTCATCGGCAGCGCCATGCGCTCGGCCACCAGCGCGCCAAAGGGGATGCCGGCGGTTTCCCCGCCCGCAATATTGTCAAACGCCTCGAACCCCGCGTTGCGCATCACGGTCACGGTCAGGAAATCCATCAGCGTGGTGCGGATGCGCGGAAAGGAGATCAGCTTGCGGCAGTCGATATAGCTGGGCGAGGGCAGGCCGGAGGCCAGAGTGTAGGGCTCATCCGTGTTGAAGTTCACCGCGCCGATTTCCAGCAGCATCCGGGCCGACAGGCGGGCGATTTCTTCGCGGGAAGGGTAGGAGGTGGGGATCATGGCGGCAGGCATCCTTTGCGGCAGCGGTTTTGCTGTCCATAAACCGGAACTCCGCCGGTTAGAAGCCCCAGAGGCGCAACGCGCAAACGTTGCCTAGTGCTGTTCAGGATCAGGCCGGTCCCCAAGGGATCTCTTACCAAACGACATCGAAGCAGGGCTCTATTATGTAATTTGAAGTTAAACGAAGATCATCTTCCGCTTCAGGTGCTGGGTCATCGCCGCTTTGCTCCGGCCCAATCGGAATGACTTCAAATCCTTCTTCGCCAACCCCGCAGGGGTTCCACGCGGGGAGATCAAAATTGAAGTCTGTTTCATCCAGATCCGTCAAATCCACGTTCAGCAGTGTGATGGTGCTCCCATGCGCGTCCTCGATCAGAACGTCTTGGCCGTCCTGCCGGATGTGGTTTTCGAGCAGGTCGGTCATATCCGTGATGCTGGAAACTGTGCTGAGGTCGATCTTCTCAAGGCTGCTCGTCGCGTCGAAATCAGTAATGGTGTCGTTGCCAAAATTTCCGAATCCGTCCCAGAACACAAACAGGTCATCGCCAGCTCCGCCTGTCAGAAGGTCATCACCAAGCCCGCCGTCCAGCGTGTCCTGACCTTGCCCTCCGTCGAGGGTATCATTGCCGGTATCTTCCTGAATCATTTCGCCAGATGGTGCGGCCCTCACGAACCGCAGAGGCGACAAAAACCAGTTCTGGGTAAAGGTCCCACCCGATAGCTCGTCATCACCGTTGCCGCCAGAGAGGGCATCATCGCCGTTAGCGCCGCGCAGGCTGTCGTTTCCGGCTCCCCCGTCTAAGGCATCGTTGCCTTCCCTGCCGTTCAGGGTGTCATTGCCCTCGCCGCCGCTGAGGTCATCGTTGCCGCTAGTGCCGGTAATATTCAAGTCTTCCACCGTCCGGACGGTCTCAGGGTCCCAGTCCAGGGTCTGGTTCGGGTCCAGCGTCCCAGTGACCGGTTGCTTATGCGTGATTGAATTCTGAAAGTTCTGGTAATCGCCGAAGCTACTGATTTCCGGCAGGGCTGCACCTCTGAGGGCAAAGAGTTGGATACTGCCGCCGTCGATGCCCCAAAAATTATTGATTATCAGAACTACCGTGGTGCCACCGCTCCAGGTTATTTCGGAGAGGGTCAGCCTGGGCAATAGAATATCGTTGCCGTCCGCTGGCGCCTCGGGAAGCCCGGAAATCTCTGTGCCCGGGATGAATTGCACCTCGCCATCGGGCAGGAAACTGACGGGAGAGTAGGAGAAGGGTTCACCCTCAGAAACGTTTAACCGCAGTTCCAGATCGCGGGCTGCAAGGGAGGGAAGCAGCCGGCTTGGGCCGTTGTCCTGGATAGACTCTGTTGCGCAAATCGGTTGAGGGCCAAGGTTCCCCTTTCCCCAGACGGACTTATCCCACTGCCTCTGTGACGGGTATGCCAAGCGCGGTGAATCCGTTCATGACCGCAACACGGAGCTGAAGCTCGGCAACCTGACGTCCAGGATCCCGTGCCATCAGTCTTTGTCCCAGCAGTTTCATGCAGTGCATCTTGGTTTCGGCACGACTTCGGCGGTGGTATCCACTCCATTTCCGCCAAAGCGCTCGGCCAAGGTATTTCGACGCCCGCAGCGCTTCGTTGCGCGCAATCGCGCCTGCGGTGTCGGGTTTCCAGGGCTTGGCGTTCTTGCGGGGCGGGACGACGGCATTGGCACCTCGGTTGGCGATGGCATCGTGGCACTTGCGCGTATCGTAGGCGCCATCTGCCGTGACACTGCCGATCTCCTGCTCGGGCGGGATCTGATTAAGCAGTTCCGGCAGCATGGGCGCATCACCAATGTTGCTACTGGTGAACTCGACTGCCCGGATTTCCAGTGTCTTTTCGTCGATACCGAGGTGAACCTTGCGCCACACGCGGCGTTTCGAGCCACCGTGCTTGCGCGCATTCCACTCGCCTTCGCCCTCTACCTTTATCCCAGTGCTGTCGATCAGCAGGTGTAGCGGCCCCTCAGAACCACGATACGGGATGTTCACGGCGAGAGACTTCTGGCGGCGTGAAAGCGTGCTAAAATCCGGTACCGACCAGTCCAATCCACTCAATCGCAGGAGACTTTCCACGAAGCCGGTCGTCTGCCTGAGCGCCATACGGAACAGCACCTTCATCGTCAGGCAGGTCTTGATCGCGGCGTCGCTATAGATGGGCTGTCGGCCTCTCTTGCCGGTCGGCCGGGCCTCCCACGTCATCTCGGGATCGAACCAGATCGTCAGAGAGCCACGACGCTTCAGCGCTTCGTTATAGGCCCGCCAGTTCTTGATCTTGTAGGTCGGGGGTGTTGGTCTGCTCATGCCCTCCAGCTATCACGCTGGATTCATGAGATGAATCCCTCACCCGATTTGCGCAACAGAGCCGCAAGAGACTGTTTCAAGGAATTACCCGGCCACGTTCCAGAAAACGTCAAAGCCCGGGTCGAATACGGTGACGGGGCCGTCGCCGCTTTCGATCTTCTCCGGGAAAGCCACCGGCGCATCCTGCTTGGTCAGGGTCAGCGTCTCGCTGCTCACCGGCAGGCCATAGAACGCCGGGCCGTTTTCCGAGGCAAAGCCCGCCAGCTTGTCCAGCGCGCCCTCTTCCTCGAACACATGCGCCAGGAGGGACATGGTGTTGGTGGCGGTGAAACAGCCGGCACAGCCGCAGGCGCTTTCCTTGTTGGGGTCGGTGTGCGGCGCCGAGTCGGTGCCCAGGAAATAGCGCGCATCACCGGAGGTCGCAGCGGCCCGCAGCGCCAGACGGTGCTCTTCGCGCTTGGCCACCGGCAGGCAGTAGTAATGCGGCTTGATGCCGCCGACCAGGATGTGGTTGCGGTTGATGATCAGGTGGTGCGTGGTGATGGTCGCGCCCAGATCCCGCTCCTGGCTGGCCACGTAATCAGCCGCGTTTTTGGTGGTGATATGCTCCATCACCACCCGCAGGCCGGGGGTCGCCTTGCGGATCGGGTCCAGCACCCGGTCGATGAACACGGCTTCACGGTCGAAGATGTCGATGTCGTGGTCGGTCACTTCGCCATGGGTGCACAGCGGCAGGCCGATTTCGGCCATCTTTTCCAGCACCGCACGGACGTTATCGAAATTGGTCACACCCGAAGCCGAATTGGTGGTGGCGCCCGCCGGATACAGCTTCACTGCCTTGACCAGCCCGCTGGCGTGGGCGGCAGCCACATCCGCCGGATCGGTGTCCTCGGTCAGGTACAGCGTCATCAGCGGCTCAAACGCCATGCCTTCCGGCAGCGCCGCCAGAATGCGGTCGCGGTAGGCCGCGGCCTGCGCCCCGGTCACCACCGGCGGCACCAGATTCGGCATGATGATCGCCCGGCCGAAATGGCGGGCGGTTTCGGGCAGCACGGCCTGCAGCATGGCGCCGTCGCGCAGGTGCAGGTGCCAGTCATCGGGGCGGGGGATGGTGAGCGTGTCGGTCATGCGCGTGCGTTAGCACATGGCAGCACGGAAACAAAGCGGCAGAATGCGCGCTGATCCAGCCGGATCAGCGCTTGTCCGGGATGGTGAATTCGCCGCTGCCGGCCCGCTTCTGCATCTCCTCCAGGCGGCGGCGGAACCGCGGCGCCCGCATCCGCTCCGTCACATTGCGGCACAGAAGCGCGATCAGCACCCCGCGGTCCTCCCGCTCCAGCCGGCCCAGGAGGTTGCGCAGGAAGAAGGGGTTGTTGCGCCGCGCCCGGAACAGCTTGCAAAAGGCCGCCTCCGACAGCTTGCCGCTGCCTGCCAGCGACAGGATGTGATAGAGCATCTCCATCTCGATCAGCCGGGTCTGCACCGCGTCCCCCATGTGGCTGGCGCGCAGCCGGGTCACGTTCCTGCGGGCAAACAGCGCCGCATGCATCGCGTCCAGCCGCTCCTGCGGGTCGTAGATGACAAAAGCCTGCCCGGCAGCATCCAGCATGTCCGGCGCATAGCCGTAGCGGTCGGTGAACGACAGCCGCCGGTTCTCGGCAAAGCGGTCGTCCCATTCGGTCATCCGCGGATCCAGCGTCGCCTGCGGCTGCACCGCCACAACGGTGGCCCCGGGCGAGGCCACGGAATACGCAGCCGCCGCATAGCCGCAGGGGCCTGCGCCGTAGAACAGCACGTTTTCAAATTCGTCAAAAAAGCCGTCGTCGATCAGCTGATCGAAGAAGCCATAGATGCGCTCGTCGCGGAACCAGGTGTCGCCGTCGGAGACCACGCACATATGCGACCAGCCCAGGTTCTTCACCAGATCGAACCCCAGCGGCTGCGCCTGGTCCGACAGGTTGTGAATGCCCTGCATGGTCTCAAAGGTCACCAGCAGGGTGTTGCCCTGGTCGATGAAGGTGGTGAAATGCTTTTCGCCCAGCGGCTGGTACATGCCGTGCTGTTCGGCCAGCGCCGCCATCCGCGCCTTCCATTGCGCCGGTTTCAGCCCCGAAAGGTCTTCGTCCAGATTTTCGAGTCCGTCCTGCATGACTTCCACCTTGAGTACCCCCTGCGCCGAGCGGCGGTTTTGCTGGTTTACGCTTAGGAGACAAATAAGGCTAAATTTGGAAAAACTAAGGCCTCTTTACTGTCTGGTCCGGGGCGATCAGCGGGCCATTGCCTGCCTGCCGCGTGCTGATCACCTCTCAGCCTGGCTGCCTTCCGCTCTCCGCCGCCAGCCCCAGCATCGCAAAGCGCCGCATCTGCGCGCCTTGCTCCGCAGTCAGCACCCGCGCCGGCGGGGCCATCAGCAGGCGGGTGAACAGCGCCCGGTTTTCCTCGGCCAGCATCAGCTCCAGGAACCGCGCCTTGCGCCAGGCCACGGCAGTGCCATGCAGCCTGGCCAGTTCCGTATCCGCCATCAGCTCTGCCTGCAGCGCCGCGCGCGCGGGCGCATAGCGGGCAATCGCGCGGTCTTCGCAGGCGGCATAGTTGCGCTCCACCCAGTAATCCATCCCCAGCGGGGCCTGCCGGTTCACGCGGCCCCGGGCCGCCTTCACCACATAGCTCTCCATTGCGCCCAAGGGGTAATGGTTCAGCTGCGCCAGGCGGTAATTCGGCTGGCCGTAATCGGTAAACAGCCGCTTGGTCTTGAACGCCTCACCCAGCTCGCGCCCCTCGCAGTCGAACCAGCGATAGCCTTTCAGCTGCGCCTTTTCTTTCACACCGCGGGGCCGGTGCACGCCGCATTTCCGGTAGGTGCCGTTGTTGCGGTAGAGCGTCTTGAACATCACCGCCCGCCAGGGCCAGTGGACCACCTCCGGCGCACACTGTGTGAATTGCTCCGTGACCGGGCGGTCCTCATAGGCCACAACGCCGCCATTGCCGAACAGCCGCCAGGTCAGCGGAATGGCATCCGCATCCGGCAGCGCCGCCAGCAGGTCCGCCACCGTGCCCTCGCTGGTCTTGATGCAAGGGAACTCATCGGCATCGGCAACCAGCACCCAGTCCGCGGCCTTCATCAGCGGATGCTTGTCCGCCATTTTCAGCGCAGCGAACTGGATGCCCTCGCGGCCATATGGGCCTTCGTTGCGCACATGCGCCAGCTGCCCCATCGCCTGCAGCCGGTCCAGCATCATATCGGTGCCGTCCTGGCAATCGTTGGAAAACACCAGGAAATCGGTGAAGCCGGCCGTACGGTAATGGGCCAGCCATTCCAGCAGGAACGCGCCCTCGTTGCGCACGCAGAGAATGGCCAGCACCCGCATCGTCACACGTCCCCGCAGCGCCGGGCTGCCGGTTTCAACCGCATCTGGAGAGTTCTGCTCATGCCTCGGCCTTCTGTCTTGCTGCTGCCAGTCTTACCCCAAGCCGGCGGCGATACAAACCCTCCCGCGCCGCTGCCGGGCCGCAGCGTCGCAGGCAGCCGCCGCTTGACCGATGCGCCTGCCCGTGGCCTGTTGGACGGGGCAAGGGGAGGTCAGACATGCAGGCACAATCCATCGAGCAGGTGCAGGACCTGCTGTCGCAGCAGGGCTACGTCTGCGGCCGGGCGCTTGCCACCGTGGTGTTCCTGTCGCTGAAACTGGGCCGCCCGCTGTTCCTGGAGGGCGAGGCCGGCACCGGTAAGACCGAGATTGCCAAGGCACTGGCCGCCAGCCTAGGCCGCCGCCTGATCCGCCTGCAATGCTACGAGGGGCTGGATGCCGCCAGCGCCGTTTATGAATGGAACTTCGCGGCGCAGATGGTGGCGATCCGCACCGCTGAAGCTGCGGGCGAGGCCGCGGGCAGCGCCGGCCGCGCCGCGCTCCAGAACGAACTGTTCTCCGCAGATTACCTGATCGAACGGCCGCTGTTGCAGGCGATGCGCCCGGATGAGAACGGCGCCCCGGTGCTGCTGATCGACGAGCTGGACCGCACCGATGAACCGTTCGAGGCCTTCCTCTTGGAGGCGCTCAGCGACTTCCAGGTGACGATCCCCGAACTTGGCACCATCCAGGCGCCGGAGCCTCCGATTGTTATCCTCACCTCCAACCGCACGCGGGAGGTGCATGACGCCCTCAAACGCCGCTGCCTCTACCACTGGGTCGACTACCCCGATTTCAGCCGCGAACTCGATATCCTGCACGCCCGCGCGCCGCAGGCCAGCGAACAGCTCAGCCGCGAGATCGTCGCTTTCGTGCAATCCTTGCGCACCGAGGATCTGTTCAAGAAACCGGGGGTGGCCGAAACCATCGACTGGGCTAATTGCCTCCTGGCGCTCGACGTCATCGCCCTCAGCCCCGAGGTGATCGCCGACACCCTCGGCGCGATCCTCAAATACCAGGACGACATTGCCCGCCTGCACGGTTCCGAGGCCAAGCGCATCCTTGATGAGGCCAAGGCCAGCCTGGACGCGGCCTGATGTTTCATCATTCTGGAAATACTCCGGGGGTATGGGGGCAGCGCCCCCATGTTCGCTAGTGCCTGACTATCCGCCGCTCACCCTGCCGGACAATCCTAAGCTGCTCCGCAACATCACCCATTTTGCCCGCGCCCTGCGCAAGGCCGGGCTGCCCATTGGCCCGGGCCGGGTGCTGGACGCGGTGCGCGCGGTTGCCGCGGCAGGCTTCACCAGCCGGCAGGACTTCTATTGGGCCTTGCACGCTTGTTTCGTGACCAAGCCGGAGCAGCGGGTTGTGTTTGCCCAGGTCTTCCGCCTGTTCTGGCGCGATCCGCGGTATCTGGAGCAGATGATGGCCGCGATGCTGCCCGCCATCCGCGGCGTGCAGGAGGAGCGCCCGGCCAAGCCCGCCGAGAAACGCGCCGCCGAGGCGCTGCTGGACGGCATGCTTGACCCGCCGGACGTTCCGGAAGCGGAGCCGGAAGGCACAGAGATCGAGATCGACGCCTCCCGCACCATGTCGGCGGAGGAACGCCTCAGGACGCTGGATTTCGAACAGATGAGCACGGCGGAGATTGCCGCCGCCAAGCGCATCCTGGCGCAGCTGAAACTGCCGGTGACACCCATCCAGTCCCGCCGCCTGATGGCCGCACCACGGGGGCACCGCGCCGACTGGCGCAAAACCTTACGCAATGCCGCGCGGCAGGGCGGCGACCTGCAGCAGATTGCCCGCGCCAAGCGCCGCATCCGCTGGCCCAATCTGGTGGTGCTCTGCGACATCTCCGGCTCGATGAGCCAGTACAGCCGCATCATCCTGCATTTCCTGCATGCCGCCGCCAATGCCCGGGGAAAATCTGGTGGGCAGGGCTGGGCACGGGTGCATGGCTTCACCTTCGGCACCCGCCTGACCAACATCACCCGGCATCTGCAGCAGCGCGATGTCGACGCAGCGCTGGCCGCTGCAGGGGCAGAGGCGCAGGACTGGGAGGGCGGCACCCGGATCGGCGACTGCCTGCACGCCTTCAACCGCGACTGGTCGCGGCGCGTCATGGGGCAGGGCGCGGTGGTGCTGCTGATCACCGACGGGCTGGACCGCGGCGACCCCGAGGGCCTTTCGCGCGAGATGCAGCGGCTGCAGCTGTCGTCGCGCCGCCTGATCTGGCTGAACCCCCTGCTGCGCTGGGACGGGTTCGCCCCCAAGGCGCAGGGCATCCGTGCGATGCTGCCCTACACGGACAGCTTCCGCGCCGGCCATTCCATCGCTTCACTGCAGGACCTGGCACAGGTGATAACCAGCCCCTCCGACGCGGGTGAAAAGGCACGGCTGATGGCGCTGCTCTAGCCGCCGCCGCTTGCAATCCGCCGTCCAAGTACCGATTTTGACAACATCTCCCGCCGCAACCCTTAAGGCCCGCCAATGCAATCCATGACCCCGTTTGAGCACGCCCCGGAGACCGCGCAGGACTGGCACCATTCCGGCACCGGCGCTGTGCTGGCCACTGTTGTGCAGACCTGGGGCTCCGCCCCGCGCCGCACCGGATCGCAGCTGGTGGTGTCTGGCACCGGGCAGATCGAAGGATCCGTCTCCGGCGGCTGTGTCGAGGGCGCGGTGGTGGTTGAGGCGCTGGAGGCGCTGCAGGACGGCCAGCACCGGCTGCTGGAATTCGGCATCAGCGACGAAGACGCCTTTGCCGTCGGCCTGGCCTGCGGCGGCACCATCAAGGTGCTGGTGGAACCGGTTGGCTCAGCGCTGCCCGGGGACCTGCTGGAGGATCTGGTGGCCGCCCGCGCAGCCCGCACCCCCGTGGCCTATGAGGTGAACCTCGCCACCGGCGCCCGGCGGCTCACCCGCAAAGATTACCCGGACCGCATGCGCATGGATCGCTCCGGTCTGGAAGAGGATGGTAAGACCTTTGTGGCCGTTCACAACCCGCCGCTGCGGCTGGTTAGCGTCGGTGCGGTGCATATTACGCAAGCGCTGGTGCCGATGGCGCGGATCGCGGGCTATGATCCGGTAATCATCGACCCGCGCGCGGCCTTCGCTTCCCCCGAACGGTTCCCCGGCGAGACCCTGATGGACGACTGGCCCGACGAGGCGGTCGAAAAACTCGGCCTCGACACCCGCACCGCGCTGGTGCTTTTGACCCATGATCCGAAACTGGACGACCCGGCACTGCAGGCGGCACTGGCGGCGGATGTCTTCTACATCGGCGCGCTGGGCAGCAGGAAAACCCACGCCGCCCGCGTCGCCCGGATGCAGGATGCAGGTTTCACAGAGACGCAGATCAACCGCATCCACGGCCCCATCGGCCTGGATATCGGCGCCGCCAGCCCGGCGGAAATCGCGGTGTCGATCCTGTCGGAAATGACCGCCGTCCTGCGCGGCAAACAGCCATGAGGTTCGGCCCGGTCCCCATTTCAGACGCCGAGGGCGCCATCCTCGCGCATTCACTCTTGGGCGCCAGCCGTAAGGTCGCCAAGGGCACGGTGCTGAGCGCAGACGACCTCTCAGATCTCGCCGGCGCTGGCCATGACACCCTGACCGTGGCCCGGCTCGATCCCGCCGACCTGCACGAGGATGCTGCGGCGGAGGCGCTGGCCAAGGCGCTGGTGCCGGACCCCTCCGCACAAGGCATCCGCATCTCCGGCGCTGGCACCGGGCGGGTGAATCTCTATGCAACGGGCGCCGGGCTGGTGCGGCTGGACCGGGACAAGCTGGAGGGTGTCAACGCGGTTGACCCGATGATCACCGTTGCCACCGTGCCGGACTATCACCGCGCCGATGCGGACGGCATGCTGGCCACGATCAAGATCATTTCCTATGGCGTGCCGGCCGACGCCATCCGCCGTGCCAGCGAGGGGGCAGGGGACGCCATCCGGGTGCTGCCGCCGGTCCTGTCCTCTGCCACGCTGATCGAAACGGCGGTCACGGAAGACACCCCGCCGGATAAGGGTCGCGCCGCAATGGCGGGCCGCCTGCACCGGATGGGTCTCAGCCTGTCGCCGCGGCTGGTCGTCCCGCACCGGGAGGATGCGCTGGCAGAGGCGATCCTAAACGCGCCCGGACAACTGGTGCTGATCCTCACTGGCTCCGCTACCTCTGACGCCCATGACGTGGCGCCTCAGGCCCTGCACAACGCGGGCGGCAGCGTGACCCGCTTTGGCATGCCGGTGGATCCCGGCAACCTGCTGTTTCTGGGCACACATCAGGACAGGGTGGTGATCGGCCTGCCGGGCTGCGCGCGGTCTCCGGCCCTCAACGGCGCCGACTGGGTGCTGGAGCGGGTGATCTGCGGCCTGCCTGTGACCTCCGCCGATATCGCCGCCATGGGCGTGGGCGGGCTGCTGAAGGAAATCCCCACCCGCCCGATGCCGCGCCGCGATGCAGAAGGCTGAATGCGGCACTGCAGCGCGGGATTTGTGACGCAAGGTCACAACCATGGGTAAGCGCTGCTGACGCGAATTTGCACTTCTGCTCCGCCGGAAAACACTTCGCGGACGGCGCGGCCCGTGCTTAACTCCCGTCAGCCAGACAAAAACAAGCTAAAGGGAGGGTACTATGGCCAAGGTCTCCATGACCGTGAACGGCAAGGCTGCCAGCGGCGAGGTTGAAGGGCGCACGCTGCTGTCATCATTCCTGCGCGAGCAGCTGGGGCTGACCGGCACCCATGTGGGCTGCGACACCAGCCAGTGCGGCGCCTGCGTTGTGCATGTGGACGGTAAGGCGGTGAAGGCCTGCACCATGCTGGCGCAAGAGGCCGAGGGGGCCGAGGTCGCCACCATCGAAGGCCAGGCCAACGCCGACGGCTCGCTCAACACCATCCAGCAGGCGTTCCAGGACCATCACGGGCTGCAATGCGGCTTCTGCACGCCGGGCATGGTGATGTCGGCGGCAGCGCTGCTGAAGGACAACCCCAAGCCCACCGAGGCGGAAATCCGCGACTACCTTGAGGGCAACCTGTGCCGCTGCACCGGCTACCACAATATCGTCAAGGCGATCCTGGCGGCCTCGGGACAGGATGTTTCGTCCATCGCGGCGGAATAATTTGCGACGGCCCAGGCCGGACCCGGCCTGAAACGGACAAGGAGTGACTGACAAAGAGGTGCGCCACGGCAGCACCCTCCAGGGAGGAAAGACCAGACATGCCCAAGGACCAAGGTATCGGCGCCAGCCCCAAGCGGCGCGAGGACGTGCGGTTCCTGACAGGAGCCGGAAACTATACCGACGACATCAACGTGAACGGACAGGCATACGTGCATTTCCTGCGCGCGGATGTTGCCCATGCGACCATCAATTCCATCGACACCAGCGCGGCTGAGGCGATGCCCGGGGTGGTGAAGATCTTCACCGGCGCAGATTTCGCCGAGGTGGGCGGCATCCCCTGCGGCTGGGGCGTCACCGACCGCCACGGCAATCCGCAGCAGGAGCCCCGCCACCCGATCATCGCGCATGACACGATCCGCCACGTGGGCGAGATCGTCGCCGCGGTGGTGGCCGGCACGCTGGAACAGGCCCGCGATGCGGCCGAGGCGATCGAACTGGATCTGAGCGACAAGCCCGCGGTCGTGAATATGGCGGCGGCCCTGGCCGATGGCGCCACCAAGGTGCATGAGGATCTGACCTCAAACCTTTGTTATGACTGGGTGTTTGGAAACCCGGACGACGATGCGGTGCAGGCGGCCTTTGACAGCGCCGCCCATGTGACGACGCTGGAACTGGTCAACAACCGCCTGGTCGCCAACCCGATGGAACCGCGCGTGGCGATCGGCGATTACAGCCGCGCAACGGATGAGTACACGCTCCACACCACCAGCCAGAACCCGCATGTGATCCGCCTCTTGATGTGCGCCTTTGTGCTGGGCCTGCCGGAACACAAGGTGCGGGTGATCGCGCCGGATGTGGGCGGCGGTTTCGGCTCCAAGATCTTCCACTATGCCGAGGAAGCATTCTGCACCTTCGCCGCCAAGGCCTGCGGGCGGGCGGTGAAATGGACCTCCACCCGGGCAGAGGCGTTCATCTCCGACGCCCATGGCCGCGACCATGTGACCAGGATCGAGCTGGCGCTGGATGCAGACAACAACTTCACCGCGCTGCGCACCAACACGATGGCCAATATGGGCGCGTATCTGTCGACGTTTTCGACCTCGGTGCCCAGCTACCTGCACGGCACCCTGATGGCCGGCAACTACAAGACGCCCATCGTGCAGGTGAACGTCAAGACCGTCTTCACCAACACGGTGCCGGTTGATGCCTACCGCGGCGCGGGCCGGCCGGAGGCGACCTATCAGCTGGAGCGGGTGATCGACAAGGCTGCGCGCGAGCTGGGCGCCGACGCGATTGCGCTGCGCCGCCAGAACTTCATCACCGAGTTTCCCTATGAAACCCCGGTGGCGCTGACCTATGACACCGGCGATTACGTGGCGACGATGGACAAGCTGGAGGAGGTAGCCGACGTGGCGGGCTTTGCCGCCCGCCGCGCCGAAAGCGAGAAGAACGGCAAGCTGCGCGGCTTTGGCGTCAATTGCTATATTGAGGCCTGCGGCATCGCCCCCTCCAATATCGTCGGCATGCTGGGCGCCCGTGCAGGGCTTTATGATGCGGCTACGGTGCGGGTCAATGCCACCGGCTCCATCAGCGTGATGGTCGGCGCGCATGCGCACGGGCAGGGGCATGAGACCACCTTCCCGCAGGTGGTGGCCGACATGATCGGCATCGATGAAAGCATGGTCGATATCGTGCATGGCGACACCGGGCGGGTGCCGTTCGGCATGGGCACCTACGGGTCGCGCTCCATCGCGGTCTGCGGTTCTGCCATGGTGCGGGCGACCGAGAAGATCATCAGCAAGGCCAAGAAGATCGCGGCCCATCTGATGGAGGCCTCGGACGCCGATATCGAGCTGAAGGACGGCCAGTTCACCGTTGCGGGCACCGACAAGTCGGTGGCCTGGGGCGATGTCTGCCTGACGGCTTATGTCCCCCACAACTACCCGCTGGAGGAGCTGGAGCCAGGGCTGGAGGAGACCGCGTTTTATGACCCCGCAAACTTCACCTATCCGGCCGGCGCCTATGCCTGCGAGGTGGAGGTGGATCCCGACACCGGCAAGGTGACAATCGAACGGTTCGCGGCCGCCGATGACTTTGGCAATATCATCAACCCGATGATCGTTGACGGCCAGGTCCATGGCGGGCTGGGGCAGGGCATCGGCCAGGCATTGCTTGAGAACGCCGCCTATGATGAGGACGGCCAGCTCTTGTCGGCGTCCTTCATGGATTACGCCATGCCCAGGGCCGATGACGTGCCGTTCTACCAGGTGGATCATTCCTGCCAAACGCCGTGCACTCATAACCCATTGGGCGTGAAGGGCTGCGGCGAGGCCGGCGCCATCGGCTCGCCGCCGGCGGTGGTCAACGCGGTGATCGACGCGCTGCAATCGGGCGGCAAGAACGTCACCCACATTGACATGCCGCTGTCGCCTGCGCGGGTCTGGGCGGCGATGAACGGGTAAGGGCTCATGGGGGCGCTGCCCCCATACCCCCGGAGTATTTTCGGAAAGATGAAAGCCGGCGGGCCGGTTTTCAGAAAGGATACGAAATGTATGAATTCGAATTCGAGAAGCCCTCAACCGTCGCCGAGGCCGCGGCCGCGCTGGCGGATGAGGACGCGCAGGCGCTGGGCGGCGGGCAGACGCTGATCCCGACGCTGAAACAACGGCTGGCGATGCCGTCGAAACTGGTCTCCCTCAGCAGCATTCCGCAGCTGAAGGAGCTGAGCGTCAATGGCGGCATGCTGACCATCGGCGGTGCGGTCACCCATGCCGAAGTGGCTGAAGGGGCTGCAGGCGCCTACCCGGCGCTGGCGGATCTGGCCGGCCATATCGGCGACCCGGCGGTCAGAAACCGCGGCACCATCGGCGGTTCGCTGGCCAACAACGACCCGGCGGCCTGCTATCCGGCGGCGGCGCTCGGGAGCGGTGCGACCATCGTGACCAACGCCCGCGAGATCGCTGCGGATGACTATTTTCAAGGGTTGTTTGAAACCGCTCTGAACGAAGGCGAGATCATCACCGCGGTGCGCTTTCCGGTGCCGGAGAAGGCCAATTACCAGAAGTTCCTGCAGCCGGCCTCGCGTTTTGCGCTTGTGGGTGTCTTTGTGGCGAAATATGCGGCGGGCGTCCGGGTGGCGGTCACCGGCGCGTCAGAGGAGGGCGTGTTCCGCTGGCATGAGGCCGAGGCGGCGCTGGACGCCGGTTTCGCGCCGGACGCGCTGGATGGGCTCAGCGTGGATGCCGGCGGCATGATCGGCGATCTGCACGGAACGAAAGAATACCGCGCCCATCTGGTCGGGGTGATAACAAAACGCGCGGTGGCCGCAGCGGGCTGAACCTCCGCAAGCTCTTGAATGCACAGGCACCGGTTTCCGGTGCCTGTTGCCGTTTCAGTGCCGCAGATAGGCAGACATCTCTTCCAGCAGGGTCTGGGTCTTGCCGGACAGCTCCCGGATTTCGGTGGCGATGACGGCAAACCCTTTGCCCATGTCGCCGATCCGGGCCGCCTCGATCGAGGCATTGAAGGAAATGAACTTGATGTTCTTGCCGACGCCTTCGGCCGTGGCGATGGTGGCCCGCATCTGCGCGTCGCGGTCTTCCTCGCGCTGCTGCTGCGCCTCGCGCAGGGTTTGCACCATGTCCTTGAGGAAGTCCGACACCGCCGGTTCCAGCCGGTAGAGGCAGAGGGCAGCGAGATCCGGCACCGCGCGCACCTGCGCCAGTGCTTCGCCCTCGGCGGCCGTGACGGCGCGATGCAGCGGCACCAGCATTTCAAGACAGGACTGGCGTTTGGTCTCCAGTTCAGCGGGCAGGGCATAGCTGCACTCCGCCAGCAAGGCGTCCAGCCCGCCGCCGAGCATGTCATGCGCGGCGCAAATCCGCTGCACCGACAGCGCCAGAACGCCGTCAGCGCCGCTGCCGTCCGCATCCTGAGGCGCCTGCGCCAGGGCCAGCAGCGACAGCGCGGCGATGCGGCTGGGGCCGATGGCCATGAAGGCGGTGTTCTGAACGTCGGTCAAGCTGGTCATGCGTCTGCCTTCACTGGGGATGGCTCCGGTATAGCGGGCAGGCGTTAAGGCACCGCTAACCGAAGCAAAAGAAAAGCCCCGCAGGCGGCGGCCTGCGGGGCTGTGCCTGGCACCAGCGGTGCGCGGGCTTATTTCTTGGCGAGCGGCCCGATCAGCATGATCATCTGGCGGCCTTCCATCTTGGGGAAGTTCTCGACCTTGCCGATTTCCTTGGTGTCCTCGGCAACCCGCTCCAGCAGCTCGCGGCCAAGGTTCTGGTGCGCCATTTCACGGCCGCGGAAGCGCAGGGTGACCTTCACCTTGTCGCCGTTCTCCAGGAACTTGACGACATTGCGCATCTTCACATCGTAGTCATGGGTGTCCGTGTTGGGACGGAACTTGACCTCTTTGACCTCGATGATCTTCTGCTTCTTGCGGGCTTCGCTCTCGCGCTTCTGCTGTTCATACTTGAACTTGCCGAAGTCCATGATCTTGCACACGGGCGGGGTGGCGTTGGGCGAGATTTCAACCAGATCAAGTCCGGCCTCTGCCGCCATGTCCATGGCTTTGGCCGGGTGCACAACCCCGACGTTTTCGCCATCGGCGCCGATCAGGCGGATTTCGGGGGCACGGATTTTTTCGTTGACGCGCGGGCCGGTGTCGCGTTGCGGCGGCGCGTTATGAGGTCTGCGGGCTATGACTGCGATCCTTCTGTCATTGCAAAAAGTGCGGGAACGCTACTGCCCCCGCGCGTGTGATTCAAGCGTTATGGGCGGTATGGCGGCAGGAAAGGCGCTTTTCAAGGCCGCATGTTGCAAAAGGCTTGGAAAACAGGCGTGAAACCGGCGGGTGGCGGCGGCTGAGAGGTGCGGCGCAACAATCTGAAAAGGCGCGGTTGCGGCGGCCTTCCGCCAGTTTCGCGCCGCCAGGGCGGCGCCCGCCCGCCCGTGACGCGCCTGGCGCAAACTTCCCCCTTGAGCTGCGCCCCGCGCATCGCCATCTGGCAGGCAGATGCCGCACCAGCTGCGGCCCCGGCCCAGGCGGGCCGGCAGGAGTGAGGAGAGAGATCTATGAAACAGTTGTTGATCGTGCTGGCGCTGGGTGCCGCGGCCGTTGGGGCCTATGTGGTGGTCAGCCGCCAGGACACGCAGGAGCCGGTCCCGGCTGAAGCGCCGACGGTGCAGGAAGAGCAGAGCAGCACCGCGCCGGTGACCTCGGAAGAGCCGGCAGCTGCAGCAGAGGAAGCGGCCCAGGAGGCTGCCGAAGCGGTCGAAGAGGCCGTTGAGGCTGGCGCCGAGGCGGCAGGTGCCGCTGTCGAGGCTGCGCAGGATGCGGTGAACGAAGCCGCAGAGGCGGTGACCGAAACCGTGGGCGATGCGCTGGACAGCGCGGGTGAAGCGGCTGGGAACGCCACCGGCACTGCAGCAGATGCAGCGGCCGCTGCGGCTGACAGCGCGGTGGACACCGCAACAGGCGCGGCTGACAGCGCTGCGGATGCGGCGGCGGGCGCGGCTGACGCCACCCAGGACGCCGCCAGCGAAGCGCTGGACAGCGCCACCTCTGCCGCTGAGGAGCTGCTGAACCAGTCCGGCACTGCCGCAACCGGCACCGCTGATGAGGCCGCAACCGCCAGCGAGTGATTGCGCCCGCCGCATTTGCAGAAAAAGGAGAGGCGGCCGGGACATTCCGGCCGCCTTTTCCATTCCAGCATTGGTCAGCGCTGCATCTGCCGGATCAGTGCGGCCTCGGTTGCGCGTGAGTGTGCGCCTGGGCCTGCTGGGCAAGGCGCGCCATATGCTGCAGCGGGGCCTGGGCCGCGGGATGGTCTGCCGGCGATTGCGGTGCCAGGAACGTCAGGAAGCTCTCCCAGCCGCCGCTGGCGCCGCCCTGCTTGCGGGCGCGCTGGATCTGCAGCTGCGCCACCGCGATCAGGTCCAGCGCCTTGCCGCCGTCGTAGTCCTTGCCGGTGAGGCCCGCCAGATGGCTGCGGAAGCGGTCGCCCATCGAGTTCAAAAGCAGCATCGGCGCGGTCATCGGCTGGCCTTCCTGCACCAGCGCGTCGAACATCTGGTCGATGTCCTGCGGTGTCATAGCGCGCAGGTCGAAACGGGCCTTGATGGCGGCAATCCTGTCCTGCAGCGGCGGCTGCACCGGGTCGGGGCGGTTCTGGAAGCCGGTGAGGGCGGCGCGGACGCGCGCCTTGCCTGCTTCGGTTCTGACGGACTGAAAGACGGGCGCCTGCCCGGGGGCCGTTTCGTTGTGCATCTGCTGCTGCTCCATTCTGGATCTCAGCAGCAGAAATACCGATTCATCACCAACAAAAGATAAACGGGAGGCGGCAGCCTCCCGTCAAAACAGTGTCAAAATTCGGGCAGCCCGCCGGGCGGCCCGGCCCGGGATCAGTCCAGGAACGCCTTTTCCACCACGAAATGCGCAGGCTTGGAGTTGGCGCCTTCTTCCAGCCCATAGGTGTTCTCAAAGAGGTCCTTGAGCTCCAGGTTGAAGGCCAGGTTGCCGCAGATCATCGCGCGGTCGCTTTCCGGGTTCAGCGGCGGCACGCCGAGATCGGCAAAGGCCTCGCCGGAGCGCATCAGGTCGGTGATGCGGCCCATCTTGGGGCTCTCTTCGCGGGTGGTGGTCGGGTAATACTTGATCTTCTTCCAGAAGCCTTCGCCGATCACCTCATTCAGGAGCTCGTCGTCCTTCAGGCTCTCGATCAGCTCAGCACCATAGGTCAGCTCACCCGCTTCGCGGCAGGTGTGGGTGATGATCACCTCGTCGAATTTCTCGTAGGTTTCCGGCTCGCGCAGCAGCGAGGCAAAGGGCGCAAAGCCGGTGCCGGTGGCAAAGAACCAGATCCGCTTGCCCGGAACCAGCGCGTCATGCACCAGGGTGCCGACGGGCTTGGGGCGCAGGATGATCTCGTCGCCTTCCTTGATGTGCTGCAGCTTGGAGGTCAGCGGGCCGTCCTGCACCTTGATCGAGTAGAACTCCATTTCCTCGTCCCAAGAGGGCGACGCGATGGAATAGGCGCGCAACAGCGGCTTCTGCTTGCCGGTCTTGGGGTCCGGGTCATTCATCAGGCCGATCATCACGAACTCGCCGGAGCGGAACCGCAGGGATGCCGGGCGGGTGCAGCGGAAGGAGAACAGCCGGTCGGTCCAGTGTTTCACCTGGGTCACGGTCTGCGCATCGGGCAGGGCCGGCACGGCTTTGGCCGGTTTCGGGTCGGTTGCAGTGTCGGTCACGGGTGTCATCTCATTCATCGGGTCCACTGCCGGAGGAGTAGCCGGCACCTCTGATTAGTCTTTGATACAGGTCAGGAAAACCCCCTGTTTTGCGAAACCGGCCCCGCGTCTGACGCAACGGAGCCGGTTTCAGGGAGTGTCCCGGGTTAAGGGGCTGGCTCAGCGGGCAGCGGTGCTGCCGCGCAGGCGGGCCTGATAGCTGTGGTCTTTCCAGTTGGCGCGGGCCAGCCACTGGTCCTCGGGCTGGCGGGCGGCGAGGTCGTCGCTCAGCTCCACCTCGTCAAAGCCGGAACGGCGGGCCATGGCGTACTGGTCGGCAATCACATGGCCAAAGGCGCGCAGACGGCCCTGATACCCCTTCAGCCGCAGCTGGCGGGCCAGGGTAAAGCCGCGGCCGTCGGCAAAGCTGGGGAAGCTGATCCGCACCAGTTCAACCCCGTCCAGCGGCACGTTGTTCAGATTGGCGTCGGAGGCCAGCTCCAGCACGTTGCTGCCCTCAAAGCCGCCGGTCCAGTCGTCGGCGGCAAAGCCGGTGTCGGTCACGATAACAGTCATCTCACTCACGCTCCTGTGCGTACAAATTGGCCGTCCACCACGTGGATGCCGCATTCTTCTTTGTTCTCGCCGCGCCACCGGCCGGCGCGCGGGTCTTCGCCTTCCTTGACCGGGCTGGTGCAGGGCGCGCAGCCGATCGACGGGTATCCCTTGGCCACCAGCGGATGGCGGGGCAGGCGGTTTTCATCCATATAGGCGCGCACGTCCTCGGGCGCCCAGTGGGCCAGCGGGTTGATCTTGAGCCGGCCGGTGCCTTCCTCGACCTCGAAGAACTCCAGCGCGGCACGGGTGCCCGACTGGAACCGTTTGCGGCCTGTGATCCAGCCATCATAGTTCGCCAGCGCTTTCTGCAGCGGCACGGTCTTGCGCAGCGTGCAGCAGGCGTCCTTGTCGCTGAACTTGAGGGCCCCATAGGGGTCTTTCTCGGCGATGTCGTCGGCGCGGATGATGCGCACATTGCGCAGGCCCAGCCGCTCGCTCACTTCCTGCTGATAGATCAGCGTCTCGGTGAACAGCAGTTCGGTGTCCACGAACACAACCGGCGTCATCGGGTCGATGATCGCGGCCATATGCAGGAGCACCACGGATTCCGCGCCGAAAGAGGAGACCAGGGCGATGTGCCCTGCGTCCCGCAAAGCGCCCTCCATCACCGAGGTGGCCGAATGGTGGCGGTAGCGCGCATTGAGCGCTTCCGCCTTGGCGGCCAGCTCCCGGTCCCGGAGAAGTTCGGCTTCTCCGGCGGGCTTGTTTCCGGCTGTATGGAACATCAGATCAGGCGACCTTTTTCTGAGCCTCGGGGTACAGTGCTGCCTTGAACGGCTCCATACCGATCCGGCGGTAGGTTTCGAGGAAGGTCTCCTCGGCGCTCTCACGCTGGGCCATGTAGACCTCGACGATGCGCTCCACGGCGGGAACGATTTCGTCATAGGCAAAGCCGGGGCCGGTGCGGGTGCCGATGGCAGCCGTTTCGGTGGCGTCGCCGCCCAGGGTGATCTGGTAGTTTTCGACACCGGCGCGGTCCAGGCCCAGGATGCCGATATGGGCAACATGGTGGTGGCCGCAGGCGTTGATGCAGCCCGAGATCTTGATCTGCAGATGGCCGATATCGTGCTCCATCTTCAGTTCGTCAAAGCGGGTTGCAATCTCCTGCGCGACCGGGATCGAGCGGGCGGTCGCCAGCGCGCAGTAGTCCATGCCCGGGCAGGCGATGATGTCCGAGATCAGGCCGATGTTGGCAGTGGCCAGGCCATGCTCTTTCAGCTTGGCGTGGATTGCCGGCAGATCATTCTTGTGGACATGCGGCAGGATCACGTTCTGCTGGTGGCTGATGCGCAGCTCGCCATAGCCGTACTGCTCGGCCAGATCGGCCATCACCCGCATCTGCTCCGCCGTTGCGTCGCCCGGGGTTGCCCCATGCGCCTTAATCGAGATGGTGGCGATGGCGTGGCCTTCGGCGCGGTGCGCGTGCAGGTTGGTGTCGGCCCAGGCGCGGAACACCGGGTCGTTTTCATAGGCCGCGTCGAACGCATCGGTCGGGGCGGCGCGGAACTCCGGCGCCTGGAAATGCGTCTTGATCTCTTCCAGCAGCTCTTGGTCGGTGCCGTCGTACTGGCCGCGGATCGCCATAAAGGCTTCCTCGGTCATCGCGCGGTAGGTGTCGATGCCGTTCTCGGAGACGGTGATCTTGATGCGCGCCTTGTACTTGTTGTCACGGCGGCCCAGCACGTTGTAGACGGTCAGAACCGACTCCAGATAGGGCAGCAGATCCGCCTGCGGCAGGAACTCGCGCAGCACCTGGCCGATCATCGGGGTCCGGCCCAGGCCGCCGCCGACGATGACCTTGAAGCCGATCTTGCCGTCCTGCTCCACCACCTGCAGGCCCACGTCATGCGCCTTGATCACAGCGCGGTCGGCGCTGCTGCCGGTGATGGCAATCTTGAACTTGCGGCCCAGGAACTGGAATTCCGGGTGGTCGGTGGACCACTGGCGGATCAGCTCAGCATAGGGGCGGGGGTCGGTCAGCTCATCCGCGGCGGCACCGGCGAAATGGTCGGCGGTGGTGTTGCGGATGGTGTTGCCCGAGGTCTGGATGGCGTGCAGCCCGACCTCACCCAGTGCGTCCAGCATGTCCGGCAGGTCGCGCAGCTTGGGCCAGTTGTACTGGATGTTCTGGCGGGTGGTGAAATGGCCGTAGCCCTTGTCCCACTTCTCACCCAGCAGCGCCAGGGTGCGCATCTGGTTCGGGTTCAGGGTGCCATAGGGGATCGCGACCCGCAGCATATAGGCATGCAGCTGCAGGTAGACGCCGTTCATCAGGCGCAGCGGCTTGAACTCGTCCTCGGTAAGCGAGCCGTCGATGCGGCGCTCGACCTGGGCGCGGAACTGGGCGTTGCGTTCGGCCAGGAAGGCTTCGTCGAATTCATTGTACTTATACATTGGCTTCAGCCTCCTGTTTGCCGTGGAAGTAGTTCGAGGGTCCGGTGCGGCGGAATTCCTCGCGGAAGTGGGTCGGCTCGGGCCCGTTCGGGCCGGCCTTGGCGTCGGCCAGATAGGCGCCGACGATCCGGATGTTCTGCTTCTCCGCTTCCAGAAGGCGCAGCTGGGCGTCTGCCTCGTCGGTGATCAGCTCAGCCTCCGACAGCTCGCGGGTCCAGGTGTCGTCGGCGGTGAAATAGATCACGTCGCCCTCGAGCAGGTCGTTGGCGGTGATGACTTTGGGCGTAAAGGCGCGGGCCATTATGCAAGCTCCGTTTTGAGATCGTTCAGGGCTGCCGCCGCCTGGCGCGGGGCAAGACCCAGGAATGTGAGGGCAGGGCCGCCGAAACCAGCCGCATCCAGGTCGGCGGGCAGGCGGTCCAGTGTGGTTTCCAGCACCCGCTGACCGGGGCGCGAGGCGTTTTCGACAATGGTCACCGGCGTTGCGCGGTCGGCGCCATGCATAATCAGGCGGCCCTGCACAAAGCGGGCGGATTTCTTGCCCATGTAGACGGCGGCCACCTCGCCCGGGCGCGCCAGCGCAGCCCAGTCGTGATCGGCAAAGCCGGTCATCGCATGGCCGGTCAGGAAGCGGACCGAGGTATTGCGGCCGCGCTGGGTCAGGCTCTGGCCGATGGCGGCCACGGCGGCAGAGGCGGCGGTGATGCCGGGGATGATGCTGTAGATGATGCCCGCTTCCTCGCAGGCGGTCAGCTCCTCATCCAGACGGGCAAAGATCGCCGGATCGCCGCCTTTCAGCCGCAGCACCTTCTTGCCCTGCTTGGCCAGCTCCACCAGACGGGTGTTGATGTCCGCCTGAGAAACCTGAGCACCAAAACCTTCCTTGCCTGCGTCTTCCAGCACCGCCTGAGGGCCCGCCAGCGCGAGAATTTCATCGCTCACCAGACGGTCGTGCAGAATCACGTCGGCGGCTTGCAGCGCGCGCAGGGCTTTCAGGGTCAGCAGCTCTGCATCGCCGGGGCCGGAGCCCGCAAAGCACACCTGACCCGCAACCATACAGTCCATGCTGCCACGGGTCTGAGTGGCGGCGTTGGCAGCATGTGTCGATGGTGCGGACATTCCTGTACCCTCTGTGCGTGTTTGACTTGAGGGTAGATATAGGAAATATTCCCGGTATTGCGCTATATGGGCGGGGAAATAAGAACATTGGTTTTGCCGCGGCGGGACATCGGGCCGGTTGGTCCTCACAAAAGGAGAAAACAGGAATGACGGTGCGGATCGACGGCACGGACCGGAAAATTCTGGCTGAGCTGCAGCGCGACGCCAGCCAGTCGCTGGATGAAATAGCCCGCCGGGTGGGGTCTTCCAAGACCCCGGTGTGGAATCGCATCCGCAAGCTGAAGGAGGCCGGGGTGATCGGCCAGCAGACAGTGCTGCTGGATCCGGAGGCGCTGGGGTTTGAGGCCTGTTTCTTTGTCCTCATCCGCACCTCGGAGCATGAGGCGGAATGGCAGGCCAAGTTCCTGAAGGCACTGCAGGAACGCCCGGAGGTGCAGGAGGCGCACCGGCTGGCGGGGGACATCGATTATATCCTCAAGGTGCGGGTGCAGAACGCGCGCGCCTATGATGTGTTCTACCAGGCGCTGATCTCAGAGGTGAAGGTGCACAATGTGACCGCGCTTTTGTCGATGGAGGAGATCAAGTCGACAACCATGCTGCCGCTGGGCAGCTGAGGGCACGCGCGGCGGCGGCCGGCAGGCCGCACCTGAATGTCACAGAGGCGGGCGCAGCAGCAGGTGGCGCCCGTCTTGCAGCCGCCAGGGCGATGTGTCCTCAGCCGTGCCTGCGGGCACGACCCCGATATCGGCCAGCAGGTGCGGAGAAATCTCCGACAGCCGCTCCATGTCGCGGCGCGGCACGCGGACCGTTTTCCGGGGCGCGTTTGTAAAAGGCTCAGTTTTTCTCAGCCCCGTCAGGCCTGCTATCCAGCCAAACACGTTGCGGGCCAGGGTCCGGCGGGGCCGGATGCCGGCCGTTTCGCAATTTGAAGTCATGGCTGTTCCTCCGTTCTGGCATTTGAGAGATAGGGGCGGAGGGGGCTTGCGCGCAAACCAGTTAATCTCCACCCTGGATCAGGAAAACTGACCCATGGTGAACTGATGCGCCTGCCGCCCCTCAATGCCTTGCGCGCCTTTGAAGCTGCCGCCCGCCACGAGGGCTTCATTGCTGCCGCGGAGGAGCTGTTCGTGACCCGCGGCGCGATCAGCCGCCAGGTGAAGATCCTGGAGGACCACATCGGCGTGCAGCTGTTTCACAGGGGGGCCCGCGGGGTGGCGCTGACGGAGGCGGGGCGGCGGCTCTATCCGGTGCTGACAGAGGCCTTTGCGAAGATGCTGCAGGAGGTGGAGCGGATCGCGGCGGATGCCTCGGAGCTGCGGGTGATCTGCCCGCCGACCCTGTCGTTGCGCTGGCTGCTGCCGCAATTGGAGCTGTTCCGCGCCACGCATCCGGAGATCACGCTGCGGCTGGCCACCGACTTTTATGGCAGTAAAGGATTTGAACGGTCGGAATACGATCTTGGCATATCGCTGGAAAACATCCCGGGACGGCCTGCGGATATCGAGGTCATGCCGCTGTTCGGCATGATCCTCTCACCGGCCTGCGCGCCATCGCTGCTGCCTGCGCTTGCGGACGGTCCTTCGGCACTGGCGGGTCTCAGGCTGTTGCACGAAACTCCGCGCCGCCAGGATTGGGCAACGTGGCTGCAGCACTTCGGAGTGGACGGGGTGGACCCGGCCAGCGGCGAGGTCTTCCCGAACCTCGACATGGCCACCCGCGCGGCGGTGATCGGGACCGGCGTGGTGATGGCCGACCTGGTCCTGTGCCGCGATGAACTGGAACGGGGCGATCTGGTGCTGCCCTTCCCGGATATGGCCTGCGCCACCCCGCAAGGGTCCTATGCGCTGATCGGCGACCGGCAGAAATGGTATGACCCCAAGGTGGCCGCGTTCCGGGAGTGGCTGCTGAACAGTCCCGGCATGGCGGCCCTGCCGGTCTTGCCGGAGTAACATCCCGGCAAGACGCGGAAGGGGGGAGGGGGCGCTGCCCCCTCGGCGCCGGGGCGCCTCACCCCCGGAGTATTTTGCCAAAGGTGAAAAAGGGCGCGCGCCGCGTCAGCGGCGCCTGGCCCAACCGGGCAAGGGGATCTGTGATCCCCGCTGCGCGGGCGGGAGCGCCCTGTTGCGTCAGGTGCGGGTGACCATCAGCCGGGTGAGCCCGTGGAAGTGGTAGGTGTTTGAGTATTCCGGCTCTGCCGCCAGTTTCAGGCCGGGGCAGCGGTCGAACAGAATGGGCAGGGCGATCTGCATTTCCAGCCGCGCCAGCGGCGCGCCGACGCAGAAATGCAGGCCGCCGCCGAAACTCTTGTTCACCTTTGGCGGACGGGTTGGGTCGAACACGTCCGCATCGTCCAGCACCGATGCGTCCCGGTTGGCGGCGCCCAGCAGCAGCGCCACCTGGTCGCCGCGCTGGAAGGTGTGGCCGAAGACCTCCGCTTCCTCGTAGGCGTAGCGTGTGAACATATGCAGCGGCGGATCAAAGCGCAGGATTTCCTCGACCAGCCCCTCGATCCCCTCCGGTGCCAGCCAGTCCGGCTGCCAGCCCTGCTGCAGCATGGTCTTCACACCGTTGCCCAGCGAATGCACGGTGGCCTCATGGCCGGCGTTCAGCAGCAGGACACAGGTGCCGATCAGCTCATCCGTTGAAAGCGTGTCGCCTTCTTCCTCGGCTGCGATCAGCCGGGTGATCAGGTCGTCCCGCGGGTCGTTGCGGCGGCTGTCAATGTAGCCGCGCAGGAAATCCGTGAACTCCTGCGATGCCTGCGCCGCGGCGTGTTCAGTCTCTTCCGTGCGCGCCGCCTGATACATCGCCACGATCTTGTGCGACCAGTCCACCAGGTTGGCGCCCATCTCTTCCGGCACCCCCAGCAGGCGGCAGATGGTCACCACCGGAACCTGGGTGCAATAGGCCCCTAGCAGGTCAAAGGGCTGATCCGGAAAGGCGTCGATCAGCTGGTGGCACAGCGCCTCGATACCAGGTTCCAGCTCTGCAATCCCGCGCGAGGTGAAGGCGCGCAGCACCAGCTTGCGCAGGCGGGTGTGGCGGGGCGGCTCGGCATCCAGCATGGAATGCGCCTCGACCGCCAGGAAGGGGGCGAGATGGGCAGGGCCGGGCCTGCGCAGCTCTTCCGGAACTTCGCGGCCGAAGCGGCGGTCGCGCAGCAGCATATGCACGGCGGCATGGCCAAAGGCGGCCACCATGCCGTAGTCCTGCCAATGGTGCAGCTGGCCCTGGTCCCGGGCCGCCGCATAAAAGGCGTAGGGGTCCTGCACAAAGGCGGGATCGGTGGGGGATTGGCTTAAAGTCTTCATACACCGGTTGTTGCCGTTGCGTCTGGTCAATGCAAGGGGCGCTTTGATAACGTGCCGCAATGAAAACACAGCATTATCTTCGCTGGAGCCTGCCTGCCGGGTTCCTTCTGGCCGTGGCGGCCCTGGCGCTTGCGGTCTGGTCCTATGGCTACCGCCAGGCGCTGAACAGCCTGGCAGAGCGCAGCGCGGCGGATCTGGCGCTGGCCTCGGACCGGGTCAGCACCCAGCTGCAGGTTTATCAGGAGCTGGCGGTGCTGACGGCGGAGCATCCGGCACTGGCGGATTTGTCCTCGCCCGCGGCGCGGGCGGCGGCGGCAGACTTGCTGCGCGCGGTCGCCGACAAGACCGCGGCGCTGGATGTGTTCTTTGCTGCCGCGGACGGGCGGGTGCTGGCGGCGGCCGAGGGGATTTCCGGGCCGCAGGTGGCGGACCAGGCCTATTTCATCCGCGCCATGCAGGGGGCCATGGGCACCGGCCACGCGGTTTTGCGGCAGGACGGGCGGCGGGCGTATTTCTATGCCGCGCCGGTGTTCCAGCCCGGCGGTGTGCGCGGGGCGCTGGTTGTGGCGGCGGATGTGAATGACGTGGAACAGACCTGGCGCGGTTCGCTGCCTGCCGTGTACTTCAGCAGTCAAAGCGGTGAGGTGTTCATTTCCAACCGGGCGGAGCTGCTGTTCTGGCGGCGCGGCGCGGAGGGACAGAGCCCAAGTGTGACAGACCGGGATTTCCACGCCGGGCATGAGATCTGGACCGTGCAGGGCAGCCCCTATCTGCCTGCGCAGGCGCTGCATCTGTCGGTGGATCTGCCGCTCATTGGGATGACCGGGGAGATTCTGGTGGATGTGGCGCCGGCCCGGCGGATCGCGCTGCTGCAGGCGGCAGCGCTGGCGGCGGTGTGCCTGGCGTTCGGGGCGATGCTGTTCATCGTGATGGAGCGGCGGCGCACCCTGGCTGAGGCCAACGCGGTGCTGGAAACCCGGGTCGCGCAGCGCACCCGCGACCTGTCGGCGGCCAACACGCAATTGCGCCGCGAAGTGCGCGAGCGCGAGGAGGCCGAAGCGGCCCTGAAGCGGGCGCAGCAGGAGCTGGTGCAGGCGGGCAAGCTGTCGGCGCTGGGCCAGATGTCGGCGGGCATCAGCCACGAGCTGAACCAGCCTCTGATGGCAATCCAGCAATATGCCGAGAACGGCGCTGCCTTCCTGGAGCGCGGCAAGGCGGAGCGGACCGGCGAGAACCTGGGCCGGATTGCCGATATGGCGGCGCGGATGGCGCGGATCATCAAGAATCTGCGCGCCTTTGCCCGCAACGAGAGCGAGCCGATGGGGCGGGTGGATCTGGTGCAGGTGATCGGCACCGCGGTGGAGCTGACCGCACCGCGGCTGAAGGCGGACCAGATTGACTTGCGCTGGAATGCGGCAGACTGCGGCGGACCAGTCCATGCGTGGGGCGGCGAGGTGCGGCTGACGCAGGTCTTTGTGAACCTGATCAACAATGCCGCCGATGCGATGCAGGGGCAGGTGGAGAAGGTGATCTCGATCTCTGTCGGCACCGGGCCGCGGCTGCAGGTGCGGGTGCAGGACAGCGGTCCCGGCATCCAGGAGCCGGAAAAGATGTTCGATCCGTTCTATTCCACCAAGGCCGTGGGCAGCTCAGAGGGCATGGGGCTGGGGCTGTCGATCTCTTACGGTCTGGTGCAGAGCTTTGGCGGCAATATCCGCGGCGCCAATACTGGCGGGGGCGCGGTGTTCACGGTGGAGCTGGAACCGTGGCGCGAGGATGACGAGAAGAAGGGAGACGCTGCATGATCCGCAAGGTGCTCTTGGTGGATGACGACGCGGCGGTGCGCGAAGCGCTGGCGCAGACGCTGGAGCTGAACGATCTTGAGGTGGTGGTCTGCGGGTCGTTTGTGGCGGCCAAGGATCACATTACCCCGGCGTTCGGCGGCATCATCGTGTCGGACATCCGGATGCCGGGGCGGGACGGGTTTCACCTGCTGGACTATGCCCGCGGCATGGATGAGGAACTGCCCGTGGTGCTGCTGACCGGCGAAGGCGACATTCCGATGGCGGTGAAGGCGATGTCGCAGGGCGCCTTTGATTTCCTGGAGAAACCCTGCGCGCCCGCCGATTTCCTGCCGGTGCTGGAGCGTGCGCTTAAGACCCGGGCGCTGGTGCTGGAGAACCGGCGGCTGAAGCACCAGCTGGAAACCGGCGACCCGGCTGCGCGTCTGCTGTTCGGAACCTCGCCGCAGGCCAAGGAAATGCGCCAGCGGGTGCGGGCGGTTGCGCCGACCGGCGCGGAGGTGCTGGTCACCGGGGCGCCGGGCAGCGGCATTTCCAAGGTGGCGGAGGTCATCCACCTGATGTCGCCCGCGGGCCAGGGGCCGTTTGTGAAACGCACTGCCGCCGGGCTGGAGGCGGAAACTGTTGCGGAGCTGTGTCGGGAAGCAGCGGGCGGCTCGCTGTTTCTGGATGAAGTGCAGGCGCTGCCGGAGGCGGCGCAATACGCGCTGCTGGCGCAGCTGGAGCAGGGCGGCGGTGTGCGGATCATCGCGGGGTCCAGCGCTGATCTGGCGGGCAGGGCGGAAGCGGGCGGGTTCAGTGCCGACCTGTTTTACAGGCTGGACGTGATGCGGGTGCGGATCCCCTCGCTGGCGGAGCGGCCGGGCGACATTCCAGTGCTGTTCCGCCATTACGTGGCGCAGGCGGCAGAGCAGGCGGGGATCGATCCGCCGGAGATTTCGCAGGACCATCTGGCGGCGCTGATGGCGCAGGACTGGCCGGGCAATGCGAGATCATTGATGTCGGCGGCGATGCGGTTTGTGCTGGGAATGCCGGAAGAGGCTGCCGCGGCGGCAGGGCTGGGGCTGGCAGAGCAGATGGCGCAGGTGGAACGCTCGCTGCTGATCGCGGCGCTGGGCCGCGCCAACGGGCGCGCGGCTGCGGCCGCCGAAGCCCTGAAGCTGCCGCGCAAGACGTTCTACGATAAGCTGGCCCGCTATGGCATCCGGCCCGAGGATTACCGCCGCTGAGGGCGCTGGGCTGGAGCCTTGCGGTTTGTCCGGTCCGGCGTTTGGGCCGGGGGACGTTAAGGAGGCGGCGCCGCCGGGAAGCCCCGGGTGGGGCCATGGGCGGAGGGAGGCCGGGGGTCGCAAGCCCCCGTGTCCGCTGAAGCCTTCGGTGCGGGACGCCCCTGAACCCGATGAAGAGATGGTCTCGGGGGCCCTGTGATCTCCTGGTGGTGCGGGGTGTCAGTCCGCACCGGTGTCGCGACGGGAATGAGTATCGCAAGCCCGGGTTAAGGAGCGGCAAGCGGTGCGTACGGCGGGTGCGCAACACCCCGGGCCGGGGCGTTATGGGAGAGGCCGGGAGCCTCCCCTCCCGGCGGCATAGCCGCCTGACGGGCAATGGGACTGGAGTATTTGGGGAAAGATGAAGCGGGTTGCGATTCCCGGAGCACTTGTCTGGCGCTAACATTTGTGCGGAATTCCGCACAAAGCTGGAATTGCCCTGTGCGGGATTTCGCACAGCTTTTGGCAGGCGCTGCTGACGCGTCTTTGATGTGCCCCGTAAGCTCATGCAAAGACGCGGAGAATCTCGTGGAATGATGATTCTCGAATCAATTGTTGAGCGGTTTTCCGCAACTTGGGATGCTCTTGCCAGGCCTCAGCCCTGCGCTGAGTGCACCATCGGATTTACAGACGATTTTTCTGGGAGGAAAAACCATGAAATTCCTGACAACTGCCGCCACCGCATTGGCTCTGGCCGTTTCCGCAGGCGCCGCAAGCGCTGCCTGTGACGACGGCGAGATCGTGGTGAAGTTCAGCCACGTCACCAACACCGACAAGCATCCCAAGGGCATCGCCGCAGCGCTGCTGGAAAAGCGCGTGAACGAGGAAATGAACGGCACCATGTGCATGGAGGTCTATCCGAACTCCACGCTGTACAATGACAACAAGGTGCTGGAAGCGATGCTGCAGGGCGACGTGCAGCTGGCAGCACCGTCGCTCTCGAAGTTCGAGAAGTTCACCAAGCAGTTCCGCCTGTTCGACCTGCCGTTCATGTTCAAGAACATCGAAGCCGTGGATGCCTTCCAGGCGTCCGAGACCGGCCAGGAGATGCTGAACTCGATGCAGCGCCGCGGCCTGCAGGGGCTGGGCTACTGGCACAACGGCATGAAGCAGATGTCCGCCAACAAGCCGCTGGTCGAGCCGTCGGATGCCAACGGGCTGAAGTTCCGCGTGCAGTCCTCTGACGTGCTGGTGGCGCAGATGGAAGCAATCGGCGGCAGCCCGCAGAAAATGGCGTTTTCCGAAGTGTACGGCGCGCTGCAGCAGGGTGTTGTCGACGGGCAGGAAAACACCTGGTCCAACATCTACGGCAAGAAGTTCTTTGAGGTGCAGGACGGCATCACCGAGACCAACCATGGCGCGCTGGATTACCTGGTGGTGACCTCCGTTGACTGGCTGGACAGCCTGGATCCGGCAGTGCGCGACCAGTTCCTGACCATCCTGAACGAGGTGACTGCCACCCGCAACGCCGAGTCGACCAAGGTGAACGGCGAAGCACGCCAGGCGATCATCGACGCCGGCGGCGTGGTGCGCGAACTGACGCCCGAGCAGCGCGCGGCCTGGGTCGAGGCGATGAAACCCGTATGGGAGAAATTCGCAGGCGACGTCGGCCAGGAGAAGATTGACGCGGCGCAAGCCATCAACGCAGGCCTCTAAAGGCCACCTCCGGGGTGCCCTGCGCGGGCGCCCCGTGACCGCAGGCGGCGCGGGGATCCGCCGCCTGCACCCCTTCTTTCCGCAAAACTTGGGAGGCAGCCATGGCGGGGTCCAGAACCGGCCCGAGCGGGCTTATCAATTCACTCGAAGAAACCCTGATCGCGCTTCTGCTGGGGCTGATGACGGCGATTACCTTCGCCAATGTGATCGCGCGCTTCGTGTTCAATTCCAACATTCTATGGGCACTGGAACTGACCGTGTTCCTGTTTGCCTGGCTGGTGCTGCTGGGGGCGTCTTATGCAGTGAAGACCCATGCGCATCTGGGCGTTGATGCCATCGTCAACATGCTGGCCCCTGGCGCGCGCCGCGCCGTCGGGCTGTTTGCGGCTGCCTGCTGCATCGTGTTTTCGCTGCTCTTGCTGAAGGGCGCCTATGACTACTGGGCGGTGTTTGCCGACCTGCCGCCCACTTCGGGCCGCTGGTTTCCGACCGGGCTGGACATGAAGGCGCGCAGCCAGAGCTTCTATGAGGTGCAGGACGTGCCGATGGTCGCGGTGTTCAAGTTCCTGGAGGACCTGATCAATTACGGCGACTCCTACGAAAAACTGCCGAAGGTGGTGCCATATGTGGTGCTGCCGGTGTCGATGCTGCTTCTGGTGTTCCGCTTCATCCAGGCGGCGTTCCAGATTGCCCGCGGCGAGGCCGACCGGCTGGTCGCCAGCCATGAGGTCGAAGATGAAATTGCAGAAGTGCAGGCGCGGCGCGGGGAGCATGACTGATGGAAGTGGTAATCCTCTTTGCGATGGTGATCGGCCTGCTGCTGATCGGGGTGCCGATTGCGGTGTCCCTGGGCCTCAGCTCGACCATCTTTCTGCTGATCTATTCCGACAGCTCGCTGGCGTCTGTTGCGGGCACGCTGTTTGAAGCCTTCGAGGGGCATTTCACCCTGCTGGCGATCCCGTTCTTCATCCTGGCGTCCAGCTTCATGACAACGGGCGGCGTGGCGCGGCGGATCATCCGTTTCTCCATCGCTTGCGTCGGCCATCTGCCGGGCGGTTTGGCGATTGCGGGTGTCTTTGCCTGTATGCTGTTTGCCGCGCTGTCCGGGTCGTCGCCCGCGACCGTGGTGGCGATCGGCTCCATCGTGATCGCGGGCATGCGGCAGGTGGGCTACACCAAGGAGTTCGCGGCCGGCGTTATCTGCAACGCAGGGACGCTCGGTATCCTGATCCCGCCGTCAATCGTGATGGTGGTCTATGCGGCGGCGGTTGAGGTCTCCGTTGGACGGATGTTCCTGGCCGGTGTCATTCCGGGCCTGCTGGCTGGTCTGTTCCTGATGGTCACGATCTATGTGATGGCCAAGGTCAAGAACCTGCCCAAGGGCGAGTGGAAGGGCTGGGGCGAGATCATCACCTCGGGCCGCGAGGCCGGCTGGGGGCTGTTCCTGATCGTGATCATCCTGGGCGGCATCTATGGCGGCATCTTCACGCCGACTGAGGCCGCAGCGGTGGCGGCGGTCTATGCCTTCCTGATCGCCTCGTTTGTCTACAAGGACATGGGGCCGCTGTCGAACGGCGAGGGTGAGGCCAAGACGCCGCTGATCCAGAAGCCTTATGCGCTGGTGACGGCGTTCTTCCACAGCGACACCAGGCACACGCTGTTCGAGGCGGGAAAGCTGACTGTGACACTGCTGTTCGTGATCGCCAATGCGCTGATCCTGAAGCATGTGCTGACGGACGAACAAGTGCCGCAGCATATTGCCAATGCGATGCTGTCCGCGGGCTTTGGCCCGGTGATGTTCCTGATCGTCGTCAACGTGATCCTGCTGATTGGCGGCCAGTTCATGGAGCCTTCGGGCCTGCTGGTGATCGTGGCGCCCTTGGTGTTCCCGATTGCCATCGAGCTGGGCATCGACCCGATCCACCTGGGCATCATCATGGTGGTCAACATGGAGATCGGCATGATCACCCCGCCGGTTGGCCTGAACCTGTTCGTGACCTCTGGTGTGGCGGGGATGCCGATGATGGGGGTGGTGCGCGCGGCGCTGCCGTTCCTGGCGGTCTTGTTCGTGTTCCTGATCCTGATCACCTATGTGCCGTGGCTGTCGACGGTGCTGCCAAATGCGGTGATGGGGCCGGAAATCATAACAAAGTAGCTTTAAGCCAAAAAGAAACGCCCCGGAGAGCCGGGGCGTTTTCGTTTCAGGGCAGGGGCGCTGCCCCTCTTGTCCCTTCGGGCCAATTCACCCCGGAGTATTTGAGGAAAGATGAAAGCTGCCGGAGTTTCATCTTTCTGGAAATACTCAATCCCGGGGTCAGCGCCGCAGCGGAATGTCAGCTGTTTTCCAAAGCGCTGATGATCGGGGAGAAATCCGCGGCCTTGAGGCTGGCGCCGCCCACCAGCGCGCCGTCGACGTTGGAGACAGCAAAGATTTCCGAAGCGTTCGACGGTTTGACCGAGCCGCCGTAGAGCAGGCGGATGCTGTTTGCGGTTTCCGCCCCGAAGCGGGCGGTGAGTTCTGCGCGCAGGAAATCGTGCACTTCGGCGATCTGTTCCAGGGTGGGTACCTTGCCGGTACCGATGGCCCAGACCGGCTCATAAGCGATCACGGTATTGGCGCCAGTGCTGGAGGCCGGAACGGAGCCTGCAAGCTGGGTGCCTGCCACCTTGAGGGTGTCGCCGGCCTCGCGCTCTGCCAGGGTCTCGCCGATGCAGATCACCGCAATGAGGCCCTCGCCGATGGCGGCTTCGGCCTTGGCGCAGACCTGGGCGTCGGTCTCTGCATGGTCGGCGCGGCGTTCGGAGTGGCCGAGGATCACGGCGGAGGCGCCTGCGTCCTTGAGCATCGCAGCCGACAGATCGCCGGTGTGGGCGCCAGAGGCGTTTGCGTGGCAGTCCTGGCCGCCGATGGCAACGGCGCTGCCCCGGGCGGTGTCTGCGGCACGCGACAGCAGGGTTGCGGGCGGGCAGATCAGGATGTCGGCAGAGGGGCTGCCGTGGCTTTCCGCCAGAGCCGCCAGTTCGGCGAGGCCTGCGCCGGTGCCGTTCATTTTCCAGTTGCCTGCTGCCAGTTTGCGCCGCATGGGTGCCTCCGATTGTGCTGTTTGGGCGTGACTGGTAGCACCGGCGGCAGGTTCGTGCAATTCGCTTGCGCCCGGTTCAGCGTAGCAAAAAGGGCGGGAAAGACCCGCCCTGTTACCTTTGCTGCCCTGACCGGTGTCAGGCGCCGGGTATTTCCTTGAACGAGATCGACTCGCCGCAGCCGCAGGCCTCGGAGACGTTCGGGTTGTTGAACTTGAAGCCGCTTTCCAGCAGCGTCACCTCATAGTCGATTTCGGTGCCGAACAGGAACATCTGCGCCATCGGCGCGATCAGGATGCGGGCGCCGTCCTGTTCCACGACCTCGTCATTGGCGTCGGGCGCGTCGACGTATTCCATGGTGTATTCCATGCCCGCGCAGCCGCCTTTCTTGACGCCGATGCGCAGGCCGGCATGGCCGTCCTTGGCCATCAGTTTGGCGATCTGGGCCGCAGCCTTGGGCGTCATGGTCACCGCCTGTTTGCCGGGAATGCCGAACATGTCTTTCTCCTTGCGCTTCCCCTGTTATCTAGGATGGGTGCGGGGGCGGCTCAACCCCGGATGCGACGGGGAAGCAATAACATATACCCGATATGCAGAAATAAAAGGGGCCGCCTCCTGGGCAGGGAGGCGGCCGGTGATGGGGTCCGTCAAAGGGGGGACGGCGGTCAGAGCCCCATGCAGTTCGCGTAATAGGTGGTGGTGGCGGGCCAGTCGGAGAACACGCCCGCGACCCCCACATCCCGGGCCAGCACATCCAGCAGCTGGTAATACATGCTGTCGTCCGTGGTGAGGTCCGCAACTGACTGGAAGTACCAGCCGCCGCCCGAGGCCAGCGGGCCGGAGCGTTCCAGCGTCCAGGTGATCAGCTTGAGGCCGGCGGCCTTGGCGGCCTTGGCATAGGCCGACGGAACGATCTGGCCGTCCTCAGCGGTAACCAGCATCCACATCGGCGGCGCGATGTAGTTGACGCCTTTGGCGTGCAGCGCGGCAAAGTCATGCGGGAAAGTTTCCGGGTTGTTGTGGTCGAAGCCCTGGTGCTCGTAGCTGGCGTCGAGGAACACCGCCTGTTTGCCGAATTCCGGTTCGTTTTCAATCCAGTAGAGCACGTCATCCAGGTTGAAGCTTTGCGCCCAGACGTCTGAGGCGGGGATGCCGGCGGATTTGTATTCGTCGATCAGTTTCTGGGCGTAATCTGCCTGGGAGAAGCCGTTGAAGGGCATCTCCACCGCCGGGCCTTTCAGCTCCGGGGTGAATTTGGCGCCAAGCGATTTGAACAGGGCAATCGACTCCGCGTGGGTCATGCTGGTCGCATCACCGGCAAACAGGGTGGAGCGCCAGCTGGCGGTGCCGCCCTGGTAGGCCTCGGCAGTCAAGGCCGTCTTGTCGGCGCTGTCCATCTTGGGCTGCAGGCTGCGGAACTCTGCCAGGGTGATCTCAGACGTGCGGCACTCGGCCGTTGCAGGCGTTTCACCGTCCGCCGGGGTGAAGGGGGTGACGCAGGTGTCCGCCAGCTCAGAGGTCAGGATGTTGGTGGTGGTGTGCAGGTCATTCTGGGCGTGGCGGCAGACCAGCTCCAGGTCCTTGGTGAAGGTGACGTCGCATTCCAGGATGCCTGCGCCCATCTGGGCGGCGGCAATGTTGGATTCGGCGGTGTGTTCGGGGAACATCAGCGGCGCGCCGCGGTGGCCGATGGAGAAATCAGAGCGCTGCGGCACCTGGCGCAGGCAGGACTGCAGCTTGTCCTTCAGCGCGCCCTCCGGCAGCTTGGAGATCAGATAGGCAGGGCGGGGGCCGTAGCTGAGGCCGGTATCCGCCGCAACCGGGGGATTGCCGGCAAAGAGGGCGGTGGACACAAGCAGGGCGGTTGCCGGCGTCAGGGCAAAGCGCATTGAAAATTCTCCGGTTGGTCAAAATTTGCGCCAAGAGTGGCGCCTGTATGTAACACCCGGATTGCGCCCGCATGACGGGCGCATCAAATTCCCATGACAACCAGCGCGGCGCGCAGGCCTGGACCCTTACATGAAGCCCAGTTCGAGGCGTGCCTCGTCGGACATCATCTCCATGCCCCAGGGCGGCTCCCAGGTCAGTTCGACATCGACGCTTTTGACGCCGTCGACCGGAGAGACGGCATCGATCAGCCAGCCCGGCATCTCGCCTGCCACCGGGCAGCCCGGCGCGGTCAGGGTCATGATGATCTTCACGTCGTTCTCGTCGCTGATATCAACGGTGTAGATCAGGCCCAGTTCGTAGATGTTCACCGGGATTTCCGGGTCATAAACGGTGCGGCAGGCGTCGACGATGGCCTCGTACAGCGGGTGGCTGACGGAGGAGGGCGCGATCAGCGGGGCGCCTTCGAGCGGTTCGGCAGGGTTGGTCATGAGGATCCCGGTTCTATTATCCGACGGTTTATATAGGGAATAAGCGCCCCGGCGTCCAGAGGCGGCGGGCATGGCGGGATCAGGGAAATATGCCTCACGCTGATGTGAAAATTTGATTTGGGGCGGCACCCGCTCTACGTTGTGAGTCCCCCGCGATGTTTTTGTAAAGGCTGCCAGATTGCAGCGGACCGGATGCTGTTTGCCGTCCGGGCCGGGCGGGCTGGTGCGCCGGGAGGAGCGATGCGTGATCCGATTGCACCCCTACGCGCTGCCGCGCAGGTCTGTCTGACGGCCGCCGCGGGCCTGACGGGCGCAGTTGCCGCCACAGCCGGGGAAAGCTGGCAGTGGCAGCTGACGCCCTTCATGGTGGCGCCTTCCATCGACAGCACGACCGAGCTGGGCTGGAGCGGCGGCGATGTTTCCATTGACGCCGGCGATGTGTTCGACCAGTTGCAGGCGGGCGGGATGCTGCAGTTCGAGGGCACCCACTACAGCAACTTCGGTTTCCGGCTGCGCTATGCGGTGCTGGATGCCGATTCCAATGCGCTGTCGTCAGTGGGGCCGGGCGGGGTGCGCTATGACCAGAACCTGGCCGAGGCGCTGGTGACCTACCGGTTCGGCCGCGGGCTCGACCAGTTCGAAGTTTTCGGGGGCCTGCGCCACTGGGACGTGGATGTGACCGCCTCCTTGCCGGGGGCGGCCCTGCGGCGCGGGGCGGACTGGACCGATCCCGTGGTTGGCATGCGCTGGGAACGGCGGCTGTCGGACAGCTTCAGCGTGACCCTGGAAGGGGACATCGGCGGTTTCGGCGCCGGGTCGGAGGAGAGCTGGTCGGTGATGGGCGGCCTGGTGCATCACCGCTGGAAAAATGCGTCCATCTATGTGCTCTACCGCGGGCTGGGGGTGGAGTATGAGGAAGGCACCCGCGGCACCGGCAGTTTCTTCCGCCATGACGCGGTGACGCACAGCCTGCTGGCCGGAGTCGGGTTCCGGTTTTGAGGGCCGAAAAGTGAGCTTGCCTTTGCCCTGCGCCTGTATGTGGCGTGCCCCCATCGGGTGGTCCGGTTTAATTGTTAGTGCATCGTGGGTCTGGAGCTCACCCCATTTTTGGCCCGGGCTTCATGCGACCTTTCGGGTTTCGTTCAGTTGGGCCGCACATTCGCTCGGCGTCAAGTTCCCCGGCGAGGAATGCGGCCTGGCTTCATTGTAATCGGCTCTCCATTCGCTGATCCGCTTTCGGGCGTCGTCCATCGACAGGAACCATGAGGCGTTCAAGCATTCCTGTCTAAGGCGGCTGTTGAACGCTTCGATGTATGCGTTATCTTTCGGTTTTCCGGGCCTCGAGAAGTCCAACTCGACCTTGTTCAGGTAGGCCCGCTGGTCAAGTAACCGGCCGGCGAACTCAGGCCCCTTGTCGGCTCGAATGCTTCGTGGCTTGCCTCGGATCCGGGCTAACCGATCCAATTCATCACTGACCTGGCAGGCTCGGAAGTTTGTCCTCGCAGCAGTCGCGAGAGCCTCTCTCGTAAAGCAGTCGGCAATGGTCGCAATACGAAACGGTTTTTCGTCGAACGGCCGGTCCGACATGAAGTCCCCTCCCGGCGATGCACGGCATCGCCTGCCGGGCAGGGATTGCCCAGATCTCATTCATGCCGTCAGCCTCGGATCGGCCGGATCGATACCGGCAGGCCCGGCGCCGCTTCGGGCTGCGGGTCCGGATCGACAGGCCCTCTTCGCAGTACAGGCGGTACAGGCGCTTGTGGTTCACATGCCACCCCTCCCTTTGCAGCAGTATGTGCAGGCGACGATATCCATACCGCACACGGCTTTCGGCCAACTCCTTCAGGCGCATCCGCAATTCAACCGCCGGATCGCGCCTGGATTGATATCTGCGGGAAGCCCGTCCGAAGCCCATGGCATTACAAGCACGGCGCTCCGACACCTCAAACACACCCTGATAGTGCCGGACGACCTCGCGGCGGCGGACAGGCTTCACCACTTTTTTCTCAGCGCGTCCTGCAACATCGTTTTGTCCAGCGTCAGATCAGCGACCAGGCGCTTCAGCTTGCTGTTCTCGTCTTCGAGCTGTTTCAGCCGCCGGATCTCCGACACACCCATCCCCGCATAGACCTTCTTACCGCGATAGAACGTCGCTTCCGCGACCCCCATCTTGCGGCAAATCTCTCCAACCGCCGTCCCGGCTTCCGCTTGCCTTAAAGCAAAGGCAATCTGTTCGTCGCTCAATCGTTTCTTCGGCATCGGTACACTCCCTCTCTTGCCAGAAATGTTCCCAAAAATTCGCATTCACTCCGGACCAGTTTCAGGGGGCACATGCCCGCCGAGCGCCTCGGTCCGGCAGGCTTCGATCGCCCCCTCTCGTGACATTGCTTAGCAATGCACTGCCGGGCAGTGGACATTACCCTGAGCTGGGTGTGGCTGACATGCCCGGCATTGGCCCGCCGCCATGCGGGACCATGGGCGCGAAAGATGTCAGCGATTTCAAGCCTCGGGCGGGGCACCGCCCCGGTCCGCTTATCCCGCCTTCGATCCTGCAGCTTGGCCAGCGTCTCGTAGGGGCTGCCGTGTCACGGATCAGCTTCGTGGCGACATGTGTGTAGCGCTCCGTTGTCTCGAGTATGGAATGCCCGAGCAGCACCTGGATCACCCGCAGATCTGTCCCAGCCTCCAGAAGATGTGTCGCGAAGCTATGCCGCAGCGTGTGCAGCGTGCTGCCTGGCTTCTTGATCCCCGCGATGAGCTTTGCCGAGCTGAAGGTGCGGTGGAGCTGGCGCGACGAGAGGGGGTTGATCTTGGGCTTGCCCGGAAACAATCAGCCCTCGGGCCGCGCCTCGCGCCAGTAATCGCGCAGCAGGTTCAGCAATCCCGGCGACAGCATGAAACTCCGGTCCTTCCGCCACTTGCCCTGTTCGACATGGATCAGCATCCGGTCGCTGTCGATATCGCTGACCTTGAGATTGCAGGCTTCAGATGCACTGAGCGCGGCCCCATAGAAAATTCTGAGCGCCGCCCGGTTCTTCAGCCCCGGTCCTGGTACGACCCGCAGCAGCGCCGCTACTTCCTCGGCGCTGAACACCACGGGGAGCTTGCGCGGCTGGGTGCGGAACTGCATGTGCCGCTTCATCTCGCCCCGCCCGCAGGTGGTCTCAAAAGAGAACTTCAGCGCAATGAGACGGGTGTTGTAGGTCGGCGACCTGACACCGCGGTTGGCAAGAGAGGGCGGTGCTTGCTGCACAGCCCGTGCGGCTCGCAAGGTCATGGTGCCGCCGGACTTGCTGGTTATTGAGGGGAAATGCGCCGGTGCCTGGCTCGTGTTAAAAGGTGCAGCGGGAGGCTGCGTGCCGAGAGGCCGCGCCGGCTGGAGGTAAGTGCCACACCAGAACCGGAGCCCAAGCGGGCTCCGGCCAAAGGATCAGTCGTTGATATCGTGGTTGAAGGTCTTCACCTGGCCCTTGGGCAGGGCGAAGAGCTTGCGCATCACCAGCCAGGCCGCCAGCGACAGGGCGGCGAAGCTCAGGAGCAGCGGCGGCAGGGTGATGCCGGCGCCGGCCAGCAGCAGCAGCGCCACCACCGCGGCGCCAATGGCAAAGCCCAGGAAGACAAAGCCCGGCGCCAGCACCTCGAGGATCGCCAGCACCAGCGCGCCCGCGCCCCAGACCCACCACAGGGCCCAGAAGGGGGTGTCCATCACTTGCCCCCTTTCAGCAGGTTGAAGGCATTGCCGAAGGCTTCCAGCGCGTGGGCCGGGACCAGGATGGTCTGCTTGCCTTCGCCCTTGCCGAGCGCGGTCAGCGATTCCACCTGTTTCAGGGCGACCTGGTACTGGGCCGCCTCGATGCCGTTTTCGCGGATCGCCTTGGCGACCACTTCGGTGGCATAGGCCTCTGCCTCGGCCTGGATGCGGCGGGCCTTGGCGGTCTGCTCGGCGGCATAAAGCTCCGCATCGGCATTGAGCTCCACTGCGCGTTTCTGGCCTTCGGCCTTGGTGACTTCGGCGCGGCGGGCGCGCTCGGCGTTCAGCTGCTGCAGCATGGCGTCGCGGGTGGCCTGGTCCAGATTCACGTCCAGGATCTCGGCGCGGGTCACTTCGATGCCCCAGTCATCCACTGCGCTCTCGACGCTTTCCTGGATGCGGGCGATCAGCTGGGCGCGGTTCGACTGCACCTCGTCCAGGTCCATCTTGCCGATCTCGGCACGCACGATGCCGGCCACGGTGGTGGCAATGGCGCCATCCACGTCGCGGATCCGGTAGACGGTCTTTTCCGGTTCCAGAATGCGGTAGAACACCGACGTGTCGATCTGCACCAGCACGTTGTCCTTGGTGATCGCGTCCTGGGTGGCGTTGGGCAGCTGGCGTTCCAGGATCGAGATCTTGTGGCGGGCCACATCCAGGAAGGGCACGATAAAGTTGATACCCGGGCCCAGCACCGAATGCAGGCGGCCAAAGCGTTCGACCACGTATTTCTCCGACTGCGGCACGATCTTGATGCCCTTAAGGACAATGATGATCAGCAGCACCGCGCCCAGCAGATACAGCAGGTTGCCGGACAGGAGGTCGAGGATGAGGTCTTCGTTCATGTAAAATTCCTTTGATGGATCAGCGGGGGCCGCAGGAGCTGCAAGCGCAGCCGGTTCCGCCGGCGCGCCGGGCAGGGGCTCTGCGCCCGGTGTCTTGGCCTTGTTCAATGACAGGCCTCTTTGTGTGCAATGGTATGCAAGTGAGTGTTTGCCGCGGCAGTTTCAAGAGGTTGCGGGCGTATATGACGCCTCGCAGCGCAGGCTGGCAAGCCCGGACAGGCCTGCCGGCACAGGTCAGTTGCTGGAGGGTTTCAGCCGCCGCAGCGGGGCCGGGCGGACCCGGTGCTCGATCTCGGCATAAATCAGGCCCGCGATATTCTTGGCGGAGGTCTTCTCGATCCCTTCCAGGCCGGGGGAGGAGTTCACCTCCAGCACCTTGGGGCCGGTTTCCGAGCGCAGCAGGTCGACGCCCGCCACATTGAGGCCAAACGCGCGGGCCGCGCGCACAGCGGTGGCCCGCTCCTCCTTGCTGATGCGGACCGTCTCGGCGCTGCCGCCCAGGTGCAGGTTGGAGCGGAAGTCGCCCTCCGCCCCCGAACGTTTCATCGAGGCCACCACCTTGGAGCCGACGACGAAGCAGCGGATGTCCACGCCCGCGGCCTCCTTGACGAACTGCTGCACCAGGAAGTTTGCCTTGAGCCCGCGGAAGGCGGTGATCACACTTTCGGCGGCCTTCTTGGTTTCCGCCAGCACCACGCCCTTGCCCTGGGTGCTTTCCAGCAGCTTCACGATCAGGGGCGCGCCGCCGACGATCTGGATCAGGCTGCCGGTGTCCTTGGGCGAGGCGGCAAAGGCGGTGGCGGGCATGCCGATCTTGTGGCGCGCGAGGATCTGGTGCGCGTGCAGCTTGTCGCGGCTGGCGGTGATGCCTTCGGAGCCGTTGACGCAGAAGGTGCCGAGCGTTTCGAACTGGCGCAAGAGCGCGGTGCCGTACTGGGTGACAGAGGCGCCGATGCGCGGGATCACCGCGTCATAGCGGGGCAGGCGCTTGCCGTCATAGTGGATTTCCGGCGCCAGCGCGTTCAGCGCCATGTAGCAGCGGGTGGTGTTGATCACCTCGACCGTATGGCCGCGGTTTTCGCCTTCTTCCACCAGGCGGCGGGTGGAATAATTGTCCTCGCGGCTGAGAACGGCGATGCGCAAGGCGCGCTTGGGGGCGGATTTGCGGATGTTGGCAGAGGCGTAGACGGAATAGTCCAGCGCCGGCTGGCACATGCGTTCGCCGGGCACCACGGTCACGTTCTCGGTCAGCGCCTGGCGGCCGAGCAGCATATGCTTGGCCATGCCGCGCCGGTCGGTCAGCGTCAGCTCCACCGGCCAGGACTGGCCGCCGATCTCCAGCGGGGTTTCGATCACAAAGCGCATCTCGCTTTCGCCGTTTGACGATGTCACCTCGCGCCGGTCCTTGATCAGGGCAGAGCAGGGGATTTCCAGATCGTACTGGCCGGGAATGGGGTGCACCATAAAGCGCACTTTGGGGGCGCTGGCGGGCCCGAAAGTTTCAATCCCGGTCGCGTGCAGCGACGAGGTGCGGGCGCCGGTGTCGACCTTGACCCGCAGCGCGGGCAGGCCAAGATCCGGAAGGCTGACCCATTCTTCCCAGCCGAGTTTCAATTGCGGTGCAGGGTCGGCTGTGGACATACGCGGGGCTCCTTGGCATTAGGGGGAATCGCCGCGGCAGCTATGCGGCAGAGAAGCGCAGGAATACGATATGGCTACCCTTTTCAACTTCGAAATGAAAGCGACCGACGGGAAAGCGCGCACCGGTGTCATCCACACCCCGCGCGGCGAAATCCGCACCCCTGCCTTCATGCCGGTTGGCACCGCCGCAACGGTCAAGGCGATGATGCCGGAAAGCGTGCGCGCGACCGGGGCCGATATCCTCTTGGGCAATACCTACCACCTGATGCTGCGCCCGACCGCAGAGCGCATTGACCGCTTGGGGGGCTTGCACAAGTTCATGAACTGGGAGCGCCCGATCCTGACCGACAGCGGCGGGTTCCAGGTGATGTCGCTGGCGGGGCTCA